>JADCEV010000044.1 GCA_020249865.1 Roseomonas sp. | reverse complement strand
GGGGTCAGGCGTGGGGTGTGATGCGTGGTGCTGTTGGAGAGGATTGAACTCGGCCCGATCTAGGCAGAAACAAGTATTTTCAACGACTTTCGGTTAGCTTAGGGAGCCTCTGTGTATCACCTGTTTGTATCCGCCACAACCTCCCCCGGGCGGCTGGGCGGGGCTTTCCCCGCGCGGTGGGATGCGTTGAACTGCCCTGCATCTGGCGCGGCGCTATTGCGATCTTTCGCGTTACACCAAGGGGCCTCGGCGTAACGCTTTGGGGGCTATGAGTGGCGGCGAGGCGTCCCTCAAGAAGGGCTAACTTTCTCCGCACTAAGTCTGCGGTAGTGCGATTCAAGAATGGCAAACGCTTCCCCCGTTGCTGCAAGCCATGTCTCGATAGGTGAGAGGCGGGAAGCGATTTCAGTCACCTTTTTCCTTGCCAATCTGCCTCCTCCGAGAATCACACTGATTTCGGCGATAGCGCCTTTGCGGGTGTTAGCGAGCATCGTTACGGCTTCCTGTTCCCATGTCTGAGCGTGCGGCATTTTTGCTTACTCCTTGCGAATGCGTTTTCTGCGGACGGGATATCCGTCGCCCTTTCTATGCTGGGATTATCGGTAGTTATTTGCAATGAAACTCCCGCTATCGGGAGTAATTTGAATAGGGTGAGGGGGCGTCCACACAAAAATACACCCCATGCCAGAGGATTCCGTTCCGTAGCGGTGTTTCGCTCCTCATGCCGGTCTCGCGCTTTTGTCGCCTTTGGTTTGATACGGTTTCAGGTCAAGTAAACTACACCCGAAGGGGTAGAAGCCTGTTTCTCACCTATCGCATGACGCCTATGTAGCGGGTGAAAAGGACGAACATAGCGCCCCAGAAGGCGAGCCCGATGCTGAGGTCTAGAAGCGCGTGCCATCGCGTCTTGGGCGGGCGATAGCCGGACGTTCTTGGCGCCTGCGCGGGACGGGGACGGGGGCCGGAAGGGGCGGCGCGGCGGAAAGCGTGGCTCATATCAGGCAACACTCTCGCCCCTGAGGATTCGATAAACGCTTGCCCGGCCAATACCGAGACGGCGGGCGATTTCAACCGGACGCACGCCCTCAGCTTTTAGGCGCCGCGCGTCCTCAGCCTTTTTCTGCGCCGTAGGCTGCCGCCCACGATACTTGCCTTCGGTCTTCGCCTTGGCGATGCCTTCACGCTGGCGTTCTAGCATTAGTGCCCGCTCAAACTCTGCCACGGCGCCCAAAAGAATTACTGTGAAGCGTCCAGTAGGCGTGCCGGTATCCACTGTCTGCCCGCCCATACTCAGGACCCGCAATGCCACGCCCTTGGCTTCCAAGCGTCCGACAATGGAGAGTAGATCGGGGACAGACCGAGCAAGGCGGTCTAGTTTCGATACCGCCAGCGTGTCGCCCTGCCGCACGAAGTCCAAGGCGGCTTCAAGTTGCGCCCGCTTAGCGATGGACGACACCCGCTCCGCAAACACCCGTTCGCACCCCACCGCGCGAAGGTCCCGGTCCTGTGCCTCGAGGCCCGCCTCTTGCTCGACTGTCGAGGTTCGAACGTATCCGACTAACATGTTTCGATGTCTCCCATGTCTTAACCCTGAGAGAGAGTCTCACAAGGGTCTTAGACATTAAGACTTGAATCGTCTCATAATGTCAATACAACTTTTGTGAGACATATTTGCTTCGGCATGAGATGGCTCACAAGGGCAGGGTCTAGTGAGACATAGGTCCTTAGCTGGCGGTCTTGGCAACTGACAAACTGAGTGCGAGCGTTTAGGCGCTGGAAGGAGGGGCGGATGGACAAGAACGGCTTTGGACTAGCGGAATGGTGCGCTGCTGGGGCCGCGCTCCTACTGGCATGGCAGTTAGCGGTTTGGCTTTCAGCGTGGCTTCGTTGGCGGCGAATAGAACCACGAGGCATTCCCCTGCCACCGCCACGCTTCATGGACGGCCTCTCCATATTTTTGGCAAACCTATTAGCGGACCTCGTTCCAGCGCTGCTGGCGCTTCTGCAAATGACAGTTGGACTGGTTTGGTTATTCTTCGCGTTGTTTGCGGTTGGGTTGCCCCTTGCTCGTGATTACGGGCTTATCGTGGGTGTGGCTGGTGGCCTACTTGTTTTGGTCGCGGGCTTTACGCTGGGGATTTCTACATTGGTGGTGCTCGGGCAGCGGCGGCGCAGATAGGGGGACATGCTCGGCCAAGGCATGCGCCTGGGCGGTCCCGCTCCCCCTAAGGGGGGTAACGACGCCGCCGCCATTGCGGGGATGCGCCTCGAGTTCGTGGCCAAAAATATTCGCTCCCCCCTCCCCCTATCCACACCATAAAACCTCATATATTCAATTTTTTAAGGGTGTTCATTTTGAACGGCATGCCCCGCGCTGTTGCCTAGTGGAGGGGTTTTTGAACAGGCCGAGTGGGGCTTTCCTAAGGGGCTCCGAGTTAGAACTCGAAGGGCTCAAGCGGTTTCCACCGGGCGGCCTCTCGGATTTCCCGTAAAGCCCCCTCAGTGGCGGCGATAATCTGCCCCCGTCGCTCCGGGTCTTGGACGCCACGGGCAGCCGTAACGGCAGCACGGAGCGCCGCCTCCGCTTCCCGCGTGAATATCGCTTCTGGGGGTTCCGGTGCGGGCGGTTCCGCGTTTCTCCAAGGGTCCGCCTCCCCGCCATAAAGTCTCGCCACCTTGGGGTGGTCCTTTATGAGCCAATTCCGCACAGTGGTGTGGGGAACAATTCCGCCAAACTCCCGCGAAATTTCCCTCAATGAGAGGAGCCGGGCGGGCCGGTTGCCTTTGCCTGCCACCTTGTAGCGTCTGGCGCGGATGAATGCTGCGAAAGCCTTTCGCACCTCGGCCCGGTTTAGTGGCTTCCCGTGTCTAAGGTTTGCCTCTGCGGCCAGCCATAGCGCCTCAGGCTCACTCGCTTCGACAATCTCCGCTTCGATGAATGCCGAGCCAACCATCTCATGTGCGGCTGCGCGGTGGTAGCCATCTACCAACACCAAGGCGCCAGCAATGTTTGCTACCTTGATCGGGGGGAACTCCGCCCCCGCGCGTAGTGCGTGGGCGTAGCGCCGAACAGTGTGCGGGTCTGTTTTTCTGATCTGAAAACGTGGTGACCTCAGAAGGTCCCCGAGCGCGGTCTTCACATTAAGCCCCACGCCCTTGCTTGCGCCATGGCAGTGTCGCGCTTGATTGGGGCGACATTTTCTCGCGTAAGATTGAAGGGGTTTTTGTCGTGATAGCGTAGGTGGTTGCCTATTGCTTCCTCTTCAAAAAGAACGCGGGCAAGGTTCTTCTGTTTGCCATCGGGTAAGGTCACCGCAAGATAAGACCGCCCCTTTCCCTTCGCCCGATTATTGTGAAGGTAAACTAGCGGGGCATTTCCTTGAAGGTCTCGGAGGAATCTCTCCCAAGGCTCCCGGTCAGTGGTGAATTGTATGCCTCCGTAAAACATGACGTGGGCTTTTGCGGATTTCCCTTCTCCGGAGACAAGGTATTTACAGGGCAGTTTGTAGCGGCCCGCAGTGAATGGGATGCTTGTGTGTGGGGTTTTCTTTTCCATGGCAGTAATGAGGGCAAGCCCTCCCTGAGCGCTTTCCCGGTTTCGTGAGAAAAGCCCTGGACGTGCCTGGGCAATTCTCTCACGGGAGCGTGTTAGGTTGGGCGTTTTGGTTGGACGGATACGGCGTGGCATTGACTGCACACGCTGCGACGAAGCCCCGGCGAGCGATGCGTAGGGAGCGGACCCGGAGAGTGACCCGTTAGAGTCCTTCTGATCCGCCCCCAGCAATCATTGCCTGCCAGGGCGCAGCATATTTGCTGGGGAAGGGGCGGGTAATTGGTGCCCGCAGTTATAGGCGCCTGCGCCCCTTCGAGGTTTCCCTTCCCGTCTTTGCGTCTTTCGCAAGCGGGGATGGAATGCGGCGGAGCGCTTTCAGCACTGTGCCGGGCATTCCTCGGTATCCCTTCCCGTATCCCGCGCCAGCATTTCGCGGGTTGTGTCTTCCGGTGATGGCGTCCATCAGTTCCGGATGCATGTTGACCTTGCGTAGTTCGTCTTCCATGCGGTGCCGCCACGAATGCGCGGGGGCTTTTTTCTGATCCTTGAGGTTCAATTTCCCCCGCGTCCAGCGGCCAAGTCTCGCTTGCGCGGTTGTGCCGCGTTTTCCAAGCGGGTCAGGCGGAATGCACGGGAAGAGAGGGCCGTTAGGGTCATGTGGAAGGGTGGCGACGTAGGCAAGGAAGCCTTCGTCTATCACGGCGGGATGAAGCGGGATCATGCGTTGCATGGTTGCGTTCTTCCCGGGCCGCGCTTCATACGGGCGGATATCGAGGAAGCTAACGCCGTTCTCCTCCCGCACGTCTTTGCGGCGAAGCTCCGCAAGCTCCCCGATGCGAGCGCCCGTAAAGCACAAAAGCCAAGGCCCCCAGCGGAGCCAGCCTTTCTCTTTCCGTGCGGCTGTGAGGATGAGCCGCGCCTCCTCATCGCTGTAAGGCTCCCGTGAGGTAAGCGTTCGGGGTGCTTTGGGAGCTAGGCCGTCGAAGGGGTTTGAGGACAAAAAGCGATTCCTAACGCCCCACTTACAGACTGCTCCCGCATTCCGGATATCATCCTCTACTGTTCCGGGATGGCGCTTTTCGACTTCAAGCCTATGCCGTTTGAACTTTAGAACATCATCGGGCGTTATTCGTCGCAAGTCGTCGAAGCCAAGGACCCGCGTGATATTCCGAAAAGTGCCTGAGTATTTCTCGCGTGTCTTTGCGGCGGGTTTCCGCTCCGTCTCCCACGCCGCAAGAAGGTCCTTAGCCGGAAGCGGGTCCGGTTTAGGCTGTCCCTGGGGTTGCTGTGGAAAGGTCTCTAGGTAGCGGTCAGGCGAGTAGTCGCCAGCACTCCTCGCCTTAAGGGTGGAAGCCGCCTTGAGCTTCGTTTCCATGAGGGCAGAAGCGAAGCGCCGAACGCTATCCTCGTCCGCAGGGATGCCCTTGGCTGCCAGGAAGCGCTTTGCGTCGTTCAACTCCTGCCGTTCCTGCTTCAAGGCGATTGGGCCATACCGTTCCAGGTCTTCCAGCTTGCCGACCATAAGCGCGGCGAACTCCTCCCAATCGGCGCGATCACCGGGGTCCTCCTCCCAAAGCGCCAAAAAATCGCGATACCAGTCGCCACATAGGGCCATGACTTCGATATGCGCCATGCGGCGGGGAGGGCCAGACGCGGCCCGCGCGGCGTTGAACTCGGCTCGTGCCTTTGCAATGGCGGAGGGTGCCTGCGCTTCCGCCTCCTTTGGGTCTTTGGTCCCCAGGGAAACAATACGTTCTGATTTCCCCATGACCTCGCGGAGGTCCAGAGGGACTCTCATTCGGATGCGGTAAAAGCCGGTCTTCGGGTGTTTGGTCGGGCGCGTCATTGGAAGGGCCAAGTGGATCACTCCAGTGTATCACCGGAGCCGTCACAAAACCTTGTTTTGCCTGATTTCCTTTGCCGATCAAGGCTAAGCCGTGGTGCTGTTGGAGAGGATTGAACTCTCGACCTCTCCCTTACCAAGGGAGTGCTCTACCACTGAGCTACAACAGCCAAGGCCCGATCGGCGCGGCTTCCCTTAGCCCCAGCCTGGGGCGTCCCGCAACCCCTTGATGCCGGGCGCGGCTGCTGCCAATTGCCAATTCCATGGAAAAGCCTGGCAAATCCCCGCCCAAACCCGCGCCGTCGCGCGAAGAAAGGCTGGCCGCAGCGCTCCGGGAGAATCTGCGCCGCCGCAAGGCTCAGGCGCGGGCCAGGGATGCGGCGGAAGTGCCGCCCCAGCCAGACAGCCCGGAAAAGCCCAGGGAATAAAGCCGGGTTTCCCCCAGCCGCCCATCTGGGCTATTTGCCAGCCAAAGGGGCATCGGCCCCAAGCTTAAGGATATGCCATGAACTGGATCAGCGATTGGGCCCTGCCGAAGATCCAGGGTCTGTTCAAGCGGGAAGCGCCGGAAAACCTCTGGCACAATTGCCCTGCCTGCCAGCAGATGATTTTTCATCGCGATCTGGAACGCGCGCTGCGGGTATGTACCCATTGCGGGCATCACATGCGGCTCGGCGCCGCACAGCGGCTGGAAGCCACACTCGATCCCGGATTTTCGCGCATTGAATTGCCCAAGGCGCCGACTGACCCGCTGCGCTTTCGTGATCAGCGCCGCTATGCGGACCGGCTGCGCGAAAGCCAAACCAAGACCAGCATGGATGATGCCGTGGCCGTGGCACATGGCACCATCAATGGCCAACGTGCCGTGGTTGCCGCGTTTGAATTCGCCTTCATGGGCGGGTCCATGGGCGCCGGCGTGGGTGAGGCGATTGTCACCGCCGCCAAGCTTGCCGTGTTGCAGGATGCGCCGCTGATCGTGTTCACCGCCTCGGGCGGGGCGCGCATGCAGGAAGGCGCCATCAGCCTGATGCAAATGCCGCGCACGGTGATTGCGACGCGCATGGTGAAGGAAGCGGGCCTGCCCTTCATTACCGTGCTGTGCGATCCAACCACGGGCGGTGTCACGGCCAGCTTCGCCATGCTGGGCGATATCCAAATCGCCGAGCCAGGTGCCATGATCGGCTTCGCCGGGGCGCGCGTGATTGAACAGACCGTGCGCGAAAAACTGCCCGAGGGCTTTCAGCGCGCCGAATACCTGCTGGAACATGGCATTCTGGACATGGTGGTGAAGCGGGGCGAAATGCGTGAAACCCTTGCGCGCGTTATCTCATTGCTGCGCCAGCCGGTACTTGCGCAAAGCGATGAGGAAGCCGAAGCCGCCGCGGCGCCGGCGCCGTAATTCCCTTGTCCCGCGCTGAAGCGATTGTGGAGCGTCTGCACGCGCTCCATCCCAAGCTTATTGATCTGAGCCTGGGCCGGATGGAGGCGCTGCTCGGCAAACTCGGCCATCCGGAACGGCGGCTGCCGCCGGTCATTCACGTTGCTGGCACCAATGGCAAGGGCTCCACCTGCGCTTTTCTGCGCGCCATCGGCGAAGCGGCGGGGCAGCGCGTGCATGTCTATACCTCGCCCCATCTGGTGCGGTTTCATGAACGTATCCGGCTGGCGGGCGATTATGTGACGGATGAGGTTCTGACCGCGACGCTTGAAGAAGTGGAAGCGGTGAATGCTGGCGCGCCGATCACGGTGTTTGAAATCACCACCGCTGTCGCCTTCGTGCTGTTCAGCCGCGTGCCGGCTGATTTGCTGGTGCTGGAAGTGGGCCTGGGTGGGCGGCTTGATGCGACCAATGTCGTGCCGCGCCCGGCGGCATCGGCGATTACCTCCATTTCCATGGATCACATGGATTTCCTCGGCGATACGCTCGGCAAGATCGCGGGTGAGAAAGCCGGCATCATGCGCGCGGGCGTGCCCTGCGCCACGGGCGCGCAAGGCGCGGAAGCGCTGGAAGTGATCAGTGCCACCGCAGCCGAACGCGGCGCGAAGCTGCTGCGGCGTGATCAGGACTGGTTTTGTGAGGCATCGCCAGAGGGCTTGCTCTACCGTGATGCCGTGGGCGCGCTGAGCCTGCCGCCACCAGGGCTGATCGGCCCGCATCAGGCGGATAATGCCGGCATCGCCATTGCCGCCCTACGCGCCGCGGGCCTGCCCTGGCTGAATGACGCAGCGATTGCGCGCGGCATTGCGCAAGCCTCCTGGCCTGCGCGCTTGCAGCGCCTGGAAGGTCGTTTGTCTGCGTTGCTGCCGGCGGGTTTTTCGCTGTGGCTTGATGGCGGGCATAATGCCGGCGCGGGCCAGGCGCTGGCGCAGCATTTCACGCAATGGCGCGATCAGCCCTTGCATCTTGTCATCGGCATGAAGCAGGGCAAGGCGAGTGTGGAATTCCTCCGCCCCTTGCTGCCCTTTGCCACCAGCATCCATGCGGTGGCGGAACCTGGCCAGCATTTGGCGATGCGCGTTGAAGACATCATCAGCGCGAGTGGCGGCATCGCCGAAGCCGGCCCGACGGTCAGCGCGGCGCTGGGTAAAATCGCGGCCAAGGCCAAGCCAGGGCGCGTGCTGATTGCGGGCAGTCTTTATCTGGCGGGGGAAGTGCTGAAGGCTGATCTTGTCTGAGTTAGGCTTGAAAGCGAAGAAAAAGCCTTCTTGAGGTGTTTGCAAATCGAATTTACTGGCCCCGATTGGACGTGACGCTATCTTGCGAGTTGGGCTTCTAAGAAGCCGTTGACCCGGCGCTGATTCAATCGACAGTTGTTGATTACAGCATCATTCGCCCAAAGCGATGAGGTTAAATAAACTGGAGAGATTTAGGTTTAGAACCGGTGATAACGCTATAGATGAACCACATTGAATCTTCTTGATAAGACAAAATATCGTGTTTGCACTAATTATCAATACGATATTTTTCATCGAGCCTGGAAAAGGCGAAAGGGATTGAAAAACCCGAGAACAAGATATTGTAGTAGCAAAACAGGGATTCCTAAAATTCCGGCAACCGTTGGCACGATGATTAGGATTCGTTGAAGCCATCCTCTCTCGCCTATTTGCGTAAGTCCAGCAATCATAGCCGCGATGACCCCCAAAATGCATATAAACCAAAGGACAACAAAGACACGCTGACTGAAGGGCCTTATCATTTGCAAACCTCCAAAACGAAAACTGCGAAAATCACCAATAGCGGTAGCCAGTAGGTCAAGGCGCCCTAAATCACGCCTGCTTCCGCTCAATGAGACTACGCCTGATCTTCCGCCCGCGCCTGATGCGGTCTTCGATAAAGCCGGCCTCGCCCCAGCGAATGGCGCGGCCAAAGGCATGCGCGTCCTCAGCAAAGCGCGACAGCATCTCAAGCACCGCTTCGCGATTATTCAGGAAAACATCGCGCCACATATCCACATCCGATGCGGCGATGCGCGTGAAATCGCGAAAGCCGGAAGCCGCGAATTTCAGCACGGCTTCCTTGGTTTCTTCCGCCAGATCATCCGCCGTGCCGCAAATGGTGAAGGCAATCAAATGCGGCAAATGGCTGACAATGGCGACAACCTTGTCATGCGTCACTGGGTCCATCGTCTCGATCATGGAACCGCAGCGCCGCCAAAGCTCCTTCACCTTTTCTACCGCCGCCGGGTCGCTGTCGTGCAGGGGTGTCACGATGCAATAGCGGCCTTCGAACAATTCCGGGAAACCCGCATCGGGGCCGGAATGCTCGGTTCCCGCCATGGGATGTGCTGGCACAAGATGCACACCCGCTGGCAGGAGCGGCGCCAAGTCTCGCACCACGCTGCCCTTGGTGGAACCGACATCGGTCAGCACAGTACCCGGCGCCAGATGCGGCGCGATATGGCGCATCGCTTCGGCATAAGCACCAACGGGGATGCAGAAAATAACGCCATCACAGCCTTCAACGGCGCGCGCGGCATCGGCTTCCACCACATCCGCCAGGCCCAATTCGCGTACGCGCTGGAGTGTCTCAGCCCGCCGCGTGGTGACCACAATGGTCTTCGCAATATCGCCTCGCTTTTTGGCGACACGCGCAATGGAAGACCCGATCAGGCCAATGCCAACCAGGCAGAGCCGATTGAACAGCGGTTCAGCCATGTTGCGCCATGAAGGCTGCAACGGCATCCGCCACCATCTGGCATTCCTCACCCGTGCCAATACTGATGCGCAGGCACGCGGGCAGGCCATAGCCGCCCATGGCGCGCATGATCAGCCCGCGCGATTTCAGCGCGGCATCGGCGGCCTTGGCCTTTTCTGCCGAGCCGAAATCAGCCAGCAGGAAATTGCCGTCGCTCGGCCAGACCTTCACGCCCGCCGCCGTCAGCGCTGCCGCCAGCTTGCTGCGCCATTCGGTATTATGCGCGATGGATTTTTCAATCCAGCCCGCTTCCTGCACCGCCGCAATGCCAGCCGCCATGGCCGCCGCATTCACATTGAAGGGACCACGCACGCGTGAGAGCACGCCCACCACCGCTGCCGGCGCATAAGCCCAGCCAAGCCGCATGCCGCCAAGCCCGAATATCTTGGAAAAGGTGCGCGTCATCACCGTATTGCCGCCACCCGCATCCACCAGCGCCGCGCCGGCATCATAATCCGGGCGCGTGACATATTCGGCATAGGCAGAATCAAGCACCAACAGAATGTCTTCGCGCAGCCCCGCGCGCAGCCTGACGATTTCGGATTGCGGCAGGATGGAACCGGTAGGGTTATTCGGATTGGCCAGGCACACCAGCTTGGTACGCGGCCCCACCGCAGCCAGCATCGCATCCACATCCACAGTCAGGTTGCGTTCCGGCACCTTGATCACACGGCAACCGGCCCAGCGCCCGGTGATGTCATACATCATGAAGCCATGGGCAGACATCACCAGCTCTGTCCCCTCACCGCCATAGGCAAGGATCAGCAGCGCCAGCAATTCATCGGAGCCATTGCCACAGACAATCCGCGCGGGGTCGAGGCCAAAGCGCGCGCCAATCGCCTCCCGCAGCGCGGTCACGCCGCCATCGGGATAGCGATGTGCTTCGGCTGCCATATTGCGGATCGCTTCAATCGCGCCGGGCGGCGGGCCGAAAGCGCCTTCATTGGATGAAAGCTTCACCACGCGATTGACGCCGGGGATTTTCGATTCGCCCCCGACATAAGGTTCCACCGAAAGGATCGAAGGGCGCGGCATCACGGTCATGGCAGATCTCCAGCAATTGGCACGGCATAGGCGCCCAGCAGAACAGCATTAAGCCCGGCAAGCCGCGCATCACCCGCGGCGATAAAGCCCTCAATTTCAGCAAGCGCCAGGCTGCGCCCGCCCTGGCGCGCGAGGCACAGGATTCGCCCTGCAAGTCCGGCTTCGCTCAGCATACGGACAAAACTTTCCCGCGATGCCTCGGCGCTGGCTTCGAGGCGCAAGAGGCTCTGATCCTCGCCCGAGGCATCCGCCGGCAAAGCCGCGACCACCAGCGCCGCATCGGCGCGCGCGGTATCAGCAATGAAGGGCAAGCGTGCCACAACGGAAAGCCGAGGCGCTTCCAGGCTTTGCCACCAGGCGCCCTCCCCTTCGCCCGCCGGCGCTGGCAGCACCGCGACCGATGCCTTGCCCGCACTCAACGCCGCCAAAGCCTGCGCGGGGGAAGCAAAGGGGGTCAGTGGCGTGGCGGTGCCGAAATGCTCCCGCGCCAGCGCCATCGTCTGCGCCGCTTCGCTCGAAGCAACCACGGCGGCGGTAAAGGCGCCCTGGATGGCGGTATGGGCCATGATGATATGCCGCCAGATGCGCACCACCGCGCCACGAGAAAGCGCGCCAGAATGCCGTGCAAGAAGGCGACGCAACACGGCCGCTTCCCGCCCCGGACGAAAGGGCGACCCCGCGCCCGCCTTGATGCGGCTCGCGGCCATGCGCGCCACAACGCCAGCGCGGCGCATCAGCAGATCATGCATCGCGTCATCCAGCGCATCTATCTCGGCGCGCAGCGCCAGAAGGGCGGGATCGGCAGCTTGGGAGGCAGGGGGCTTATCGTTCATGCGGGACCAAATCTTTCGGGAAGCAATAACCCCCACATCGCCGCGCGCCAAGCGCCCTTCCCACACAAGCGAAGGTTGCGCCGGGGGGACGGGGCAGCGTAAAAGCGCCCTTATGAGCCAAACCATCGCCCCGCTGCCCGATGTGGATCATCAGGCCGCCCAGTTTCCCGATGGGCTGGCGTTGGAATGCGGCGCGGTCGTCGCCCCCCTCACGGTCGCCTATCGCACCTATGGGCGGCTCAATGCAGCGGCCAGCAATGCGGTGCTGATCTGCCATGCGCTGACGGGCGATCAATATGTCGCCGAAACCCACCCCATCACGGGCAAGCCCGGCTGGTGGGAGAATATCATCGGCCCTGGCCGGCCTTTGGATACGGATCGCTATTTCCTGGTTTGCGCCAATGTGCTCGGCGGCTGCATGGGCTCCACCGGGCCACGCAGTGAAATGACCGATGCCGCCGGGCGCGGGCTTGGCCGGCCTTGGGGGACGGATTTTCCCTCGGTCACCATTCGCGACATGGTGCGCGCACAAAAACGCCTGATGGAAAAGCTTGGCATCAATCGCTGGCTTGCCGTGATTGGCGGGTCCATGGGCGGGATGCAGGTGCTGGAATGGGCCGCGACCTATCCGGAAGCGGTCTATGCCGCCGCCCCTATTGCGACCGCCGCACATCATTCGGCGCAGAATATCGCCTTTCATGAAGTGGGGCGCGCCGCCATTCATTCCGATCCCGATTGGCGCGGCGGGCGCTATTGGGAAGCGGGCATCATCCCAGCCAAGGGCCTGTCCGTTGCGCGCATGGTGGCGCATATCACCTATTTGTCTGAGAAGGCACTGACACGGAAATTCGGCCGGCGGCTGCGCGGCGCCTCCGCACTCACATTTCTGGAAGATGTGTTTGAGGTGGAGAGTTACCTCCGCCATCAGGGCTCCACTTTTGTTCGCCGTTTTGATGCCAATGCCTACCTGACGATCACGCGGGCGATGGATTTCTTTGATCTTGCCGCCGATCATGAAGGTGATCTGGCCAAGGCCTTTCGCGGCACGGCGACGCGGTTTTTTGTCGCTTCCTTCAATAGCGATTGGCTATTCCCCACCAGCGAAAGCCGCACCCTGGTGCGCGCGCTGAACATGGCCGCAGCCAATGTCAGTTTCGTTGAGATTGACAGCGACAAGGGCCATGACGCCTTCCTGCTGGAAGAACCTGATTTCCATCGCGCGCTTGGCGGTTTCCTCGCCGGTTGCGCCGAACGCCTTGGGGTTTAGGTCGTCACCATGGATGGCGTGCAATATGTCGCGAAGAATATGCGCCTTGATCTTCGCCTGATTGCGGAGATGATTCCCCATGATGCGCGCGTGCTTGATATTGGCTGCGGCGATGGCGCGCTGATTGAATATCTGGCGCGCGAAAAACGTGCCGATGCGCGCGGCATTGAAATTGACATGGCGCAGGTGACCAAGGCGGTCTCGGCCGGGCTCGCGGTCATTCACGGCGATGCGGATCATGACCTGGCCTTCTACCCCGATGGCGCCTTTGATTATGTGGTGCTGTCACGCACGCTGCAGGCGGTGGAAAAACCGCGCGAAGTGCTGCGGCAATTGCTGCGCATCGGGCGGCACGCGATTGTGTCCTTCCCCAATTTTGGCCATTGGCAGATGCGCTGGCGGCTGCTTTGGGGCGGGCGCATGCCGGATACGGAAACCTGGAACCGGCCCTGGTATGACACGCCCAGTATCCACCCCTGCACGATTACGGATTTCACCGCTCTCTGCGCCTTGGATGGTTATGCGGTGGAACGTTGGCTCGCGGTCGATGAACAGGGGCTGCGGGCGCCGTGGCGGCGTTCCCTGAGGCTCGCCAATCTGTTTGGCGAACAGGCGCTGTTCATGCTGCGCCGGGCGGGGCCGAGCGGCTGACGCCGCCCGGTGATGGCTTGGATTATTCTGTCGGCGCCAGGCTTTTGATCAGGTCAAAGACCCGCTTGCGCACGGCCGGATCGGTGATGCGGTAATAGGCGCGCACCAGTTCCAGGGTTTCGCGCTTGCCCATATTCTCGTCTTCGAAACCATCCTGGGCTTCGGCGAAGCCATACAGCGCGGGGCGGCTGCGCACCGCGACATTGCCCCCCATCTCCGGGGGCAGATCATCGAAAAAGAAGCCGATCGGCACATCCAGCACCCGGGCCAGATCAAAAAGACGGCTGGCCCCAATGCGATTGACGCCGCGTTCATATTTCTGGACCTGCTGGAAGGTAAGGCCGAGTGCATCGCCCAGCTTCTCCTGGCTCATGCCCAGAAGCGTGCGGCGCAGACGAACCCTGGCGCCCACATGGGCGTCAATCGGGCTGGCCCGGTGTTCACGTTCGCCTTTGGCGGCAAGTTCATCAAGGTCATTCATGGCAACTACCGATTTCATATCTTTCCTCTCCTTGCCGCGAAGGCAACTTTCACGCGTTATTCTGGATCGCAGCCGTGGGTTTTGGTTGCATGCAGCATCAAGAACCTATCCCCACCAGCGATTGAAGTTGATTGAGAATAACTTAAGGAACGAAGGTAAGCTACAAGTTTTTCTTAATTCTCAAAAAAGAAACAATATTTTTCAAGATGTCACGCAAAACTGAAACATCATCGTTGATTTCGTGCCGACAAAATCCACCCAAAGGCGAAAATGGCCAGGGCAAGGCCAAAAGGCAAGGCCAGACCAAGATAGCCATAGAAGGTCGGTGCACGTGGCGCGGGCAGCAAGGCCCGGATAATGGCAGACTCGCCAAGCGGGCCCCGCGTCACCAGGCGCCCACGCGCATCAAAAACCGCCGATACACCCGTCTGCGCCGCCCGCGCCAAAGGCAGGCCTTCTTCCACCGCCCGCAATCTGGCCGCCGCCAAATGCTGCCAAGGCCCGGCGGTAATGCCGAACCAGGCATCATTCGTCACATTCACAATCCAGGCAGGCCGCCGCGCCGGCATAATGCGTCCGGTGAAAATCACCTCATAACAGATCAGCCCGACAAAGGGCGGCAGCCAGCCCGCGACGACCAGGCGCCTTTCCTCAGCCGCCGTGAAATCCCGCGTGCTCTGCACCAGCCGGATCGGCAAAAGCCCGCGCAAGGGCATGAATTCGCCAAAGGGCACCAGGTTCACCTTATCGGCTGACGCCAGCACCTGCGTATTCGGGCTGATCACGACCAGGCTATTGAACAAATCCCGTGCATAGCCTTCCGGCGTAAAGTCACCCCGCACGGTGCCGGTCAGCAGCAGGGCATTTTGCGGCAGCGCGCCAGCGACCAGCCGCCGCGCCTCGGGATCATTGGGCAGCAGGAAGGGCACAGCGGTTTCCGGCCAGATCACCGCCAACCGATGTCCCGGCGGCAATTCGCGGATAGCCGCCAAGGCTGCCTCCCGCGTTGCTTCCACATAGCGGCGCAGGATTGGCACGCGGGATTCCTCGCGCCACTTTACCTCCTGCGCGATATTGCCCTGCACAATCAGCAGGCCGACCGGCTGAGGCTCGGGCTCCGGTGCCCAAAGCCGGGCGAAGCCAAAGGCGCCGCAAAACGCCAGCACCGCAACACCGCCCAGAAAGGCGCGCCGATCCAGAATGGGCGTGGCCGCCACCGTAAGCGTGATCAGCGAAAGCCCATGCACGCCGATGATCGCCGCCATCTGAATGGGCAGCGCATCAAAGGCCCAGACCGTGCCCATCAAATTCCAGGGAAAGCCGGTCAGGATCGTACCACGCAGCAATTCAAAGCCGACAAAGCCACCGGCAAACACCAGCACACGCGGCCAGCCGGGCGTGGCTTTCCAGGCAATGGCCGCCGGCACCGCCACAAACAGCCCAAGCGGCAGCGCCAGTGCCGGCACCGCAATCGGCACCAGCCACCAAAACCGCGCCACATCGGTCAGAATGGCGGAGGTGATCCAGTAAAGCCCGCCGGCAAAGAAGCCAAAACCCCAGGCGAGTCCGATCCAGAAGGCGGCGGTCCAGCTTGCCGCCCCGCCAATCATGGCGAGTAGCCCGGGGATCGCGAGAAACAAGGCCGGGATGATGTGCAGTGGCGGCAGCGCGAGGACCGCCAGCATGCCAAGCCCGAAGGCGGTCACCTGCGCGCGCCAGCCATGCCGCGAAGCGAGTGCCCGCCAAATCCGCCCCATCCGAAACCGAGCCTTCCTATTCCGCTGCGACGCGGGAATTGGCACCTGGCCGGCGCACGCGCAAGCGCCGGATGCGTCGTGGGTCAGCGTCCAGAATACGAAACTCAAGCCCCGAGGGATGGGAAACCAATTCCCCCTTGGCCGGCACGCGCCCCGCAAGCGTGAAGACCAAGCCCCCCACCGTATCAATATCGGCGGCGCGCTCCTCATCGGTCAGCACATTTCCGAGTTTTTCCTCGAAAGCCGCGATGGGCGTGCGTGCATCAAGGTCAAGCGCGCCATCGGGGCGTTCGGTGATCTGCTGCGCCTGAACCTCATCATGTTCATCGCTGATATCGCCGACGATGGTCTCGACCAGATCCTCAATCGTGATCAGGCCATCTATGCCGCCATATTCATCCACGACCAGCGCCATATGCACGCGCGCCTGACGCATTTGCAAAAGCAGATCAAGCACGGGAATGGATGGCACCACAAAAAGCGGCCGGCGCAGGATATCGGCCAGCGCAAAGGCTTTTTCTTCCTTGCCGACGGCAGCAAAGACATCCTTGATATGCACCATGCCGATAATGTCATCCAGGCCGTCGCGATAGACCGGATAGCGACTATGGCCTTCGGTCTGGATCAGCGCGATGGTCTCATTCAATGAATGGCCTTCCGGTATCGCCATGATATCGGCGCGGGGCACCATGACATCATAGGCGGTGATGCCGCGCAGGCGCAGAACATTGCCAAGCAGTGCGCGTTCTTCGGCATCAAGGCTCGTGGTCTGGCCATCGCCTGGGCGCGCTTCGCTTGGCACTTCATGGCGTTCGATCAGTTCTTCCACCTGATCGCGAATGGATTCCGCTTCCTTGCGGCGCAGCATGCCCTGGAGCTTCCAGAACAGGCCGGGTTTCTGGCCGGCTTCGCTCATGTTGCGCCCCGCCAGGGATTGGGCAGGCCAAGGCGGCGCATGACGCGCGCCTCGGCGCGTTCCATCCGCCGCGCCTCACCGGCTTGCAAATGATCATGCCCAGCCAGATGCAGCGCGCCATGCGCGACAAGATGCGCGAAATGTGCCGCCACACGCCGGCCATTGCCGCGCGCTTCACGCCGCACCACCCCAAGGGCAAGCGCCACATCGCCCAAATAACCAGGAACGCCGCCCGGAAAGGACAGCACATTAGTGGGCTTTGCCTTGGCGCGATGCGTGCCATTCAGCCGCTTCACGGTGGTGTCATTGGCCAGCAGCACGGTAACCGCGCCCGCTGCCCCCGCTTCGCGCAGGGCTGCATCTGCCGCACGGCGCGCCAGCGCCTCAGGCTGCCTGATGGCGGCGCGCCAGCCCGGCGCCGCAAGGATCACGGAGATATCAAGCCCCTCCGCCGATCCGCTCCGAAGCCCAGCCGAGGCGCCCTTGCGGCGCCCCTGGCCGGGACGGCTACTTCCCGGTTCCATATTTCTCCTTCTTCGCCCGGTTCTGCTCATCGGCCCGCCCATAAGCGGCCACGATCCGGGCAACCAGCGGATGCCTTACCACATCCTGATCAGAAAAGCGCGTAATGCCGATACCTTCCACCCCGGAAACAATCGAAAGTGCCTCAACAAGGCCAGAGGGCTGGTTGGGCGGCAGGTCAATCTGGGTGGGGTCACCCGTGATCACCATCCGGCTCCCCTCCCCCATGCGGGTCAGGAACATCTTCATCTGGGCAGGCGTGGTATTCTGCGCCTCATCCAATATGGCGTAACAATGGGCCAAGGTGCGGCCACGCATGAAGGCGAGTGGAGCGATTTCAATCTCCCCCGCTGAGATGCGCCGCGCCACTTGTTCGGCGGGCAGCATGTCATGCAGGGCGTCGTAAAGCGGGCGGAGATAGGGGTCCACCTTTTCCTTCATATCGCCGGGCAGGAAGCCAAGCCTTTCGCCGGCCTCCACTGCGGGGCGGGACAGCACAATGCGGTCAACCCGGCCAGATTGCAGCAGGGCCACCCCTTGGGCCACCGCCAGATAGGTCTTGCCCGTACCGGCGGGGCCAATGCCGAACACCATGTCGTTGCGCGAAAGCATATCAATATAGGCTGCTTGGGCGGCGCTGCGCGGTGCAATCGCGCCCTTGCGGGTGCGGATCGCCGGGAGATCCTGCAAGGGCAGGCGCGGTTCGCCCTGCGCCGCGCCGCCCTCAGCGAGCCTTAAGGCCGCTTCCACTTCCGCCGTGCCGACATGTTCACCCCGTTCCAGCCGTTTCCATAGCGCAAGCAAGGCCGCTTCCGCCATTTCCGTCCGTTCCGCCCCGCCTGAGATGGCGATGCGATTGCCGCGTGAAGCCACGCGCACGCCAAGCACCTGTTCGATCCGCGCCAGATGACGATCATGTTCGCCATGCAGCAGGGGCAGCAGCGCATTGTCGTGGAATTGCAGCGTGATGGAACGCTGGTCACTGGATTGGCGCGGTTCCGCAGCGCGGAGGCCAGGGGTTTGGATGTTCAAGCGGCGTCTCTCTCCGATGCTTGGGGTTTGGCCCCGGCGGGAAGCTCCCCGCCAAGGGAATTGGGGTTGGTGGCGGTGATACGG
Source organism: Roseomonas sp. (assembly GCA_020249865.1). Taxonomy (GTDB): domain Bacteria; phylum Pseudomonadota; class Alphaproteobacteria; order Acetobacterales; family Acetobacteraceae; genus Neoroseomonas. The sequence continues at coordinate 50,778 of JADCEV010000044.1, read as the reverse complement.
ACCGTCACGATCTGGCCCGTCAGGTCACCCGGGGCCGGGAAATGCACTGGCTGCAACCAGGGTGAGCGCCCGGCCATTTGGCCCGGATGGCGGCCAGCGCCAGTCACCAGCACGGGAATTTCCATGCCCGCGCGGCTTTGGTTGAAGCGGTATTGCTGATCGCGCAGCAGCGCCTGGATTTCCTGCAACCGCTGATCCGCGAGCGCTTCATCCACTGCCCCCGCCATGCCGGCCGCCGGCGTGCCGGGCCGCGCGGAATAGCGGAAGGAAAAGGCTGAGGCGAAGCCGATATCCTCAATCAGCTTGAGCGTCGCGCGATGATCCGCGTCACTCTCCCCCGGATGGCCGGCAATGAAATCGGAAGACAGCGCCAGATCGGGCCGCGCCGCGCGCAGCTTTTCGATCAGGGTAAGATATTCCGCCGCCGTATGGCCGCGGTTCATCATCTTCAAAACGCGATCCGACCCCGATTGCACCGGCAGATGCAAAAACGGCATCAGCGCGGGAATATCGCGATGCGCCGCGATCAGATCATCGCCCATGTCGCGCGGGTGGGAGGTTGTGTAGCGCAAGCGATCAAGCCCGGGGATTTCCGCCAAGGCCAGCAAAAGCCGCGCCAGAGACCAGGTCGCGCCATCCGACCCTTCGCCGTGATAGGCATTCACATTCTGGCCGAGCAGCGTGATTTCCCGCGCACCGAGCGAGACCAGCCGCTTGGCTTCTGCAATCACCGCCGCCGCCGGGCGCGAATATTCCGCGCCGCGCGTATAGGGCACCACGCAGAAGGAACAGAATTTGTCGCAGCCTTCCTGCACGGTCAGGAAAGCGGTCACCCCCTGGGGTGCCGCCTGTTCGGGCAAATGATCGAATTTCCCCTCCACCGGGAATTCGGTTTCGATCACGGCACCTGCCGCGCGGGAGGCGCGCGCCACCATCTCCGGCAGGCGATGATAGCTTTGCGGCCCCAGCACAATATCCACCCAGGGCGCACGGGCGGTGATTTCCGCCCCTTCCGCCTGCGCGACACAGCCAGCGACGGCGACGATCATCTCGCCCCCACGCGCGGCCTTGGCTTCCCTGAGGCGACCAAGGTCAGAAAACACCTTTTCGGTCGCCTTTTCGCGGATATGGCAGGTATTGAGGATGACCATATCGGCCTCCTCCGCCACCTCCGTCGGCGCATAGCCAAGGGGTGCGAGCACATCCGCCATGCGGGCGCTGTCATACACATTCATCTGGCAGCCCCAGGTGCGGATCAGTAGCCGCTTCCTTGCGGGGGTGCCTTGGCGTTCAGTCATGAAATCCGGGCCTCCGTCGCCCCAGCACAGGGCGAAACGGGGGAAATGAGCAGGCCGGCTGCGCTGGTCAAGCGCGTCAAGACCCGAAAGCGCGAATCAAGGAGCCAAGGATCATGTAACAAGCCTGGAGTCTTCGCCCGCGTCGGGTCAAGGGCTTATCGCTGGCCGCTCAGAACAAGCGGCGTGGCGGGACGATTTTGCCGCAGTTGCGCCGCCCCGGCGGCGACCACATCACTCACCGCCGCGGTCAGGGCCTTGCGATCCGGCAGCGTGGCGGGGTCCGCCACCTCATGCATCAGCACCGTCGCCCGCGCCCCAGACCGGCGCGCGATGCGCCAGAAATGAGAGGCGATGTCCATATCGCCATACCAGGCGAAAAGCGGCCGATCCCGCCGGCAGGCCGGCAACCCGCCCAGGCGGTCATAAACGAGCGAGACCGGCTGCACTGCCTTGGCATCGGCGGCTGCGGCCAGAAAGGCGGAGCGGAAGGGCAGCACCCGCGTGCCGTCATTGCTGGTGCCCTCAGCGAATAGGATCAGGCTATCGCCGGCCTGCAGCCTTTCACGCATGGTGTCGGCTTCGCGGATCACGGTTGAGGTACGGCGGCGGCTGACAAAAACCGTCCGGCCCAGCTTGGCGATAATGCCGACCACGGGCCATTCGCCCACTTCGGATTTCGAGACGAAGCTCGCCCGCAGCACGGATCCCAGCACGAGGATATCAAGCCAGGAGGAATGATTGGGCAGGAAAAGCGTGGCAGGTTTGTCGGAAACCTGGCCCACCACCTGCACCTTGAGGCCGATCAGCCAGCACAGCACCCGGTGATAGAAGCAGGCAAAGCTGATCTTGGCCTGGCCCGGCAGCAGCATCAGCACGGCCTGGATGGGAATGGCGATTAGGGTCCAGATCAGGGCGCTGATGATGCGCCGAATGGCCCGCAACCGCCCGCCCAGCGGGCGCGGTTCCATGATATCGGCCCAGGCGTCACCGCGCATGAAGGGTTTGAAGCTCAGCGGTTTTAGCCGCATCTGGCGCCGCGGCTTCAGCGCCTCTTCCGGATTTCGCGAAACAGCTTCCATGAGGGTCGGTTAGCGCGCGGTTGATGGCGCCGCAATGACGATTTGGCGAAGAATGCGTGAAAGCAGGGCGTAGCCTGCCGGAAATGGCCGAAAATTGAGCCGGTTTTGCTTGAAGGCGCCTGTCCCGTGCCGGTGCCGCTTGGCAGGGCTGAGTGTTATGTTATATCAACGCGCATGTCCTTCCCGAACCCCTTGGCACTTTCTGCCGGCATTGCCGCGCGGCTTGGCCTTTCCGCCTTGCTTGCCGCGGTGCTTTGGGCGGGTGTTGCCTGGGCGCTGGCGGTATGAGCCCCGCAGCTTTGACCCTGGCGGACATCACGGTCTGCTATGGCCGCCGCCCGGCGGTGCATCATGTTTCGGGCCGCTTTGCGCCGGGTAGCCTTACGGCGATTGTCGGGCCGAATGGTGCGGGGAAATCCACGCTGCTGCGCGCTTTGGCCGGGCTGCAAAAGCCGGAATCAGGGCGGATTGCGCAGGAAGGTGCGGCGCGGATTGCGCTGCTTCCGCAACTCGCGGCCCTGGACCGCGCCTTTCCGATTGCCTGCCGCGACGTAGTGATGCAGGGGCTTTGGCCGCGCATTGGCGCCTTCCGCGCCGTGCCCGCCAGCGAACAGGCGCGGGTTGACCAGGCGCTGGCCGCCGTTGGGCTGGCGGGCCTGGCGAAGCGCCCGGTGGGCAGCCTTTCCGCAGGCCAGATGCAGCGCCTGCTATTCGCGCGGCTTTTGGTGCAGGATGCCGATATCCTGTTGCTCGATGAGCCCTTCAATGCCGTGGATGCAAAGACCGCCGCCGATCTGCTGCGGCTGATCCGGCAATGGCATGGCGAAGGCCGCACCGTGATTGCGGTCTTGCATGATCTTGATCTTGTCGCGCGCGAATTCCCCGAAACGCTTTTGCTCGCCCGTGATCTGATCGCCTGGGGGCCGACTGAACAGGCGCTTTCCGCCGCCAATCGCCTCAAGGCGCGCCAAATGGCTGAGGGCTGGGCGGAAGAGGCTGAGGCTTGTGAGCGCGCGGCATAAAGCGCACCCTCCATGATTGAGGCGCTGTTCGCCCCCTTTATCGAATTCGGTTTCATGCGCCGCGCCCTGGTGGGGTCACTCGCCCTTGCCATTGCAGCACCGCCGCTTGGCGTTTTCCTGATGCTGCGGCGGATGAGCCTGACGGCTGATGTACTCTCCCACGGGGCATTGCCGGGCGTGGCGGTGGCCTTCCTGATTGCGGGGCTTTCCGTGCCGGCGCTTTGGTTTGGTGGCCTGGTGGCGGGGCTATTGGTCGCGGTCGGTGCCGGCGCCTTGGCGCGCATTACCGGCGGGCGGGAAGATGCGACATTGGCCGCACTTTACCTGCTGGCACTGGGGCTTGGTGTGGCGCTGATTTCGATGGGCGGCGGTGCCGGGGATTTGAAGCATATCCTGTTCGGCAGCGTGCTCGGCGTGGATGATGCGGCGCTGCTGCTGATGGCGGGTGTGGCGACGCTGACGCTGGTGCTGCTCGCGATCGGGTGGCGGCCCTTGGTGCTGGAATGTTTTGACCCGGCCTTCGCCGCGGCGACTGGCGCGCGTGGCGGGTTTTGGCATTTGGTGTTCATGGCGCTGGTGGTGCTGAACATGCTCTCGGCATTTTTGGCTTTGGGCACGCTGATGGCGGTTGGGTTGATGATGCTGCCCGCCATTGCCGCGCGGCATTGGGCGGCGGAAATCAGCGGCATGGTTTATGCGGCATCCGCCATTGCCGTGGTGGCGAGCATGATTGGGCTGCTGCTATCCTATCATGCGGATTTGCCAAGCGGCCCCGCGATTGTGCTGATGGCAGGCGCGGCTTGGGCGATATCCGTTCTGTTCGGCCCAGTGGATGGGCTGGCGCAACGTGTCATTCGCCGGCGGCATTTGGCGGGGTGACTCAGTAACGCGCTTGACCTGGGCCTGATCCGGTTTCAGCCTTTCCCGACAGCCACAAAACAAGCGTGGCAAGAAGGGGAGATCGCCGCCATGGTTGATTTGCGTCTCACGCGCCGGGCCGCTTTGGGGCTTCTGGCCGCACCCGCTTTGGCCCGCGCGCAGAGTGCTGATGTCTGGCCATCGCGCAGCATTCGCCTGGTGGTGCCCTTCGGGCCTGGCGGTCCCACCGATGTCATGGCGCGGGTGATTGCACCTGGCTTATCCTCGGCGCTTGGGCGGCCGGTGGTCGTGGAAAACCGCCCTGGCGCCAGCGGCAATGTCGGCATTGCCCATGCGGCGCGCAGCGCACCCGATGGCTATACGCTGCTGGTGACTTCCACCGGTTTCGTTGTGAACCCGACACTGTTTCGCAACCCTGGCTATGACATCGCCCGGGATTTCGCGCCGATCACGGAATTGGGGGCTTCGCCCAATACCATCCTGACCAGGCCCGATAGCGGCATCACCTCAGTTGCTGATCTTGTCGCACGCGCCAAGGCAACGCCAGGCGGGCTCAATATCGCCAATCCAGGGCTTGGTTCCACGCCGCATCTGACCGCGGAATTGCTGCGGCTGCGCACCGGCATTGAATTGGTGCAGGTCACGCATCAAAGCGCGGCGCAGGCGGTGCAAGCGGTGCTGGCCGGCACGACGCCGATTGGTGTGGCCGCGCTGCCGCCGGCGCATGCGCTGATCAAGGCTGGCACCTTGCGCGCCTTGGCGATCACCGGGGAGCGGCGCTGGCATGATTTGCCCGATCTGCCGACGATGGTTGAGCTTGGCTATGATGGTTTTGTTTCCGAAACTTTCCAGGGCTTGTTGGCGCCCGCCGGCACGCCGCAGGCCATTCTGGATCGCTGCGCGCAAGTGGCGATTGCGTTACTGAATGAGGCAGAGACTCGCAATCGGTTGCTTGGTGCTGGTTTCACGCTGAATGCGCGCGGGCCGGAAGGTCTGGCGCAACGGATTGCGCGCGAAGTGCCGCTATGGCACGATGTGATCGAAAAGGCGGGGATTCCGCGGGAGTAGTTTCAACCCGCCTTCGCCTGCAACTGCGTCAGTTCCGCCAAAAAACGCTGCGCCGAAACTGCAGGCGCCCAGGGGCGCCAGGCCTCCCCGCCATAACGCGCGGCCAAGGGATCGCGCGCCAAAACGGCAGCGCGGATGCCCAGCGTCTCGCGCATCTCTGCCTCTGTCCAGCCGGCAACATGCACAGCCTCGGCCGCCGCTGCCGCGATATCGGCGGCCTTGTGCGCGCGCTTGTCTTCCACGCCCCAGGCCGGCAGGCGGTAGCGCAACGCCACCACCGCAGAAAGGCTTGCCTGCAAGGCCGCGAAACGCTCCCCCAAAAAGGGCTTAAGCGGAGAGATGCAATCGAAATTGATCAAGCCCTCATCCGCATCATGCAGCAATTCGCGCAATTCCTCAGGCGGCGTCAGCCAATGGCGTGTACGCTGGCGGCGGAGTTGCAGGACGAAAAGCGCGTGCTGCGCGACGGAAAGCGGTTCCGGCCAGATGGAATGCCCACCCCAGCGAAAGGTGCGGGCAAGCCCTGTCGCCAGATCATCATCCGTCCAATCGAAGGGGGTGGGGGAAAGCAGATCAAGCCGCCGCCCCGAAGGCAGACGCACCCAGGCGCGTTCAGGGCCAGCGACTTTGTTTTGTGCCATACTCAATACGTCGCAAACACCCGCCTGATGCCATCATCATCGAGCCCCTTGGTGAGCGCAAGCGAAAGCAGGATGCGCGCCTTTTGCGGGGTCAGGTTATCGGCACTGATGAAGCCCGATTTGTCGCCGCGCTGCGTGCGGAAAGTGCGCCCCGATCCGGCGCGGCTGGAAAGCACCAGCTTCACCCCGGCTGCCACCGCTGCTTCACCCGCCTTCACCATGGCGGGCGTGATATAGCCAGGCGCAAAGCCCGCCGTGACAATACCCTTGGCGCCGGCAGCAACAAAGGCATCAATCGCCGCGCCATCCGCCCCGGCATAGCAATAGGCGATATCAACGCGCGGCAGCGCATCCATCGCGCGCACATCAAATTCCGTATCAGGCGCGATCTTGCGGATGGGCTTGCGGTACCAGGCAATCATATCGCCATCGGCATGACCCAGCGCGCCGAAATCCGCCGTGCGGAAGGTTTGCATGCGCAACGTGGACGTTTTCGTCACATCTCGCGCCGCCTGAATTTCATCATTCAGCAGCACCAGCGCGCCCAAGCCCCGCGCGCCTGGATCAGCCGCCACGCGAATGGCATTGACGATATTCATCGGCCCATCGCCGGAAAGCGCTGATGCCGGGCGCTGTGCGCCAACCAGCACCACGGGAATCGCGATTTTCAGCGTGAGCGAAAGGAAATAGGCGGTTTCCTCAAGGCTTGCCGTGCCATGGGTAATGACAATGCCGGCAAGCTTCGGGTCTTCCGCGGCAAGCTTATGGCAAAGCCCAAGCAATTCCTTCCATTCCGGCCAGGCCAATTGCGTGGAGGGAATGGCGCGGAAGGGCACTGGCACAACATCCGCGACCAGCGCTGCCTCGGGGATGCGCGCCAGCAGCCCATTCACATCCAAGACTGTGCCATTGGCGAGATAATCCAGGATATCGAGCGGGCCTGTGCCCATGGAGGAAATGGTGCCCCCCGTGCCAATCACGGCAACGCGGGGCTTCATATCGCCACCCGTGGTGCTGCGGCGATTGGTCGTTCAATCAGATGATCCACAGTCATGACATCTCCAAAAACAATCCAAAAATTGGCGCGTGCGGCAGGCGGTTGCGTTCCACACCACCTCATCGGCCTATTGCGTGGCAGACAGCATAGCGTGACCTGTTTTCCCGCATCGCGCCATGGCCCTGCGGGTTCCGTGCGGAAGGAAGGCTGTGCCTAATCGGTCTTGCGGTCCAGCACCGCGGTGGTCAGGCGCGATACGCAGGCCAGCTTGCCATTGGGCCGATGGATTTCCGTCTGCCAGACCTGGGTGCGCCGGCCAAGATGGAGGGGCCGGCATAGGGCCGTCACGGTTTCGCCCTCCGGCACGGCGGAGACATGGTTGGCATTCACCTCCAGCCCCACCGCATTTTGGCCCTCGGGCAGGGTCAGGGTGGTGGCGATGCTGCCGAGCGTTTCAGCCAGCACGACCGAGGCGCCGCCATGTAAAATGCCGTAAGGCTGCACATGGCGCCGATCAACCGGCATTTCTGCGCGCAGGAAATCTGGCCCAACCTCAACTATTCTGATGCCAAACGCGCCTGGCAGGCTATTGGCCAGCCGAGATTCAATAGTTTCGGGGGTAGCGGGGCGTCTCCAAATAGGCATGCCAGGATCCTTACGCACCGGTAAATGAGACCATCTTGCCGCCCGAGGAGCAAGGGCAGGGTTTTGATCATCGTTTATCCAAATTTTGGCCAAGGCCTATTGGCTTTGCAGGCAGTTGCTTGGGCGGCTCAACCTTGTTTTCCTGTCGCTGCTCGAGCTTTTGTCTGCACGCAAATTGAAGTTTGCCGGCGATTTCAGTAAGTTGTTCTATCGCTTGGCTGGCCACCTCTCGGGAAGGGTTGACGTTTGAGGGTTTTCCTCGACATCTCGCGCTTGGTTATCGGGGCTTGGCGCTCCATGCCGACTGGCATTGATCGGGTGGAGCTTGCCTATGCGCGGCATTGGGTAAAACAAGACCCTGAGCGCGTGACCTTCATTTTGAGAAGCCCCTTTGACACTGCCTGCGCGGTGCCTCACGCCCTGGTGGCCGAATTCGTTTTGGCGCTTGAAATGCGTCGCCTTGGTGCACCGGGCTGGGAAGATGCTGCAAAGCCCGCCGCGCGGCTTGCACGTAAAGCGATGCTTAGGCTTGCGCTGGGTCGTGGCACGCTGGACTTGGCGCGCGCATTGAAGGCGCCGGAGGAAAGCGTCTATCTGCTGGTGTCGCATACCTTGGCTGATAGGCCGCGCCCGATCGCGGCCTTCAAGCGCAAAGGGGTGAAATTCGCCCCTCTCGTGCATGATCTCATTCCGCTGGCTTACCCTGAATACACCTCTACGGCCGGGGCCAGGCGTCACTTGCGCCGCATTGAAACCTTCGCCGGTTTGGCGGATGGCATCATTGTCAATTCCGAGGCGACAGAAGATGATTTGGCGCCTCATTTGCTGCGGGGCGCGCAGCAGCTGCCGCGTCTTTGTGCCCCGCTTGGGCTTGATACGCCGATCCCTGACCCGCATTATCCTGTACCTACCGGCGCTTACTTCGTGTGCATTGGCACGATTGAACCGCGCAAGAATCATCTGCTGCTTTTGAACACCTGGCGTGTTCTCGCAGAGCGCCTTGGCATTGAAGCGCCGAAGCTTCTGCTCATTGGGCAGCGCGGATGGGAAAATGAAAATATCGTGGATATGCTGGATCGCTGCCCGGCATTGATAGGCCTTGTGCGGGAATACAAGGGCCTGCCCGACAAGGCGGTTGCAAGCCTGCTGCGAGGCGCGCGGGCGCTGCTTTTTCCCTCCTTTACTGAGGGGTATGGACTGCCGCTCGCCGAAGCATTGGCGCTTGGCGTGCCTGCCATTTGTTCTGACTTGCCGGCGCTGCGGGAAGTTGGCGGGGATGTGCCGGAATTTCTCGACCCGCTTGATGGGCTTGGCTGGCGGCGCCTGATCCTGAACTATATGGAGACAGATAGCAGCATGCGCGAAGCCCAATTGGAACGCATGGGCTTCTGGCAACAACCAAGTTGGGAACAGCATTTCGCCTTGGTGGAACCCTGGCTTCGGCAGATAGCCTATGCAGGCCAGGCAAGGAAAGTGCCCCGCAATCCTGCCGAGGCTGTCAATGGGGTTGCCGAAGCAAGGATACCCGCACCCTTGGCACCAGGCCCCTGAGGCAGCCATGCCGGGCCGATCCAAAAACAAGGGGGTACAAGGCCCCGACCCCATCGCCATTATTGGCGCTGCAGCAAGGCTACCCGGCGCGTCTGATCTCGCGGCCTATACCGATATGCTGCGCCGCGGTGTGGATGCCGTTACCGAAGTTCCTGACGACAGGTTTCAGAAGGCGCGCTGGTATCACCCGCGCTCAGGCGAAGCGGGCCGCAGTTACAGTTTTGCTGCCGGCACAATTGGCGATATCCGGGGTTTTGACGCGGAAGCCTTCGGCCTTTCCCCGCGTGAGGTGACTGAAACCGACCCGCAGCAAAGATTATTGTTGGAAGTCACGCGCGACGCTTTTGAGGATGCGGGGCTGCGTCCCGAAAGCCTTGCCGGGCGCAATATCGCAGTTTTCATCGGGGGGTCTTCGACCGATTTCGCTGAGATAAGGCTGCAGGACCCGGCGGCGACGGATCGCTTCCTGATGACCGGCAATGCGCTTTCCATCCTGTCCAATCGCATCGGCCATGTCTTTGACCTGCGCGGCGGCGCGCAGACCATCGATACCGCCTGCTCATCCTCGCTGGTGGCGCTGCATCTCGCCGCACGCGCCTTGGCGGAAGGTCCAAGCCTGGAAGCTGCCGTGGTGGGCGGGGTCAATCTGCTGCTTTCGCCCTATGCCTTCATCGGCTTTTCGCGCGCTGGCATGCTCTCATCCCGCGGGCGCTGCCAGGTATTTGATGCGGCGGCGGATGGCTATGTGCGCGCGGAAGGCGCGGGTGTTGTCATCCTGCGCCGCCTGGCCGATGCGAAGGCGGCAGGGGAGCCGATCCGCGCGCTGCTGCTTGGCACTGCCAGCAATACAGCCGGGCGCACCATTGGCATTTCACTGCCCAATCGCGATGCGCAGGCGGTTTTGCTGAAGAATCTGCTGGAAAAAACGGCGGTAGCCCCGGATCGCTTCATGGCGTTTGAGGCGCATGGCACCGGCACCCAGGCAGGCGACCCGGCCGAGGCCTGGGCAATTTGGCAGGCGATCGCGCGGCATCGCAGCGCGCCACTGCCGATCGGCTCCGCCAAGGCGAATATCGGCCATCTGGAAGCGGGCGCCGGAATGGCTGGCCTGCTCAAGGCCATGCTCATGCTGGAACAGGGTTTCATCCCGCGCGCACTGCATTTCACAAACCCCAATCCGGCGATTGATTTTGCGGATTTGAACCTGAATGTGCCGCGCGTGACCGAGGCCATCGCCATCGCCGATGATGCCGTGATGGGCGTCAATGCTTTCGGCTTCGGTGGCACCAATGCTGCGGCGCTTTTGGGCCGCGCGCCCGTGGCGCCTATTGGGCACGCCGCCAAGGCAAAGACCGCCCCACCGCTGATACTCTCGGCACGCTCTGCCGAGGCATTGCGGCTTTCGGTGGCGGCCTGGCGTGATGCTCTGGTGGGCGCAAATGGTGTCCAGACGGCTGCGCTTGCGCGCGGTCAGGCGCGGCATCGTGACCTGGCGGCGCATCGGCTTGTGCTGCGCGGGGCGGATGGCGCTGCACTTTCCAGGCAGCTTGCCGCCTGGGCAGCGGGGGAGCGTGAGGCCGGCGCAATGCAAGGTTTCGCACTCGGTGGTGGCATTGCCTTTGTCTTCAGCGGCAATGGCGCGCAGCATGCCGGCATGGCGCGGGAGGCGTTTCGTGCCTCGGCGGTCTTCCGGCGTGCGGTGCTGGCCGCCGATGCCGCACTTGCCCCAAGGCTTGGTGTTTCCCCGGCCGCCCTGATCAAGGCGGGCGTCAGCGACACAGCGCTTGCCGGGACGGATCTTGCCCAGCCTTTGCTTTTCGCGGTGCAGATGGGTGTGCTGGCGGCGCTGAAGGCGGAAGGCATTTGCCCCGATCTGGTGATTGGCCATTCGGTTGGTGAAGTGGCAGCGGCGCAAGCGGCGGGGATACTCTCCCTTGATCAGGCGGCGGCCTTGATCGTGGCGCGCAGCCGGCACCAGCATGCAACAAAAGGCCACGGGCGCATGGCGGCGATTGGCGCCACACAAGAAGCCATCGCGCCTTTGCTGGAAGAATGTGGGCCTGGGCTTGAAATCGCCGCCATCAATGCGCCGGCGGCGCTCACCATCGCAGGGCCTGCGGCGGCGATTGGGCGGCTCTGCCAGGCGGCTGAGGCGGCGCACATGGTCGCGATCCCGCTTGATCTGGATTATGCCTTCCATAGCGCGGCCATGGAGCCGGTGCGGGCGGGACTCTTGCAGGATTTGGCAGGGCTCAGCACCGGGCCGGGTGCTTGCCCGATGATTTCTTCAGTCACTGGCAAGTCCTTGCCAGGAGTTGAAGCAGGGGGCGCTTATTGGTGGCGCAATTTGCGCGAACCCGTGCGGTTTCATGCGGCTATTGCCGAAGCAGCGCGCCAGGGGGCGCGGCTTTTCCTGGAAATCGGCCCGGCCCCTGTCTTGCAGAATTACCTGCGTGAAACCCTCCGGGCGGAGGCGCTGGAAGGCGCCGTGCTTGCAAGCCTGAAGCGCAATGATGCGGCGGGCGATCCCTTCCCCGCCATCGCTGATCGCACCATCGCATCGGGGGCCGATCCGCGCAGCGCACCCGCCTTCAAGGGCAGGGCAGAACGCGCCAAGCTGCCGGCCACACCCTTCGCGCGGCGGCCCATCTGGTTTCAGCGCTCATTGGAAAGCGCGCGACTGACCGATCCCGATAATGACCACCCGCTGCTTGGCTTCCGCCAAGGCGCGGCGCCGGGGTTTTGGACACAATGGTTTGATACGCAGGCGATGCCCTGGCTCGGCGATCACAAATTATTCGACGAAGCCGTGCTGCCCGCCGCCGCCATGGCGGAAGCGGCCTTGGCCGCTGCCGCCCTGATCCATCCCGAAGCACCCGTGCTGGAGGTTCAGGACCTCGCCATTCTGCGCGCCGTCACCCTGAATGATGAAAGCCAGGTGCAATTGCGCTTTGCGACAGATGGTGAAGGCGGCTTCACCCTGGCAGCGCGCCCGCGCCTTGCGGAGGATGAACCGACCCTTTGCGCTCGCGCACGCCTTGCGGTCCTGCCGCGCATGCCGGAGGCGCCGGCCTTGGCGCTCGCGGGGGCAAGACAGATCCCCGGTTCTGAAGTGATCACCTTCGCCGCGCGCCATGGGTTGGATTACGGGCCGGCCTTTCAAAGCTTGCATGCCGTGGCACGGGATCAAAGCGGGGCGGCCGCGCTGGCGCAGCTTGTTTTGCCCGAAGCGGCACCGGATCATGCCGGTTTCATGCTGCATCCTGCGCTGTTGGATGGTGCCTTGCAGGGGCTTTTCGCCTTCATGCTCGGTCAGGGCTTGGGTGCTGACGAAGCCATTTTTCCCGTGCGCATCGGCAGGCTTTGTGCGCGGCGTGATGCCAAGCCCATTGCCACGGCGGAAATCTTCCCCGGCCGACGCGGCGCAAGGCTTTTCGCGGCCAGCCTCACGCTGCGCGATGCCAGTGGCGAGGTGATTGCGACGCTTGAGGATATCTGGTTTCAGCGCATGCCGCGCCCGGGCCAGGAAAAGCTGGAAAGCCTGGCCTTCCGGCTTGATCCGGTGCCGAGCCTCAGGCCGCTGCCCGGTCAGCCAAGGCCTCTCGAATGGGCGGCGATCATTGCGGCCATTCGCAGCCAGGATCAGGCAGCGCCGCTGACAGAGGCCACGCTGTTGCTGGAAGCCTATCTGGCCGCTTTGGCGCTGCCCGCCTTGCGTGATGCGCCGGCGCCACCCAGCCCTTATCGCACCGCAGCTTGGCGTATTCTTGCGGCAGCGGGTGCGGCGGAACCCGCAGCCGAGGGTTGGCGCATCATCGAGGATCAGCCCTTGCCACCCGCCGAAGCGATCTGGCGCGAAGTTCTGGCCGAACAACCCGGTCTGGCACTTGACCTTGCCTGGCTCGCGCGGGCTGGAGAGCAAATGGTGCCCGCATTGCGTGGTGAGGCGATTACGGTCGCGCCGCCCCCAGCCTTCGGGGGCGCCATTCTCGCCCTGACCGAACCGCTTTTGGCTGGACTGCGCGTTCTGGCAGAAGCCTGGCCCAAGGATCGGCCGCTCCGGGTTTTGGAGCTTGGCGCCGGGGGCGCCTTGACGCGTGGCGCCTTGGCCGTTTTGGGCGCAAGCGGGCGGCGTATTCATTACCGCGCGATTGGCGCGGCAAAGGCCGGCGCCGCTGGTGCGGTGCCGGAGGCGATTGCGCTCACCTGGGACGCTTGGGAGAGTCTGAAGGCCGCGCCATCGCCGGAAGACAAGGCGGATGTCATTCTGGGCTTGGCGCCTGCGGCGCTGACCCGCGATGGATTGGGCCTGCTGGATGGGCTTGCTTTGCAGGCAGCGCCGGGTGCGGCGCTGCTGCTGGCCGAACCCGCACCGGGCGCCGTTTGGAATTTCGTCTTGGGTCAGGATCCGGCTTGGTGGCGGGATGATCCGGAAGGCGCCCTGCCGGATGCATCATCCTGGCGCACTGCGCTGGCGATGGCCGGCTGGGAAGGCGCGGAAATCATGGCGCTGGACGCGCCACCATGGCCGGCAATATTGATTTCTGCCCAGGTGGCCCCAGCGCGATTGGTCGAACCGGATCACGAGGCGACCGCGCCGGGCGCGATCCTTGCCGATGCCAAGACCATGGCGCTGGCAAGGGCTATCGCAGCACGGAATGCATCGGGCGAGACGACAATCCTCGATCTGGATGAAGTGCCGCCGCCAAGGGCCTTGCGTGGCGCTGATATCCTGGTGATCACGGGCATGGCTGAACCCGCCGCCGCGCTTGCGGCCATCACCGCGCTTGTCACAGCCGCAGATGGCGTGGCGCGGCGGGTCATGCTGGTGGCCGAGGCTGAGGCAGCGCGCGCTGCCGCCTTGCTTGGCCTTGGCCGGGTGCTCGCCAATGAAATGCCAGGGCTGCGCCTGCGCCGCGTGACAGTTGCGCCCGGCATGACGCCGGAAGAACTGGCGCCCCGGCTTTTGGCCAAATGGGCGGGGGATGCGCCAGAGGTCCATCTTTCGGAAACCGGGCGCTTTGAACCGCTCTTTCGACCAGGCCTACCAAGCGTGGCACCGGCCTTCCCAAGCCGGCTTGCCATTGAACAGCCGGGGCAATTGGCGAGCTTGGCTTGGAAGCACCTGGGCGAGATCCCAAGGCCTGGTCCGGGCGAGGTGAGGCTGCGCATTTGCGCCACGGGTCTCAATTTCCGTGATGTGATGTGGGCGCAGGGGCTATTGCCGGAAGATATGCTGATGGATGGCTTCGCCGGCCCGAGCCTTGGCATGGAATGCGCCGGGGTGGTGGAGGAAGCAGGCGCTGGGGTTGGCCTGACGCCGGGGACAAAAGTTTTCGGCTTTGCGCCCGCCGCTTTCGCGACCCATGCGCTGACTCGGGCCGAGGCGCTGCAACCGCTGCCACAGGGCATGACGCCAGAAGCGGCGGCGACCATTCCGGTTGCCTTCATCACGGCGGCCTATTCGCTCGAGACCCTGGCAAGGCTCCGCCCTGGTGAACGTGTGCTGATCCATGGTGGCGCCGGCGGCGTTGGCTTGGCCGCGCTGCAAATTGCCAAGACCTCAGGCGCCCTGGTGGCGACCACGGCCGGAACGCCGGAGAAGCGCGCTTTCCTGCGCCAGCTGGGCGCTGATCTGGTACTGGATAGCCGTGATGCCGGCTTTGCCGATGCGCTACGCGCGGCCTGGCCGGATGGCGTGGATGTGGTGCTTAATTCGCTTGCCGGTGTGGCGATGGAAAGAAGCCTGGCACTGCTGGCGCCCTTTGGGCGTTTCATCGAATTGGGCAAGCGCGATTTTGCTGAAGGCCGACGCACCGGACTTGGCGCCTTCCGGCGCAATATCAGCTATTTTGCTGTGGATGCGGATGCATTGCCGCGCGCGCGACCGGCACTCGCGGAAGCGCTGCTGCGCGATATTGCCGCGCGGCTTGCCGATGGCACGCTGCTGCCCCTGCCCTTTCGCGCCTTCCCGGCCGAGGAGACGGAGGCAGCTTTCCGCCAGCTTCAGGCTTCTTCCCATATCGGCAAGCTTGTCATTGCCCCGCCTGTGGAAACTTCTTCTGGCAATGCGCCATGGGAGCCGGATGAGGCCGGCTGCTATGTGGTGCTGGGCGGTACGCAAGGTTTTGGGCTCGAATGCGCCAAATGGCTGGCGGCAGCAGGGGCCACGCGGATTGCGCTGGTTTCGCGCCGTGGTGCTGCAACGCCGGGGATGGATGCATCACTGCGCATCCTGGCGGCACTTGGCGCACGCGCCAGCGCGCATGCCTGTGATGCGACAGACCGCGCCGCGCTTGGCGCTGTGCTGGCGGCACTGCGCGCAGAAGGCGCGCCCATTCGCGGTGTGGTGCAGGCGGCCGCCGTTTTCGCCGATGGTGCCGCGGCGCGGCAGGATCAGGCGCGTTTCGCGCGCGTGCTGGCGCCAAAGCTTCTGGCCGCCGAAGCCCTGGAAGCGCTGACCGCGGCTGATCCGCTGCATTTGTTTTTGCTTTTTTCCTCAGCCACAACGGTTTTCGGCAATCCGGGCCAGGCCAATTACGTTGCCGCCAATGCTGCCTTGGAAGGCCTTGCGCGCCGTCGCCACGCTCAGGGCAAACCTGCGCTCGCGGTTGGATGGGGCCCGATTTCGGATGCTGGCGTGCTGACGCGTGCGGCAGCGGCGGCGGAAAAGCTGGAACGCCTGAGCGGCGCCAAACCCATGGCCGCGCAGGAAGCACTGAGCGCCCTGCCCGCGCTGATTGGCGCCGGCGCGCCCGTGATCCATTTCGCGCGCATGAATTGGGCAGGCATGCAGGCCGCCCTACCGATCCTGGCCGAGCCCGCCTTCACCGCACTCGGCAGCCAAATGACCGCGCGTGATACCGATGGCGCTGCCTTGCGGGCGCGCCTGCTGACCCTGGCGCCAGAGGCGGCGCGCGCTGAATTGCTGGCACTCGCGCGGGAAGAAATGGCGCGCATTCTGCGCCTGCCGCCGGAAGCGGTGCGCGTGGATCAGCCATTGCCGGGGCTTGGGCTTGATTCATTGGGCGGCATCGAATTGCGCATGGCGCTGGAACGCCGGCTTGGCATCAGCGTGCCATTGACGGCAGTGACCGAGGATTTGACACTCGCGATCCTGGTGCAGCGCGTGGCGAGTGTATTGTTCAAGGAGGATGCGGATATCGCAACCGTTGAAGCCCTGATCGAAACCCATGAACCGGTAGTGGCGCATGAATAGCGGATTTGGCCTTTCTGCAACCGCGCGGGCGGCACTATTGGCGCGGCTGACGCGCAGGCGTGATGACGCGCCTGCGGTGGAAGCGCCGCGCGGTTTTCGCGAATTGCCCGGCCAGCGGGAAATGGCGTTGATCCGTGATGCGGCGGCCAGTCTTGAACTGGAAAATCCCTTCTTCCGCGCCCATGAAGGCATTGCTTCCGCCCATAGTGTCATTGCCGGGCGTGCGGTGATCAATTTCGGGTCCTATAACTACCTTGGCCTGAATGGCGATCCGCGCGTGCAGGCCGCGGCGAAGGCCGCCATAGATCGGCATGGTGTCTCGGCGTCTGCATCGCGGATGGTATCCGGCGAAAGACCGGTTCATGGCGCATTGGAAGCAGCGCTTGCCGCGCATTATCGGGCACCGGCAGCGATCGTGTTTGTTTCAGGCCACGCCACCAATGTGACGGTGATCGGGCATATGATGGGGCCGCGCGATCTGATTGTGCATGATGCGGCGATCCATAATTCCTGCACGGAAGGGGCGCGGCTTTCCGGTGCCAAGCGGGTTTCCTTCGCGCATAATGATTGGCGCGCGGCAGAGACCGCGCTGGCCGATGCGCGGCGCGGCGCAAGGCGGGCGCTTCTGGTGATTGAGGGTCATTACTCGATGGATGGTGACATCCCCGATTTGCCGCGCTTCATTGAGATTGCGCGCCACCATGATGCCTGGCTGATGGTGGATGAGGCGCATGCGCTTGGCGTGGTTGGCGCGCGCGGCCATGGCGTGCATGAGCATTTCGGTATTGACCCGAATGAGGTTGATATCTGGATGGGCACGCTTTCCAAGACGCTGTCGGGCTGCGGCGGCTATATTGCGGGCAATGCCAGCCTGATTGAATGGCTGCGCCATTCCGCGCCGGGCTTTGTCTATTCCGTGGGCCTGGCACCTGCCCTGGCTGCGGCGGCGACCGAGAGCCTCAAGATTCTGCATGCGGAACCGGAACGCGTAGCGCGGCTGCAGGCCAATGCATCGCTTTTTCTTGAGCTTGCGCGCGACGCCGGCTTCGATACGGGATCGGCCACGCCGCATGCCATCATTCCCCTGATCCTGGGGTCTTCGATTGCGGCGGCACGCTATTCGCAAAAGCTGTTGGCGCGCGGCATCAATGTGCAGCCGATCATCTATCCGGCAGTTGCGGAAAAGGCGGCGCGGTTGCGGTTTTTTCTGTCAAGCGAACACAGCGAAGATGATATCCGCGCGACCATCGCGGCGCTGTCGGAGATTCGCGCTGAGGCGAAAGGGTAAGGCCCGCGATTGTCTCGCGGGCCTTCCTGATTTTTAGATTTCCTCTTCGCCCCAATCGGCGCTGGCGTCATTGCCGTAATCGGCAGTCGCATCAGGCTGCGCATCGCCACCCCAGGGAGAGGCTGAAGGCACCGCTTCCTGCGCGAAGCCGCCGGCAGAGGCTGCCTCAGCCGCGCCGCCGCTGCCAAGCGCGCTCATCAGCATATTGCCAAGCATGATGCCGCCCGCGACACCGGCCGCGGTGGCAAGCGCGGTGCCAAGGAAGCCGCCACCCGGGCGCTGTTGCAGCGCCTGTGGGTTATGTCCGGGCGGGTAATAGGGCTGCGGGCGCGGCGGCATGGGGGCCGGGCGATTGCCGCCGAACAAGCCGCCAAGCATGCCGCCCTTCTGGGCCTGGCCTTCACGGCGCGCGGCTTCCGCTTCCCATTCCAATTGCTGCATGCGGTTATTGGCTTCGATCAACGCCGCTTCCTGCGCAAAAGCAGCTTGCGTGATGCGATAGCGCGCTTCCGGATAGCGCGTGAAAAGCTCCGCGATCAGGCGATCAGCCTCCGGATCCATCGGCGGCAGGTTCGGCTTTTGCGCCGAGCTTGCGCCCCAGGGGCCTGAGGGCGCGCCGGCGACCGCCGCATTGCCGCTCATCCGCTCAACAAAAGCGGTGATGATCCGCTTTTCCTCATCCGTCATTGTGAAATCCTTCTCCCGACATGTAAGCATTTTCAAGCCGAGTGGTTTCACTTGGCGGCTCGGAAAATGCGACCAAACAAAGGTTTAGAGCGTATCCCGTCAACCTGGGTGCACGGGAAAACGCCCCAATGGCGCCGGCGGATTCGCGCCCGCCCGGCTGCACGCGCAGGAATTGGCCCGGGCGGGTCTGGCTTTCAAGCGCTTGGGCGCCAGTTCATCGAAGTGACATGAAGCGGGCGGGTGAGGTCAGAAATCGCTCACACGCCCCTTCTGTTCCCAATCGCCAAAGCGGGTCGGTTCCGGGCCCTTTGGGCCACCGATTTCCTTGGGCTTGGCGGGCGGTGCCTTGGCGGGTGGCGGCGCTGGGGTTGCCGGGGTTTCGGGCGCGGGTTTCTCGGTCATGACAAAAGGGCCTGGCATCTTTAACGTGGTTGATCGAGGGAAAAGAAAGGGCGCTTCATGGCCGGCTATACCCGCACTGTCATCCTGCTGGCCGCGCTGACCGCGCTATTTGGCGTGATCGGCCTGATGATCGGGGGGGAGCAGGGCATGATCATGGCGCTGCTTTTCGCCGGGGGCATGAACCTCTTTTCCTGGTGGAACAGCGATAAGATGGTGCTGCGGATGCATAATGCCCAGCCCATCAGCCCGCAGGAAGCGCCGCGGCTTTATGACATGACCGCCAAGCTTGCCGCCAATGCCGGTCTGCCCATGCCGGCGCTTTATGTCATTCACGAAGAACAGCCCAATGCCTTCGCCACCGGGCGCAACCCGCAAAACGCCGCAGTTGCCGTGAATACCGGCCTTTTGGACATGCTTTCTGAGGAGGAGGTGGCGGGCGTGATTGCGCATGAATTGGCGCATATCAAGAACCGCGACACGCTGGTAATGACCGTCACGGCCAGCATTGCGGGCGCGATTTCGGCGCTTGCGCAGTTTGGCATGCTGTTTGGCCGTGGGCGGGATCGGCAGAACCCCTTCGGCCCGATTGGGCTATTGCTGATGGTGATCCTGGCGCCCATGGCCGCCGCCATTGTGCAAATGGCGATCAGCCGTTCACGCGAATATGAGGCCGATAAGGCGGGTGCGGAGATTTGCGGCCAACCCATGGCTCTGGCGGGTGCGCTGCGGAAGCTGGAATATTACGCCCATCAGCGCGTGAATCAGCGGGCCGAGGCCAATCCGGCAACCGCGCATATGTTCATCATCAACCCGCTATCGGGCGCGCGGATGGATAATCTTTTCTCGACCCATCCGCGCACGGATAACCGCGTGGCGGCGCTGGAAAAACTGGCTGCCAGCATGGGGGCGCTACCGGGGCGTGGTGCCTGGGGTGCAGGCTCCGTCCCGCCCATTGCCAAGCCGCCACCGGCACGGCGCGGCCCTTGGGGGTAAAGCTGGCGGTGGAAGCCTTGCGGGGCTAGAATAAGGCCATGAGAAGACCCTCTCGCCTGCTCCCTTTGGCGGTGATCGCCCTGCTGGTCACTGAGATCGCGCCCGCTGCTGCGCAATTCGCCGCACCGCCACCACAGCCTGGCGCTCGGCCCGCACCGCCGCCCGCCCTGCCAGGGCTTGCCGCGCGCCGCGCGCCAGAGCCCATTCCGGCGGATGAGAGCGCCAATCTTTCGCCGACACCGGCGCTGTTTGACGCGATCACGCGTGGTGATCTGGCGGCAGCACGCGATGCGGTCAATCGCGGGGCTGATTTGAATGGGCGCAATGCGCTCGGCCTGACGCCGGTGGATTGGGCGGTGGATCAGGGGCGCAATGATATCCTGTTCTATCTGCTTTCCGCACGCGGCATGGCCGGCAGTTCCGGCCCAACGAGTGCGCGCAGCGCTGCCGCAGCCCGCGCCGAGCAGGAACGCGCCGAACGTGCCGCGCAGCAGGAAGCGCTGCGCCTTTCACGCCAAGCTGCGGCGCAGGGCGCGCGCGCGCCGAGTGTTTCAGTCAAGCCAAGGCTTTTCGCCAATGATGGTGGTGCAGCGCGGCTTGAAGCAGGCTTCCTTGGCTTTGACGCCGGCCGACCAAGTGGCGCGCGCCGCGGCGGCTGAAATGGCGTTTTTCGAAGGCTTCACGCTGGAAACACGTGAAGCCAATGGGCAGAGCCTCAGGTTCCGCCGCGCGGGTTCCGGCCCGCCGCTTTTGCTGCTGCATGGCAATCCGCAAACGCATGCCATGTGGCACCGCGTGGCGCCCATTCTGGCGCGCGACTTCACCGTGATTGCGCCTGATCTGCGCGGCTATGGGTTTTCATCCAAACCCGCTGTCAGCGCCGATCACGCGCCCTATGCCAAACGCGAAATGGCCGCCGATATGGTGGCGCTGATGGCAGGGCTTGGCTTTCCGCGCTTTCAGATTGTGGCGCATGATCGCGGCGCGCGTGTGGCGCATCGCCTCGCGCTCGATACGCCGGATGCGGTGGAACGGCTTTGCGTGCTTGATATCATCCCAACACTTGAACATTTCGAACGCGCCGACATGGCCTTTGGCCTTGGCTATTATCACTGGTTCTGGCTGGCGCAGCCGCATGATCGGCCGGAACGCATGATCCTGCGCGATATCGAAGATTGGTTTGACCTGCACACATCGCGCGAACCCAAGGACAAATCCTTCTTTCATCCCGAAGCGCGTGCGGATTATCTGGCCGCCTTGCATCTGCCCGGCACGGTCGCGGCGATTTGTGAGGATTACCGCGCCGCTACCACGATTGATCTGGACCATGACCGTGCTTCCCGCGCGGCGGGGCAGAAAATTACCTGCCCGCTTCTGGCGCTTTGGGGCGCCAAGGGCAGCATCCCCAAATGGTACGATGCGTTGGCCATTTGGCGCGATTACGCCGCCGGCCCCGTGACCGGCGGTGCCGTGGCATCAGGGCATTATTTGGCCGAGGAAGCGCCGGAAGAAGTCCTTGGCTGGCTGCGGGATTTTCTCCGGCATCAATGAGTGCTGCGCGGATATTGCAGCACCAGAACCTCACCACCTGCAGCACCCGCGGTGATGTCCAGCGCCTTTTCATCTGCGCTGACGAAAAGCGCGGCCAGGCGATCAAGCGTCTTGCCTTCATGGAGAATGCTGCCGGCTGCGACAATCATGGATTGCCCCGCACCGGTGGCGGGATCGGGCGCGGTGATGCGGCCATTGGGCGGAATGCGCAGCATGAAAATGCCAAGCCCATCCTCTTCGGCCAGCACGGTTTCTGATACGGCGTCACGCCGCGCGGCGAGTGCTGCGGCGCTGCTTGGCAGAATGGGATCGGCGAGCACATAGCGCTTCGGGCCCTTCACCATGCGTTCCCGCGCTGCCGGCAGAAAATGCGCGCCGGTGCTATCCGCGCTGGCGCGCAGCGTGAAGTATTTCAGCCCGCCATCACCGGGCGTGATCGGCCCGTATCCCGTGCAGGCGCCAGCGAAATGCGCCATGATCGGCCCAACATCATGCCGGCCAATGCGCCCGCCACCATCCACCACCACCTGGAACTGATCCACGAAATGGAAATGCGGATGCACAATGGCATTCGGTTCCTGTTCCACGAGGAAAGCTTGCGGCGGCCTGATTTCACCCGGCGCAGGGGGTGTGAAGACCTCGGCATTCATCGCGTTCGGGTCAACGGAATTGGAGGATTTCGGCGATGGCGGCGGGCCGAAATAATCCGTCCGCCAAATGCGCCCACCGCCCGGCGCATTGCGCGCGAAACGTGTGGGCGCCGCCAGGGCCAAGGCATTTGCGTAAATCATCCGCCGCTACTCCCGCTTCCTGCCAATCCTGCCCGGCCTGTTGCGGAGGCCGGCGGAATGCCGCCATAGTCTAGCATCTGAAAGGCGCCACAAAGCAAGGCGCCGGGTTAGGGAGGGAAGAAAATGCGGGTATTCCGGGGCCATCGCCGTGTCTTTTTCGCGCTGTCGGCATTGTTGTTGGGATTGGCAGCACCGCTGCCCGCAGCCCAGGCGCAGGAATGGCCCAATCGGCCGATCCGCATTCTGGTGGGCTTCCCGCCCGGCCAGGCGACGGATGTGATTGCGCGCCTGCTGGCTGAACGGCTTACGGAAAATCCTGGCTGGTCCATGCTGATTGACAATCGCCCAGGCCAGGGCGGGAGCCTGGCTGCCGCGCAGGCCGCGCAATCGGCACCCGATGGGCATACGCTGCTGTTGAGCGCGACGGCGCCGCTCGCGACCAACCCCAATCTTTACGCCAATGTCGGCTATGATCCGCGGCGGGATTTCGCACCGATCAGCCTGGTCGCCAATCTTCCCTTTGTGGTCTTCGTCAATCCCAATGTCGCGGCGCGCAATGTGGCGGAGCTGATTGCGCTGGCCAAGGCACGCCCTGGGCAGCTTACCTATGCGACATCCGGCAATGGTACGACATCGCATCTGATCACCATGATGTTCGCGCGCGCGGCGGGCGGGCTTGAATTGACGCATGTGCCCTATCGCGGTGGCGCACCGGCGCTGACCGATCTGCTGGCCGGGCGCATTGACATGATGATTGATACCGAGGTTTTCGCCCTGCCGCATATTCGCGAAGGCCGCGTGCGTGCGCTTGCCGTGACAACCGCGCAGCGCACCGCCTTGCAGCCTGACTTGCCAAGCCTTGCTGAATCGGGCCTGACGGGATTTGACGCCGCCGCCTGGCTTGGCCTGGTGGCGCCAGCCGGCACGCCACGGCCGATTGTTGAAAGGCTCAATCGCGAATTGCACCGCATCCTGGCGGAACCGGCAACGCGGGAAAGGCTTTCGGGCCTTGGCGCACAAGTCATGACCAGCACGCCGGATGATTTCCTGGCTTTCATGCGCAGCGAATATGTCAAATGGGGCAATGCGGTGCGCGAAAACAATGTGAAGCTGGATTGATCGCGCGATGAACGAAGCCGCGTTTCAGATATGGGAATGCGCGCTGTGTGGCTTCCTTTATGATGAGGCGAAAGGCGCGCCGGAAGAAGGCATCGCACCCGGTACGCGCTGGGCGGATGTGCCGGAAGATTGGACCTGCCCCGATTGCGCCGCAAGCAAGGCGGATTTTGAGATGCGGCCAGTGGGGTGACGCTGCAAGGATTGTCAGGCGCGCGCCAGAAACGCCTTTAGCCTGGACGCCGCATCGGCATTGACTGCGCCTTCCGGCATTTCCCCACGCTCAAGGGCCGCGATTTGGCGCACCGTATCCATGGCCTGATGTTCCATCGCCTCTGGCGTCATGCCGCCGATATGCGGCGTTGCCACCACATCGGCGCGCGCCGCCAGCGCTGGGTTTGGTCTTTGATCCGGCGCGCTGCCCACATCCATCGCAGCACCGGCGAGATGCTTTGCTTCAAGTGCCGCGATCAATGCCGCTTCATCCACCAATTCGCCGCGCGAAAGATTGATGAAGCGCGCGCCGGCTTTCATGGCAGCAAAAGCAGCGGCATTGAATAGATGCTCGGTGGAGGCATCCGAAATCGCGAGGCAAACCACGATATCCGAATCTTCCAGTACTTCTGTGAACGTCGCCTGGGTAATGCGTGGATCAGTGACCTTGGCGAAAGGATCCGCGACCGCAACGCGCATGCCGAGCGCTAGCGCCACTTCGGCAAGGCGCTGACCGATGCGCCCATAACCAATTATGCCAAGCCGCGCCGCGGAAAGCTGCAAGCCCATGCGCCCTTGCGGCAGGCCGCCGGCGCGATAGGTACCGACCATAACGCTGACATCACGCGCCAAATCCACCATGAAGCCCAGCGCCAATTCCAGCACCGCATCCACAAAACCAGGGGTGGCGCGCGTTACCAATACGCCCGCCGCGCTGGCAGCGGGCACATTGATGGTAGAGATATCCACTGCCACGCGGAGAAAGGCCAAAAGTTCCGGCATGGCGGCAAAAGTTTCGGTAAGCCCCGGTGTTGCGCGATCCGCGACAATGGCATGGCAGCCGCGCGCCGCTTCCGCCAAGGCAGCGCCGGTCAGCACGCTGGTGCCGGGGTTGCGAATGACCTCAGCGTGCTCAGCCAAGGCCGCAAGGGCGCGCGGGCCGTAATAGCCTTCGAACATTTCAGGGGTATGGGTAAGAAAAACTCGAAGCTTCATGGGGAAGTCCTGACAGGATGATGGCAACCGAGACTATACCCAAGCATCCTCTCATTATCTCTGGTGCAGCGTCAAAACGCCTGGATTGACGGCGCCATGCATCATCATCTTTGATGCTGTCATGTGGCGCCTTCTGATCCTATGGCTCTCTCTTGCTGCCGCGCCGGCTTTGGCGCAACCGCAAGCCATCACCATTCCCGCGCATCCCGGCGAACAGGCGGTGAATGGGCCAGCCGCGCTGAATGCGGTGCTGTGGCAGCCCGCAGGGCGCGGGCCGCATGCCGCGGTTGTGCTGATGCATGGCTGCGCGGGCATGACCACACGTTCAGGCCAACCCTTCGCGCGTGATACGGATTGGGCGCGGCGCCTCTCGCAGCTTGGTTATCTGGTGTTGCAGGTGGATAGCCTGACGCCGCGCAATGAAGGCAGCCTATGCGGCCAAGGTGGTGATCGCCGCATTCGCGTGAGTGTGGAACGCGCGCGCGATGCCTATGCCGCGCTGCTTTTTCTGCAAGCGCGCCCGGATGTGCGGTCGGATCGCATTGCGCTGATGGGCTGGTCCAATGGCGGTGGTACGGTGCTTTGGACACTGTCGCGCGACAATCGCGCGCGACCCGCAGGGCTGCGGCACGATTTCGCCGCTGGTATCGCGTTCTATCCCGGCTGCCGCACGCTGTCAGAACGGCGCGATCCCTGGCAACCTGTCGCACCCATCCTGTTGCTGGTAGGTGAGGCGGATGATTGGACGCCTGCGCCACCCTGCGTGACTCTCGCAGCACGCACGGGCGCGCGTTTGGAAGCGCATACCTATCCCGGCGCGCATCATGATTTCGACGCGCCTGATACGCCGCAACGTGTGCTGCGTGGTGTTGGCGCGACAAGCAGTGGCACGGCCACCATCGGGACACATCCCGCTGCTCGGGAAGATGCCTTGCGCCGCGTGCCGGAATTCCTGGCGCGCAAAATGCCTGCGCGTTAACGCTTCCAGCGCGATAGCGCGAGCATGCCGCCACCGGCGAGCAAGCCCCAAAACGCGCCACCAATACCCAGAAAAGCGACCCCCGATGCAGCGATCAGGAAGCAGATCACCGCCGCTTCGCGATCCTTGTCTTCGCGCACCGCGCCCATCAGCGCGCCGGCAAAGGAACCCAGTAAGGCCAGGCCAGCAACGGCTTCGATCAGGATTGGGGGTGCGACAGCGACCAAGCCACTCGCCATGCCGGCGGCCAGGCCGCACGCCGTGTAAACCAGGCCGGCCGTGACAGCCGCAGGCCAGCGCCGCGCCGGATCAGGCCCGGCGCCATCACCTGCACACATCGCAGCCGTGATGGCGGCGAGGTTCACCGCGTGTCCCCCGAAGGGTGCTGCAAAAAGGCTGAAGATTCCCGTGATGGAAAAAAGCGGCCCTGGATTGGGGCGGTAGTTGTTTGCGCTCAGCACCGCGATACCTGGAATATTCTGTGACGCCATGGTCACGATGAAAAGCGGCAGCGCGAGGCCAGTGACGGCGGTCACGGAGAATACTGGCGTCACCCATTCCGGGCTCGGCGCCCAATTGCCCTGAGGCAATGGTGCCTGAAACGCGATGATCACGCCCGCGACAATTACCGCCGCCGGCACCGCCGCCAGCTTGTGCCAACGCCCGGCAATGATCCAGGCCGCGATGATGGTGAGTGCGGCGACGGGCGCTTCCGCCACCGCGCGCACCGGTGCCAAGCACAAGCCAAACAAAATCCCCGCCAGCATGGCATTGGCGAGTGAGGCTGGAATCGCCGCCACCGCCCGCCCCAAGGGTTTCCACAAGCCTGCCAGAATCAGCAACAAGGCGCAGATGATGAAAGCGCCCACCGCTTCCGCAAAGCCACCCGCCGGCATGATGGATGCCGCCATCAGCGCCGCACCTGGCGTGGACCAGGCGCAGCTGATCGGCAGGCGCTTCCAAAGTGACAGCAAAATGCCGCAAAGCCCCATGGCGATGGAAACCGCCATCAGCCCCGATGCCGCCTGGGAAGGGCTAGCGCCCATCGCCACAAAACCTTGCAGGACCACGGCAAAAGTTGAGGCAAAACCCACTATCCCCGCCAATAGCCCCGCCGATATCGCTTGCATCGGCATCAACGTCTTTCCTTTGGTAGCTTGTCCAAGGCCGCTTCAATCGCCGTGATCGCATCCGGCGTCAGCCTGCGAAAATCCCGCGCGAGGCGATTGGCCAGCGCCGTTGCTTCGGGCGAAAGGCCGCCGGTTTCGAGGACAACGCGCGGATGGGATTGCCGCGCCAGCCGCGCCAATTCCTCTGCCTCATCCCAGATCAGGCCGAAGAATTCATTAACCTGATGCACAAGCCCAGGTGAGGGTTGGCCCCGCCGCCCATGTTCCAGCGCTGAGAGATAAGCGGCAGAAACCTGCAAGGCCGCGGCAAGGTCCTTTAGCGCCACACCGCGTTCGGCGCGCAATGCGCGCAGCCTGGCGCCGAAGGGGGTCATTTGCGCCGCCGCAACATCAGATGCACCGCACCGGTATTCGCCGCATGCGGATGCGCTGCCGCCAGCAACAGGCGCCGCATATCCGGCGCATTCAGCCAATGCGGCAATTCGCGGCGCAGCACACCACCTTCCGGCGATGAACCTCGGCCAGTGATCACGGCCACACAGCGCAACCCATCGGCGAAAGCATCCTGCAAGAAACCACGCACCGCATCATGCGCTTCCTGCGCGCGGCGGCCATGCAAATCAATCGTGCGTTCCGGCTTCATGCGGCCTTTGCGCAAGGCGCGCCAACGCTTGTCATCCAAGCCTGCGGGCGTGATATTCACCTGAATGGGCGGTGGTTGCCAGGCTTGGGGTGCAGCGGACTGCACCGGAAGGATTGTCTGCGGCGCGGTTATGACGGGCGGCGCCTCAGCCGCTTCAGGCGGCGGCAGCGCACGACCGGGGAGTGGCTCCACACTCGCGACATAGGCCTGCCACAGGGCGCGGTCCGCGGCACTCAGCGCGCGGGCACGGCGACGCGAAAGGCTCATCCCGGCAGTGCGGCGGGGTCATCATCCACCACAATCACATGCAGCCGCCGCGGCCCATGCGCGCCAAGTTCAAGCGTTTGTTCAATATCCGCGCTGCGCGATGGGCCGGTCACCAGCATGACATTGCGCGGCATGAAACCGCCCGAAACAGGGTCTTGCCGCTCGGCGCGCAGCATATCCCAGGCATCCTCATATGGCCCGGTGATGCGCGATGCGCGGAGCACGACAATTTCAGTCTCCGCCAGCAGATTGAGCGTGGTGGGTCGCGCGGGATCGGATGGCAGCATCAGCGTGCCGGTTTCCGCAATGCCGGCATAGCCATGCTGGACGGAGACCAGATCACTTGCCTCGGCGCGGCGTGTTTCAAACTCAAGCATGGCGCGATCAGACCAGGGCAGCGCCTGCAATTCCGGATGCGGCGCCATGACAAAGCGTGGCGCGAGGTTTTGTTGCGAAAGATATTCCGCCACCGCGCCGGGAATGTCCTTCACATCGGCCACGCGCGTGACGGTGCCGAATTCCTTTTCCACATTGGCGATGAAAAGCTTGATCTGATCAGGGCGCGGCACGCGCGACCGCGCGGGGATCAAATGCCTGGGCCGCGCGATCATGCGCGCTTCCAGCATGGCGCGCTGATCCGCCGGCAGCGGCCCGCGCTTCAGGCCGCGGCGAATGGCGTTGAGAATGGCTTCCTTGCTCATCGCTCAGGCCCCGCCATTGCGCTTGGTTTTGGCGTAGCGATCCATGAAGGTGCCGCCTTCCGGCACCGGCAAATCGCGCCCCTGAGTCCAGCCGCCAGCCAATGGCAAGGATCGAAACGCGCCCTTGCCCTGCGCCAGTAAGCCAAGTGTACCGATCGCAAGCTTGGTTGCCATGCGATACAGCGCCGGGCGCTGCGCCACATAGGCCCAAAGCCCAAGATTGCGCCGCGCGGCAACGGGCGACAAATGCCGTTCAAACTCCCGTTCACGCCAATGGCGCATCATTTTCGGCAGTGGAATCTTGACCGGGCAGACAGATTCGCAGCGCCCGCAAAATGTCGAGGCATTGGGCAAATGCCCTGCCTTATCCACGCCAATCAGCGTTGGCGTCAGCACACTGCCCATGGGGCCAGGATAGACCCAGCCATAGGCATGCCCGCCCGTGACGCCATAAACCGGACAGTGATTCATGCAGGCAGCGCAACGGATGCAGCGCAGCATTTCCTGAAATTCCGTGCCGAACATATTGGACCGGCCATTATCAATCAGCACGACATGATATTCTTCCGGCCCATCCAAATCGCCAGGCCGCCGACCACCGGTGGAAAAAGTGGTATAGACTGAAAAATCCTGTCCCGTGGCGGAGCGCGCCAAAAGCCGCAGCAAAGCACAGGCATCATTCAGCGTCGGCACCATTTTCTCGATGCTCGCCAGCGCGATATGCACACGCGGCAAGGTTTGCGTCAGGTCTCCATTGCCTTCATTCGTGACAATCACGCTGCTGCCCGATTCCGCTATCAGGAAATTCGCACCGGTAATGCCGACATCTGCGGCCAGGAAGCGATGACGCAGTTTTGTTCGCGCTTCGGTCAGGATATCGCGCCTTTCGCTGAACACACGATCCTTGGGCAGGTCTGTGTGCATTTCACGGAAGGATTTCTCCCAATCCTCGCGGTTCAGGTGAAAGGCCGGCGCGATGATATGGGACGGATGTTCGCGCCGAAGCTGGATGATGTATTCGCCAAGATCGGTTTCGACCGGTTCAATCCCATGCGCTTCCAGATGGTCATTGATCCCGAGTTCCTCGGAGATCATGGATTTGCCCTTGGTGACGGTCTTCGCGCCGGCATTGCGGCAAATTTCCAAAACCGTCGCGCGGGCTTCTTCCGCGGTGGAGCACCAATGCACCTTGCCGCCGGCGGCCTCCACATTGGCGGCATAGGTTTCCAGGTAGAAATCCAGATTGGCGAGGGTGTGGTTCTTGATGTCGCGCCCGATCTCTCGCAGCTGTTCGAATTCCGGCAGGCGTGCCACGGCATCACCGCGGCGTTGCAGGAAGGCGCCCTTGGCCTTGCCCAAAGCCTTTTGCAGCCCGGCATCGCCCATGGCGCGTGCGGCGTTTTCCTTGAATTGCGGAGAGGTGATCTGAACCACGGCGGAAACCCTATTGCTTTTGCGGCACAGTGTAGCGCAACCGGCGCGCCTGGTCATGGGGGTTTGCGCGCTGGCGCGGCCTTTCCTAACCTCTCGCCTGCCAATTGGGGGAGGATGCCATGGCAGGGCCGGTTGCAGGGGTTTCATCATGAATATCGCGGCTTTGCCCGCCCGCGCCGCCGCCGCGCCGGGCCTGGCGCGCTGGGGGCGTGACCTGACGGCGGATGTATTCTTCAGCGTCGGTGATGCCGCCTGGATTCTTGCCATCCATAAGGGGGTGCTGATCTCGGCCAACCCTGCCCCTACCCTAATGCCGAGCTACGATTTGGCGATCCGCGCGGGCGCCGAGGATTTCGCGCGCTTCCTGCAAGACCCGCCGCCGCCTGGCTGGCATGACATTATGGGGCTGGTCCGGCTTGGCACCTTCAAGGTGGAAGGCAATGTCGCGCTATTCATGGCACATATTTTTTGGTTCAAGGGCGTGCTCGCCCTGCTCAGGGAGCCCCGCGCATGATCGAAGCCATCACCGGGCGCTATATGCACCTTGACCTCGAAGGCCGCGCGCATCGGCTGTATTTTGAGGAAGCGGGCCAAGGCATCCCGCTTTTGCTGCTGCACACGGCGGGCAGTGATGGCCGGCAATGGCGCGGGCTGTTGAATGATGCGGAAGTGACTGCGCGCTTTCGCTGCGTGACCTTCGACATGCCCTGGCATGGCAAATCGAGCCCGCCCGAGGGGAGGGAGAATGAGACCTATCAACTCACCACCGCGCGCTATACGGGGATGATCATGGCGGTGGCGCGCGCGCTTGGCCTCGATCGGCCCGTGGTGATGGGGTGTTCGATTGGTGGGCGCATTGTGCTGGATCTCGCTGCTGAACATGCGGATGAATTGCGCGGCGTGATCGGCCTGCAATCGGCGGCCTTTCTTTCACCCTATTACGACACATCCTGGCTGCATCACCCGCATGTACATGGCGGTGAGGTATGTGGGGGCATCGTCTCCGGCCTGATTGGCCCGCATGCACCAGACGCCTCGCGTTGGGAAACGCTCTGGCATTACATGCAGGGCGGGCCGGGCGTGTTTCGCGGTGATCTGCATTTCTACAAGGGGGAAGGCGATTTGCGCCCGAAGCTGGCGCGCATTGATACCAAGCGCTGCCCCGTCCATATGCTGACTGGCAATTATGATTATTCCTGCAAGCCCGAGGATACGGAAGCGACCGCCGCCGCCATCCCGGGCGCCAAGGTGCAAATCATGAAGGGCCTGGGGCACTTCCCCATGAGCGAGGATTACGCGGCGCTGCGCCCTTATCTTTTGCCGGTATTGGCGGAGTTCACCTAAAGCTGCGTGTCACGCCGCCAGCCGGTCAATACGATCGCGCAGGCGATACCAGCCGCCGATGATGGGCAGGAACCAATTCGGGTTGCCGTTGTAAAGCGCAACCGTCGGGAATTCCAAACCATCAAGCGCGAAGCGTTGATTGGCGGCGCCGGCAATTTTCAGCGCGGCGTTATGGCCGAGCCAGGTTGCCATGGCGACACCAGAGCCCTGGCAGCCGGCGGCGTAATGAATGCCGTCCTGCACACCGATATGCGGCAGAAAATCGAAGGTGAATGCGACATTGCCGGTCCAGGCATGGGTGATTTTCACCTTGCTCAGTTCCGGGAAAACCGCCGTCATGAAGCTGTGCAACCGCGGCGCGGCCGCTTCCGGCGCATTGGGGCCGAAGCGTGCGCGCCCACCCCATAATATACGATTACCATAAGGCGCCGGGCGAAAATAATTCAGCACGCGCTTGGTATCGCTGATCATACGTCGGCCTGGGAAAAGCCGATCCATCGTGTCAGCCGGCAATTCCTCGGTCGCGATGATATAGGAAGCAACAGGGATCATGCGCCGCGCAAGCCAGGGCATGGCGCTTTGCCCATCCGCACCACGCGAATAGCCATTGGTCGCGACCAGCACGGCATCGGCACGCAATTCACCACGACTTGTCGCAATGCGAAAGCCAGAGCCATCGGTGCGAATGCCGCCAACGCGTGTATAATCCACCAGTTTTGCGCCAGCGCGTTCTGCCGCTGCCGCCAGGCCGCGCGCATATTTGCCAGGATGGATACTGCCCGTGGCGCCGGCCTTCATGCCGCCGCGATAATGGTCCGACCCAAGTGCCTCATGCTGGCGCGATGGCGGCAGCATTTCCGTGGGCAGGCCAGTGACTTCCGCGATGTAATCAGACTGTCGCGCCAGCATGTCATAATGCTTGGGCGTCCAGGCCGCTACAAAGCGCCCGCAGCGCGTATAGTCGCAATCAATCCCTTCCCGCGCGATGGTTTCTTCAATGAAGGGGAAGGACGCGGCGGCGGCCATGGCGATATTGCGCGCCTGTTCCGCACCAAGCTTTTCCGCAAGTGCTGTGCGCGCCACCTTGAGCCCGCCAGAGACCATCCCCCCATTGCGTGACGATGCGCCCCAGCCGATGCGCTCCGCATCCAGCACCGTCACCTGATGGCCAAGCCGCGCCAGGCTGAGCGCGGCCGAAAGCCCGGCATAGCCGCCGCCAATCACTGCAACCGGTGTGTGATCAGGCAGGGCATTGTCACGGGTCGGCGGTTCGGCTGCTTCCCACCACCAAGGGCTGGTCTTAAAGCCGGGGGCAAGAAGGGCGCTGGTCATCACCTTATGCTGTCTTTGCTTCCTGCAAGCCCAATTCGCGTGTCATTTCCTCCCGCATGATGAATTTCTGCATCTTGCCCGTCACGGTCATGGGGAAGCTTTCGACGAATTTGATATGGCGCGGCACCTTGTAATGCGCGATCTGTCCGGCGCAGAAGGCGCGTACATCATCCGCGGTCAGATGTTCATGCGCGCGCAACTTGATCCAGGCACAGAGTTCCTCACCAAATCGCTGATCTGGCACGCCGAATACCTGCACATCTTCGATCTTGGGATGGCGATAGAGGAATTCTTCAACCTCCCGCGGGTAGATATTCTCACCACCACGGATCACCATATCCTTGATGCGGCCGACGATGTTGCAGAAGCCTTCCTCATCAATCGTTGCCAGATCGCCGGTATGCATCCAACGCGCGGCATCAATGGCCTGCGCTGTGCGTTCGGGGTCTTCCCAATAGCCGAGCATCACGGCGTAGCCGCGTGTGCAAAGCTCTCCCGGCACGCCGCGTGGGACGATGCGGCCTTCACTGTCAATGATCTTCACTTCCAGATGCGGCTGCACGCGCCCCACGGTAGAAACGCGGCGATCGAGCGGATCATCCACGCTGGTCTGGAAGCTGACCGGGCTGGTTTCAGTCATCCCATAGGCGATGGTGATTTCGCGCAGGTTCATGCTGTCCACCGCGCGGCGCATCACTTCAATCGGGCAGGGTGCGCCGGCCATGATGCCCGTGCGAAGCGATGAAAGATCGAAGCTTGCGAATTGCGGGTGTTCCATTTGCGCGATGAACATGGTGGGTACGCCATGCAGGCCGGTGCAGCGTTCCTCGGCCACGGTTTGCAGCGTTGCCAGTGGATCAAACCCCTCACCCGGATAGACCATGGCGGTGCCATGCGTGGTGCAGGCCAGATTGCCCAGCACCATGCCAAAGCAATGATAAAGCGGCACGGGAATGCAAAGCTTGTCCTGTGGCGTCAGCTTCATCGCCTCCCCGATGAAGAAGCCATTATTCAAAATATTATGATGCGTCAGCGTAGCCCCCTTGGGCGCGCCGGTGGTGCCGGACGTGAATTGGATATTGATTGGATCATCAAATTGCAGCTTGCTGGCCAGATCGCGCAAGCGTTCATGATGCGCCGCCGCGCCCATTTCCAGAATGCTGTGGAAAGGGATCATGCCTGGTGAGGGGGTGGCGTTAATTTCAATCACCATTTCAAGCTTCGGCAATTTCTCTGCCGTCAGCCGG
Organism: Roseomonas sp.; assembly: GCA_020249865.1. Taxonomy (GTDB): domain Bacteria; phylum Pseudomonadota; class Alphaproteobacteria; order Acetobacterales; family Acetobacteraceae; genus Neoroseomonas. The sequence continues at coordinate 17,265 of JADCEV010000044.1, read as the reverse complement.
CCCGGCAAGGCGCGCGCCAATTCCGGCGCCAGCGTATTCACCATGCCGACGTAGTCAGATGTCTTGAAACGTGTCGCGATAATCAGCGCGCGGCAGCCCACCTTGTTCAGCGCATATTCAAGCTCAGAAAGCCGATAGGCAGGGTTGATATTCACCAAAACGAGTCCGGCCTTGGCGGTGGCAAACTGGGTGATGACCCACTCAGCATTATTGGGCGACCAGATGCCAACCCGGTCACCTGGTTGCAGCCCAAGCGCCAGTAGCCCGGCGGCGAAGGCATCCACCTTCGCGCCCAATTCCGCATAGCTCCAGCGGATGCCCTGCTGGCGCACGAACAACCCAGGCCGATCACCCCATTGGGCGACGGTCCGGTCGAAATTCAGGCCAATGGTCTCACCGATCAAGGGTTGGGTGCTTTGGCCTGTTACATAGCTAAGGGCTGGGCTGGTCATTCCTATTCTCCCTGGGCATTGACCTATTCTTGGCGGTCCAGGGGCAAGTTTGCAATATTCGCTTGGCCTCAGCGGCGCCTGCGCCTATCCTATGGACAATAAATTCGTGAACCACGACGGGTTGAGCATGGCCAATATTCCAAACCGCCTTCCGGGGCTGGATTTCGATCTGGGCGAGACCGCCGATATGCTGCGCGATCAGGTGGCGGCTTTCTCCGCTGCTGAAATCGCGCCGCGCGCTGCGGAGATTGACAAGACCAATGATTTCCCCGCCGATCTTTGGCGCAAATTCGGTGATCTTGGCGTGCTCGGCATCACGGTTGAGGAGGAATATGGTGGCGCCGGCATGGGCTATCTGGAGCATGTCATCGCGATGGAGGAAATCTCCCGCGCATCGGCCTCGGTCGGGCTTTCCTATGGCGCGCATTCCAATCTTTGCGTGAACCAGATCAGGCGGAATGGCACGGAAGATCAGAAGCGGCGCTATTTGTCCAAGCTGATTTCCGGTGAGCATGTCGGTGCGCTGGCAATGAGCGAGCCAGGCGCGGGTTCCGATGTGGTTTCCATGCGGCTGCGGGCCGAAAAGCGCGGGGATCGCTATGTGCTGAACGGCACGAAAATGTGGATCACCAATGGCCCGGATGCTGATGTGCTGGTGATCTATGCGAAGACGGACCCTTCAGCCGGCCCAAAGGGCATCACCGCCTTTCTTGTGGAAAAGAACTTTCCCGGTTTTTCCTGTGCGCAAAAGCTGGATAAGCTTGGCATGCGCGGGTCCAATACGGGCGAATTGGTGTTTCAGGACTGCGAAGTGCCGGCGGAAAATGTGCTCGGCGAAATCAATGGCGGCGTGCGCGTGTTGATGAGCGGGCTTGATTATGAACGCGCCGTGCTCGCCGCGGGACCTCTTGGCATCATGCAAGCCTGCATGGATATCGTGCTGCCCTATGTGCATGAGCGTAAGCAATTCGGCCAGGCGATTGGCGAATTCCAGATCATGCAGGCCAAGATCGCCGATATGTACACCACCATGAATGCGGCGAAATCCTATATCTATACGGTGGCCAAGGCGTGTGATCGCGGCCAGACGACGCGCAAGGATGCCGCTGGCGCCATTCTATACGCCGCCGAGAAAGCCACCTGGATGACACTGGAAGCCATTCAGTGTCTCGGTGGCAATGGCTATATCAATGATTACGCGACCGGCCGGCTGCTGCGCGATGCCAAGCTTTATGAAATTGGTGCCGGCACATCGGAGATTCGGCGCATGCTGATCGGGCGGGAATTGTTCCGCGAAACCGCATGAGCATTCTGCGCAGCACGCTCGATACGGGCAGTGAGAGCTTCGCCGCCAATGCCGCCGCCATGGCAGCACTGGTGGCGGATTTGGAAAAGACCATCGCCGTAGCCGAACAGGGCGGCGGCAAAGGCGCACGAGACAAGCACCTGGCGCGCAATAAGCTGCTGCCACGTGAACGCGTGCGTGCGCTGATTGATCCGGGCTCACCTTTTCTGGAATTGTCTCAGCTTGCCGCCCATGGGCTTTATGGTGGGGAAGTGCCCTGCGCCGGCATCATTTCCGGCATTGGCCGTGTGTCGGGCCGTGAATCCGTGATCATCGCGAATGATGCCACAGTGAAGGGCGGCACCTATTTCCCGATGACGGTGAAGAAGCATGTGCGGGCGCAGGAAATTGCTCGTGCCAATCGCCTGCCTTGCATTTATCTGGTGGATTCCGGCGGTGCCTTCCTGCCGCAACAGGATGAGATTTTCCCGGACCGCGAGCATTTCGGCCGCATCTTCTTCAACCAGGCGAATATGTCGGCGGAAGGCATTCCGCAAATCGCGGTGGTGATGGGCAGCTGCACCGCAGGCGGCGCCTATGTGCCCGCCATGTCGGATGAAAGCATTATCGTCCGCCAACAGGGCACCATCTTTCTGGGCGGCCCGCCCTTGGTGCGCGCCGCCACTGGTGAGGTTGTCACCGCCGAGGAATTGGGTGGCGCCGATGTGCATGCGCGCCAATCCGGCGTGGTGGATCATTATGCGCAGGATGATCGCCATGCGCTGGCGATTTGCCGCCGCATTGTGGCTGGGCTTGGGCCACGCATGGCGCCGCAATTGGCGCTGCGGGCACCACGCGCGCCGCTTTATGATGAGCGTGAATTGCTCGGCGTCGTGCCCGCCGATATCCGCGCGCCCTATGATGTGCGGGAAGTGATTGCGCGTCTGGTTGATGGCAGTGAGTTTGACGAATTCAAGCGGCTATATGGCACAACCTTGGTGTGTGGTTTTGCGCATATCCATGGCTATCCCATCGGTATCCTTGCCAATAATGGCATCCTGTTTTCGGAATCTGCGCTGAAGGGTGCGCATTTCATCGAACTCTGCTGCCAGCGCGGCATTCCCTTGCTGTTTTTGCAGAATATCTCGGGCTTCATGGTGGGGCGGAAATATGAAGCGGGCGGCATAGCGCGGGATGGTGCGAAGCTGGTGACAGCAGTGGCCACTGCGGGCGTGCCGAAATTTACCGTGGTAATTGGCGGCAGCTACGGCGCCGGCAATTACGGCATGTGCGGGCGCGCCTATGATCCGCGCTTCATGTTCATGTGGCCTAATGCGCGCATATCCGTCATGGGTGGTGAACAGGCGGCGAGTGTGCTGGCGCAACTCCGGCGCGACAATATGGAAGCGCAAGGCAAGCCATGGCCCACGGAGGAGGAAGAAGCCTTCAAGGCGCCGATCCGCGCGAAATATGAAACCGAAGGCCACCCCTATTATGCCAGCGCACGGCTTTGGGATGATGGCATCATCAACCCTGCCGATACGCGGCGCATTTTGGGGTTGTCACTCGCCATTGCCTGCAATGCACCCATTGAACAGACACGCTTCGGCGTGTTCCGGATGTAGGGGGCAGCCATGTTCCAGAACCTGCTGATTGCCAATCGTGGCGAGATCGCCTGCCGGATTATCCGCACCGCGCGCCGCATGGGATTGCGGAGTATCGCGGTATTCTCGGACGCCGATGAAACCGCGCAGCATGTGCAAATGGCCGATGAGGCGATCCATATCGGCGCCGCGCCGGCACGCGAAAGTTATTTGAACATCGCCGCCATCATCGCCGCCGCGAAACGCGCGGGGGCGGATGCGATCCATCCGGGCTATGGGTTTCTGTCGGAAAACCCGGCCTTTGCGGAAGCCTGTGCGGAGGCTGGGATCATCTTTGTTGGTCCGTCTGCTTCTGCCATGCGCGCCATGGGCTCCAAGGGTTCGGCCAAGGCGCTGATGGAAAAGGCTGGCGTGCCGCTTTTGCCTGGCTATCATGGCACGGAACAGGATGCGGATTGTCTGGCAGGTGAGGCACTGCGCATCGGCTTCCCGCTGGTGATCAAGGCCGTCGCTGGCGGTGGCGGGCGTGGCATGCTTGTCGTGCGTGCTGCGGGCGATTTCGCTGATGCGCTGCGTGCCGCGCGGCAGGAAGGTGCCTCGGCCTTTGGTGATGATCGCGTGCTGATCGAACGTTATCTGGAACGCCCACGCCATATCGAAGTGCAGGTGTTTGGCGATAGCCATGGCAATGCGGTGCATTTGTTTGAACGCGATTGCTCCGCCCAGCGCCGCCACCAGAAGGTGATTGAAGAAGCGCCTGCGCCTGGCATCAGCGCTGAAATGCGCGACGCCATGGGGGCCGCAGCCGTCGCCGCCGCCAAGGCCGTGCAATATCAGGGCGCCGGCACGGTGGAATTCATCGCGCAGGATGGCGGCTTCTATTTTCTGGAGATGAATACGCGCCTGCAGGTGGAACATCCGGTGACGGAAGCCATCACCGGCTTTGATCTGGTGGAATGGCAATTGCGCGTCGCGGCTGGCGAGGAACTTCCTATGCGCCAGCAGGATATCCGCGCCCAAGGCCATGCGATGGAACTTCGCCTCTATGCCGAAGACCCGGCGCGGGATTTCGCGCCTTCCATCGGCGCGCTTCAGGTGTTCCGGCTTTCCGATCAGGGCTTGCGGATTGATTCAGGCTTTGTCGGTGGCGATCGCATCAGCATCCATTATGATGCCATGGTCGCGAAAATGATCGCCCATGCCCCCAGCCGGGCAGAGGCGATTGCGCGGCTACGCGCTGGCCTGGCGCATTCGGATATCATTGGTGTTGCGCATAATCTGGATATGCTGGATCGCATTCTGGCGCATCCTGATTTTGCTGCGGGCGGCATTGATACCGGCTTCATCGGCCGCAACGCCGAAATACTGTTGACACCCAAGCTGCAACCTTCCGCACAAACGCTTGCCCTGGCCGCGCTTGGTGTGATCGCCCTGGAAGAAGATGCCGCGCGCGCCCAGGCGGCGAATAGCGCCGATCCGCATTCGCCTTGGCACGCGACGGATTATTGGTGGATCAATACGCGCCCATCCCGCGTGTTTGACTTCCACCTGGAAGATGATGTGCACGCCATCACGCTAACGCCTGTGGCGGATGGTTGGCGCATCACCGCAGGCGATACGGAAATCACCGCGCGACACGCCAAGCTTGAAGATGGGCGCATTCACGCGCTGCTGGATGGCATGCGGCTTTCCGCTTCCATCCATCGCGTGGGTGAGGCGATCAGCCTGCGCCACGGCGGACAAAGCTGGCGCTTCCGCTTGCCTGATCCGATCACCCGCGCCGGTGAGGAAGAAGGCGGCGATGACCGGCTGCTGGCACCCCTGCCCGGTCAGGTCACGCAATTATCGGCAAACGAAGGCCAGGAAGTCGCGCGCGGTGATGTGCTTGTGGTGCTGGAGGCGATGAAGACTGTCTTCCGGCTGACCGCACCGCGCGCCGGCAGGATTGGAACCATTTCCTGCCGCGTTGGTGAAACCGTGCGCGAAGGGCAAATCCTGATTCAATTCGCTGCCGCGGATACCGACTGAATTCAGCCAGGCTTCGCGCCTGTCGCGCGCAGGATCGGCACCCATTTGTCGGTCTCGGCGCGAATGAAGCGCGCAGATGCGGCGGGATCATTCGGCATGGGATCAATGCCGGCATCGGCGAAGCGCTGGCGAATGGCGGGATCATTCAGGACTGCCGTCACTGCCGTTGAAAGGGTGGTGATGATCTCCGCAGGCGTGCCTGCCGGCGCATAGAGCACCTGCCAGGATGAAGCGGCGTAGCCTGCCACGCCGGCTTCCTGCAGCGTTGGTAAATCCGGCAGCAATTGCGAACGCCGCGCTGTTGTCACCGCCAGGCCGCGCGCCCGCCCATCACGCACCAGTGGCGCCAGCAGGGTTTGGCTATCAATCACGAAATCCACGCGCCCGGCGACGAAATCCGTCACGGCTGCCGGCGTGCCACGATACTGCACAATGGTGAAATCCACGCCTGCGAGCTTCTTCAGCAATTCACCCGAAAGATGCGAAGCGGCGCCGATCCCCGTGGTGGCGAAGGTTGCTTCTCCGCGCCTTTCGCGCAGCCATGCCAATAGCTGCGGTACATCACGCACCGGCAGCGATGGATGCACCGCCAGCAGGAAGCTCTGATCGCCCAAGGTAGAAATCGGAATGAAATCATTGATCGAATCAAACCCGGCTTCGGGATAAAGCGCCGGGATCACGCTATGCGCCGCGCCATTCAGCAAAAGCGTATGCCCATCCGGCGCGGCGCGCGCCACAGCCCGCGCACCGATGGTACTGCCTGCACCAGGTTGATTTTCCACCACCACAGGCTGGCCCAGGGTGCGCGGCAGCGGCTCCGTCACGATGCGCGCCACCACATCAATCACGCCACCGGCGGCAAAGGGCACAATCACGCGAATGGGCCGGGATGGGTAACGGCTTTGCGCCACAGCAGGGGCAGCAAGCGCGCTTCCGACCAGCGCGAATAGGGCACGACGTTGCAACATGGGATTTTTCCTTCTTCTACGCCTGAAATTTACGCACCGCCCACGGGCTGGAAATCATAGTTGCCCACACCTTGCAAAATGGCAAAGCGGCAGCGCCCACCATCCTTCCCAGTCACGCGATGCGCGCGTTTGGCAGGCACCGCATGCATCTGGCCCGGCGCCAATTCCACGCTTTCACGAGGCGCGCGCATTTCAATCACCATCGGGCCATCCATGCACCAGAAGGTATCCGTCACTTCGCTATGCCAATGCCAAGGCACTTCCTGCCCTGCCGCCAAGGTGAGGATCTGCATGCGAAGCCCCGGCGCTTCCGCGATCAATTCGCGCTTTTCCAAAGGATAGGACATGGCGTTTCCCTTCACGCTTTCGGCGGATGCTGCGCCCACCAATGGCGCGCAATATCGGCGCGGCGACACACCCAAACATCCGGCGTCGCCGCCACGCGATCCAGAAACCGCGCCAGCGCCGCCGCACGCCCCGGCCGGCCGATCAGCCGGCAATGCAAGCCAACCGACATCATTTTCGGCGCCCCAGCACGGCCTTCTGCAAGCAATGTCTCAAACGAATCCGTGACATATTGTTCCCAGCCATCCGGCGCGGTGAAGCCAGGCGGCACCGCATATTTCATGTCGTTATTATCGAGTGTGTACGGAATGATCAGCATCGGCTTGCCCGCGGCAGTCACGTAAAATGGCAGATCATCCGCATAGGAATCCGAATCATACAAAAACCCGCCATACTCCGCGACCAGTCGGCGCGTATTCGGGCTGATGCGCCCGGTGTACCAACCGACAGGGCGCGTTCCTGTCAGGCGTTCAATCACTTCAACACAACGCGCGATTTCCGCCCGTTCCGTCGCTTCATCCACGCTGTGATAATCAATCCAGCGCCAGGCATGGGACGCGACCTCATGCCCCGCATCGGCGAAGGCGCGCGTAACCGTTGGGTTCAGTTCCAACGCGCGGCCCACACCATAGACCGTCAGCGGCAACTTGCGCGCGGCAAAGGCGCGTAGAATGCGCCACACGCCGGCGCGCGCGCCGTAATCGAATTGGCTTTCCACGGTACGATTACGTTCACCCAATATGGGTGAGCCGCCCGGCACTTCATGCAAATATAATTCGCTGCCGGCATCGCCGTTCAGCACGGTGTTCTCACCGCCTTCCTCGTAATTCAGCACAAAGGAGAGCGCGAGCTTCGCGCCATTCGGCCATTTTGGATCGGGCGGATTGGCGCCATAGCCGAGGAAATCGCGCGGATAATCGGTATCCGCAGCCATCATATGGGAAGTGTCAATCATGTCGCCCTCTCTCGCTCTTACGCCAATTTCAGCCCAATAATGCCCGCGGTGATCAACGCCACGGAAGCCCAGCGTAGCGCGGTATTCGCATCGCCGAATAGCGTAATGCCCACCAGAAAGGCGCCCACCGCGCCAATGCCAGTCCAAACGGCATAGGCGGTGCCGACAGGAATTTCCCGCAAGGCCAGCACCAGCAACCCGCCACTCGCGATGATGCAGGCAATGGCGAAGGCGAGCCAGCCGTAGCGCAGCCCAGCCGTACTCCAACCAAGCTTAAGGCCAATCGGCCAGCCGATTTCACAAAGCCCCGCGAAAAAAAGATAAGCCCAGGCCATTTGTTCCATCCATGAAAAAGGGCCGCCCGAATGCCCAGGCGGCCCTGATCAAACCTGATCCAAGTCGTAAAGCCTGCTTCAGTTGCGGCTCTTGTCCACAAGCGCACCCTTCTTGATCCAGGGCATCATCGCGCGCAGCTTTTCGCCCACTTCTTCAATCGGGTGTTCAGCCAGGCGGCGGCGCGTGGCCTTGAAGCTGGCCTGGTTCACCTTGTTTTCCAGCATCCAATCGCGCGCGAAGCGGCCGGATTGGATATCTTCCAGCACGCGCTTCATTTCCGCCTTGGTTTCGCTGGTAATGATGCGCGGGCCAGTGACGTATTCGCCATATTCCGCGGTGTTGCTGATGGAATAATTCATGTTGGCGATGCCGCCTTCATAAATCAGGTCCACAATCAGCTTCACTTCATGCAGGCATTCGAAATAGGCCATTTCTGGCGCATAGCCGGCTTCCACCAGCGTTTCGAAACCGGCCTTGATCAATTCCACCAGGCCACCGCAAAGCACGGTCTGCTCACCGAACAGATCGGTTTCGCATTCTTCCTTGAAGGTGGTCTCAATCACGCCCGAACGCCCACCACCAATGGCGGAAGCATAGGACAGCGCAATTTCCAGCGCATTGCCCGAGGGGTTCTGATGCACGGCCACCAGGCAGGGCACGCCGCCGCCCTTCTGGTATTCGCTGCGCACCGTATGCCCCGGGCCCTTCGGCGCGATCATGAACACATCAATATCCGCGCGGGGGTCGAGCAGATTGAAATGCACATTCAAGCCATGCGCAAAGGCAAGCGCCGCGCCTGGCTTCATATTGGCGTGCAGGCTTTCGCGGTACAGATCGCCCTGGCCTTCATCCGGCGTCAGCACCATGACCACATCGGCCCATTTCGCCGCATCAGCGGGGGACAGCACCTTAAAGCCAGCCGCTTCCGCCTTTTGCGCGGACCCGCCGGGGCGCAGCCCAATCGCCACATCCTTCACGCCCGAATCGCGCATATTCATGGCATGGGCATGGCCCTGGCTGCCAAAGCCAATGACCGCAACCTTGCGGGCCTTGATCAGATTCACATCCGCATCGCGGTCATAGTAAACGCGCATCTGCCGTTTCTCCTTTGCTGCGCAGGCTTTCGCCCGGATTGATCCTTGCGGGGCCTGCCATGCACGAAGAACATGCGCAGCCCCTTGGGCGAACAAGGCCCGTTCATTCCTTTATTTTGCGCCAGCCGACAAGATGCTGAATGCATCAGCCGCGCGTTTTATCGGCTTTCGAGGAAGCCTTGGTCAGGCTGCCCGCTTCAAGGGCGCGGCATTCTCATTGGCGTATTTCGCCAGCGCCGTCCGATACTTGTCCCGGCGCCATTGCAGCAGCCGCCAGGAAGCCTTGGCCGCCAGGTCAGAAACCCGCCCGCGCGGTTCAAGACCAATGGTCTTGAAGATCATCCCCATGCCGCGTTCGATATGCCGAAAGCGATAAAACCCAATCGCGCGCCCCATGTAAGCGGTGGTACAGCGTTCATGGTCATAGGGCGTGCCCTCAGGCTCATTGGCGCTGTGGAAGGCGAAGGCGAGCTCATCATCCTCCGTCTCGCCAATGCGGCCCAGCGCCACGCGCAGCCGCTTGGCGAAGGAGAGGTTCTCGCGCGCCAGATAGCGCTTCATATGGTCGTAGAACAGCTTGAAGTGGCGGTATTCATCGGCGGCAATCAGCCGGCACACCTGCTTCAGCACGGGTTCTTCCGTGGAATCGCCAAGCGCCGTGTAATAGCTGCTGGTCCCGGTTTCCACCATGCAGCGCGCGATCAATTCGCCGGTGCGACTGCCGCGAATGGACGCTTCCGCATCCAATTGAATCTTGTAGCCGGCGCGATAGCGTTCAAACGCCGCGGCAAAATCCCAGCCCGGATCAGCCAACATGCCCCAACGGCCGAGCGCATCGCCATGCTGGGTTTCCTCGACGCCCCAATGTTCGGCCGCTGCGCTGAAATCCGGATCATCAGCAAAAACGCGCGTGAGGTAGGTGACGTAATCCGCCGCATTGCGTTCCACCATGGCGGCTGCCTTGATCAGCGGCACAATCTCGGGATCAACCTTGGAAGGATCGAAGCGATCCCAACCGACCTCATCAATATGCCAGTGCTTCATGAGCTTGCCTCAATCGCCTTGCCGTGATGGGTCCAAGCGACCCCGCCACGCTATGTTTTTGTACCTGGATGCGGCGGTTTCAAGGCAAGCTAGCGTGAAACCCACCAAAAGGAAACGGGCGGCCCCAGGACCGCCCGCTGAAACTTGCGCTTTGATAAGCCTTCAGGCCGCCAAGGCCGCTTCAACCATCGCTCGCGCCGAAAGCACACGCGCCATGGCGGCTTCGCGCTTTTCGGGCGTTTCATTTGCCGCGGCGGAAAGCGCTGCCTCAGCCTCACGCAGTCGAACCTCCGCTTCCGATTTGGACAGAGAGGCAAGCGGCGTTGCCTCATCCGCCAGGATCGTCACGCGGTCCGGCGCCACTTCGGCGAAGCCGCCGGCGACGAAAAGCTGTTCCGTCACCTGGCCGCCTTCACGCACGGAAATCACCCCGCCGCGCAAGGCGACGATCATGGGCGCATGGCCAGCCAGCACGCCCATTTCGCCTTCCGCTGCCGGGATCACCGCCATCTCCACCGCGCGGGAGAGCAGCAGTTTTTCCGGAGAAACGAGTTCGAGTTGGAAACTCGCCATGGTGATCAGGCCGCCGCCTTCAGTTCTTCGCCCTTCTTCACGGCGTCTTCAATGGTGCCAACCATGTAGAAGGCCGCTTCCGGCAGATGGTCATAATCGCCACGGCAGATGGCCGCGAAGGACCGGATGGTATCTTCCAGCTTCACGAAAACGCCCGGCGTGCCGGTGAAGACTTCCGCCACATGGAAGGGCTGGGAAAGGAAGCGCTGGATCTTGCGCGCACGCGCCACGATCAGCTTGTCTTCTTCCGAAAGCTCATCCATGCCAAGGATCGCGATGATGTCCTGCAGCGACTTGTAGGTCTGCAGAATCTTCTGCACTTCGCGCGCCGTATTGTAGTGATCCACGCCCACAATGCGCGGGTCCATGGCGCGCGAGGTGGAGTCGAGCGGGTCAACCGCCGGGAAGATGCCAAGCTCCGCGATGGAACGGTTAAGCACCGTGGTCGCGTCCAAGTGTGCGAAGGATGTCGCGGGTGCGGGGTCAGTCAAGTCGTCCGCCGGCACGTAAATCGCTTGCACCGAGGTGATCGAGCCCTTCTTGGTGGAGGTAATGCGTTCCTGCAGCGCGCCCATATCGGTGGACAGGGTCGGCTGATAACCCACCGCCGAGGGAATACGGCCCAGCAGCGCGGAGACTTCCGCGCCCGCCTGGGTGAAGCGGAAGATGTTGTCAATGAAGAACAGCACGTCCTGGCCCTGCTCATCACGGAAGTATTCCGCCATGGAAAGACCCGAAAGCGCCACGCGCGCACGGGCACCAGGCGGTTCATTCATCTGGCCATAGACCAGCGCCACCTTGGACCCATCGGTATTGCCTTCGCCAAGCTTGATGACGCCGGCATCAATCATTTCGTGATAGAGGTCATTGCCTTCACGCGTACGCTCACCCACGCCGGCAAAGACCGAAACGCCGCCATGGCCCTTGGCGATATTGTTGATCAGTTCCTGAATGGTCACCGTCTTGCCGACGCCTGCGCCGCCGAAAAGGCCGATCTTGCCGCCCTTCAGATAAGGCGCCAGCAGGTCAATAACCTTGATGCCCGTCACCAGGATTTCCGCCGCCGTCGCCTGTTCTTCAAAGGCCGGGGCTTCGCGGTGGATCGGGAAATGCATGGTGGCGGTCACCGGGCCGCGTTCGTCAATCGGCTCACCGATCACGTTCAGGATGCGCCCGAGCGTACCAGGGCCCACCGGCACGGAAATGCCAGCACCCGTATCCACGACTTCGGTGCCACGCACCAGACCATCCGTGGTGTCCATGGCAATGCAGCGCACGGTGCGCTCACCCAAATGCTGCGCCACTTCAAGGACGAGCTTCTGCTCGCCGATTTGCAGCGTCAGCGCGTTCATGATGGCGGGCAGCTCGGCGGGGAACTGCACGTCCACCACGGCACCAAGCACCTGCGTCACCTGACCAACATTATTCTTCATGGCAGTGATCCCTTCTTAAAGCGCTTCAGCGCCGGAGATGATTTCAATCAGCTCACGGGTGATATTCGCTTGACGTGTGCGATTGTAATTCAGCGTCAGCTTGTTGATCATTTCGCCCGCATTGCGTGTGGCATTGTCCATGGCAGTCATCTGGCTGCCATAGAAGCCGGCGGCATTATCGAGCAGGGCGCGATAAAGCTGAATGGAAAGATTCTGCGGCAGAAGCCGCGCCAGAATCTCTTCCTCGGTCGGTTCGAACTCATATAGAGCGCCACTTTCGGAAGATGCTTCCGGCAGCGGTGTCGGGATAAGCTGCTGGCCGACCGGTGTCTGGCTGATCACGTTCCGGAAGCGGTTATAGATCAGGGTGCAGACATCGAATTCGCCATTATCCAGCATTTCGCTGATCCTGGCGCTGACTTCAGCAGCATCTTCAAAGCCGATGCGCTTCTTGTTGGCAAAGCTGATTTCCGTGACGATCCGGCTGGCGAAGTCACGCTTCAGGAAGACCGCGCCCTTGCGGCCAACGGTGATGATTTTCACCGTCTTGCCTTCGGCTTCCAGCGCGCGCACCTGGGCGCGGGCGAAGCGGCCGACATTGGTGTTGAAGCCACCGCAAAGCCCGCGTTCGGCTGTCACCACCACCAGCAGATGCACCTTATCCGCGCCCGTGCCGACCAGCAGCTTCGGCGCATCCGGCGCGCCCGCAACCGAGGCACCGAGTGAGGCCAGCATCCGCTCCATACGCTCAGCATAGGGGCGCGCGGCCTCGGCCTGGCCTTGCGCACGGCGCAGCTTGGCCGCCGCCACCATCTTCATCGCCTGCGTGATCTTGCGCGTGGATTTCACGCTATTGATCCGCAGGCGGAGGCTTTTCAGGCTCGGCATTGACTAGTCTCCCGCTTCGCGAGCCTCAGGCAAAGGACTTCGCGAAGCCATCAAGGAAAGCCACCAGCTTCGCTTCCGTATCCTTCTTGATCTCACGATCATTGCGGATGGCGGTCACAATATCCGGCGCGGTGGCCTTGAGTTCGCTCAGCAGACGGCTTTCGAAATCACCCACCTTGTTCAGCGGCAGACGGTCCAGATAGCCACGCGTGCCGGCGAAAATCGCAATGACCTGTTCTTCAACCGCAACCGGCTTGAACTGCGGCTGCTTCAGCAATTCGGTCAAACGCGCCCCACGCGCCAGCAGCGCCTGGGTGGAGGCGTCCAGATCCGAGGAGAACTGCGCGAAGGCCGCCATTTCGCGATACTGCGCCAGTTCCAGCTTGATCTTGCCGGCCACCTGCTTCATCGCCTTGATCTGCGCCGCAGAACCAACGCGGGAGACCGAAAGACCGACATTCACGGCAGGGCGAATGCCCTTGAAGAACAATTCGGTTTCCAGGAAGATCTGACCATCGGTGATCGAAATCACGTTCGTCGGAATATAGGCGGAAACGTCACCGGCCTGGGTTTCAATGACCGGCAGCGCGGTCAGCGAACCGGCGCCGAATTCGTCATTCATCTTCGCCGCACGCTCCAGCAGGCGCGAATGCAGATAGAAGACGTCACCCGGATAGGCTTCGCGGCCCGGCGGACGGCGCAGCAGCAGCGACATCTGGCGATAGGCAACGGCCTGCTTCGAAAGGTCATCATAGAAAATGACCGCATGCATGCCATTGTCGCGGAAATATTCACCCATGGCGCAGCCGGTATAGGGGGCCAGGAACTGCATCGGCGCCGGATCGGAAGCGGTGGCGGCAACGATGATGGAATATTGCAGCGCGCCCTGTTCTTCCAGCGTCTTCACCAACTGGGCGACGGTGGAACGCTTCTGTCCGATGGCGACATAGATGCAATAGAGCTTCTTTGATTCATCGTCACCAGCATTGATGGTCTTCTGGTTGATGATGGTGTCCACAATCACCGCGGTCTTGCCGGTCTGGCGGTCACCGATGATCAGTTCGCGCTGGCCACGGCCAATCGGGATCAGCGCGTCAATCGCCTTGATGCCGGTCTGCATCGGCTCATGCACGGATTTGCGGGGAATAATGCCAGGCGCCTTCAGCTCGGCGCGCATGCGCACCACGTCGGTCAGCGGGCCCTTGCCGTCAATCGGGTTGCCAAGGCCATCCACAACGCGCCCAAGCAGCCCCTTGCCCACGGGCACGTCCACGATGGCGCCGGTGCGGCTGACGGTATCGCCTTCGCGCACCGAAAGGTCAGAACCGAAAATCACGACACCGACATTGTCGGTTTCAAGGTTCAGCGCCATGCCCTTCACGCCGGAAGCGGGGAAATCCACCAGCTCACCGGCCATGACATTCTGCAGACCATAGACGCGGGCGATACCATCGCCCACGGTCAGCACAGTGCCGACCTCAGCGACATTCGCTTCAGCATCGAAGCCAGCGATCTGCTGCTTGAGGATTTCCGAAATTTCAGCCGGACGGATTTCCATGGTCAGGCAGCCCCCTTCATGGCGTATTGCAAACGTTGCAACTTGGATTTGATGGAATTGTCGTAAAGGCGGGAACCGATCCGAACGATCAGCCCACCCAGGATGGATTTGTCCACTGTCTCGGACAGGCGGACATTGGAATAGCCAGCTTCCGTCAGCCGCGCGACGATCTGCGCGCGCTGCGTATCGGTAAGGCCATGCGCTGTGGTGACCTCTGCGGTTTGCTGACCGCGGCGGGCAGCAATCAGGGCACCAAAGGCTTGCGCCACGGCGGGCAGCGCCGAAAGGCGGCGATTGGCGATCAAGACGCCAACCAGGTTCCGCACCTCACCGACGATGCCGGCGCTTTCCAGCACCTTGAACATGCGGTCCCGTTGGATGGCGGTATTGAAGCGCGGATCGGCGATGAAGGCGCGCATATCCGCATTTTCGCGGCACAGCGCGAAAAGCGCTTCAAGCTCGGTGCCGATGCGGTCCACGGCGCCGGGATCGGTCGCGCGCTTGTCATCAGCAAGGTCCAGCAGGGCCTTGGCGTAGCGCGCGGCAACACCCACAGCGCTTGGCGCCGAAGGCGAGGCCTTATCAAGGTTTTGATCTGTGGCAGCCACGGGTAATCCCGGTCCTGTTCTTGCGCGGATTGGTGAGCGGACGGGAAGGCCTCCCGAACGCGGCCGGGCGTTACCATAGGGTTTATCGCACCGCAACCGAGCGAGCGGCATTTTCCTCCCGCTTTCGACCGATTTGCGCAAATTCCCTTTGGCTTGACCTGCTTGACAGCCCTTCCCCGGCGCAAGCAGGGTTTCGCATCAAGGGTTTCAAGCCCGCACAACAAGAGGAAATGTCCGGCCCATGACACGTAAGATCACCCGCCGCGCGGCGTTTTTGGCCGGTGGTGCAGCGGCGTTGCTGGCGCATCGCCCCGCGCATGCCTCCTTTCCGGAGCGTGCCATCACGCTGACGGTGAGTTTTCCGCCGGGCGGCGCCACAGATATCCTGGCGCGCATCCTGGCCCCGCCGCTGAGCGAGGCCCTTGGCCGGCCAGTGGTGGTGGAGAATCGCGGCGGCGCCGGGGCAAATATCGGCATTGGCCATGTCGCCCGCGCGGCACCGGATGGCTATACGCTGCTGGTCACCTCCAGCGCCTTTGTGGTGAACCCAAGCCTTTATCGTAACCCGCCCTATGACCCCTTCCGGGATTTCGCGCCCATCAGCACGCTTGGCGCTTCCCCCAATGTCATTGCCGTCAGGCCCAATAGCGGCATCGCCTCGCTCCAGGATCTGATCGCCCAGGCCAAGGCCGCCCCGGACAAGTTCAATTACGCAAGCCCGGGGATCGGCACCACGCCGCATCTGGCGGGCGAATTGCTGAAGCTGCGCGCCGGGTTTGAGATGCAGCACGTGCCCTTCAGCGGCGCCGGTCCCGCGACGCAGGCTGCCCTGGCCGGCACCACCCAGGTGATCAGCGCGGCCCAGGGGTCCATCATGGCGCAGCTTCGGTCAGGCGAATTGCGCGGCCTGGTGCAAACCGGCCCGACGCGCGCGATTGACCTGCCTGATGTCCCAACCCAGGAAGAACTCGGCATCAAGGACGCCAATTCCGAGACCTTTCTGGCGCTTTTCGCCCCTGCCGCCACTCCGGCCCCGATCCAGGCGCTCTTGGCGCGAGAGGTGGTGAAGGCCCTACAGCGGCCCGAAGTGCAGCAGCGCTACCGCGAAGCCGGCGCCCCGGTGGTGGGCGGCGGGCCAGAGGAACTCCGCGCCCGAGTCGCCCGCGAAGTGCCAATCTGGCGGGAAGTGATCCAGGTCTCGAAAATAAGCGTGCAGTAAAATCAGGGCTTTGGCGGAATAGGAGGGGCGGGTTCAGCCGGCGCCGGGGCGGAAAGCCCGGCGCAGAGAAAAGGCAGAATCTGTTCCACCGCCATGTCGAAATCGCCCGAATCGCATACCCCGCCCGACATCATCTCAAGCCGGCCAGACCGCAGCAGGGTGTAGCGATAGGCCCCCATCATGAAATAGAGCCGCCAATAAAGCGCTTCCGGCGGCAGATGGGGCAGCACTTGCCGAAAGGCTTCCACGTAAGCGAGCGTCGTGTCGTCATAGACCGTGCTCAGTACTTCCTTTGAAATATCATCGGGTTCGGTGTTCAGCCTGGCATGCATGCGCATGGTTGCACGGCCTTCGGGGGTTTTGCCGTTCAGCATGAAGGGGGTGACGAAGGCGCGGACCAGCACTTCAAGCGGGATGCGGCCCTCGGGCCAGGTGGCCTTGGCCCCTTCCAAGGCCCGGCGACGCGCTGCCGTGACCTGCTCGGCGCCGCGCCTATAGGCGGCGCGAAACAAATCCCGCTTGGACCCGAAATAGTAATGCAACTGCGCCAGATTGACCCCGGCGGCGAGCGCAATGGCGCGGGTAGAGGCGCCCGTATAGCCGTGATCAGCAAAGAGCATTTGCGCGACATCCAAAATCCGGTCGCGCACACTGGCCGAGGGGTCAATTGGGGCAAGTAGGCTGGTCATGGGCTCCGGGCTTTGGTCAGGCGACCGATATGGGCAATCTAGGCCGATTCGCCGCCAGGGCAACCAGGAGGCTGGAAATTGACGAAAATCACCCAGCGCGGTATTTGGTCAAGCGACTGAATGACGCGGGGCTGAGACAGCGCCTTGACCCAATGGCGACTGCAGGCCCGAAAGCGGGAGGAAGCC
>JADCEV010000043.1 GCA_020249865.1 Roseomonas sp. | reverse complement strand
GTGAAATCCATCTCCAGCGTATCAGCCCGCACGCCCGTGCAAACATCGTAATTCGGCACATCGGGATAGCCGATTTCGATACTGTTGGAAGGCAGCGCCGCAAGGCCCGAGCCAAAGCTATGGATGAAGTTCGGGCTGGTGCCGCTCGTGGTCGGTGGGCCGAACAACAACCGCAGCCAATGCCCGAAATTGATCAGATCAATCGGCACCACCGCCTGGCCTGCCACCGTGACCGTATCCAACAGCGGCGCGCCAGTATCCCGATTGCCGCCAATGCCAATTACATCCGCATCCAGCAGCGGCTGCTCTGCGCCCAGATTGCAGGACAGAAAAGGCATACGCCGCCAATTGCCACTTGGCGCAGTGCCATAGCTGGCCTCGGGAATCATGAGCAGGCGCGCATTCGCGCCAATGGCACGGGGCATGGGATTTCTCCTGGTTGGCGATCAGGCCAGCGGTGAGCCGGTGGTGGTAAAAAATAGGGTGACAGGCAGGCTCGCAGCACGCGCGCTGGCCGCGCCTTCGAATTCAACATCCTCGATATCCGCGCTGCCGGGCTGCGCCCATTCCACCGCGCCACCCAGCATGGGATCGGCAGTGATGCCGGCGGCGATGGCAACCAGCAGCACGTCCAACAGCGCATTATCCGCCGCCAGCACTTCGATTTCCGCGCGGTGCTCGATGGCAAAGGCCAGCGGCGAGAGGATGGGCGTTTCCGAGACACTTTCACCATCACGCAACACCACCAACCCGCCCGCGGGCAGGCGCTGCGGCACGGTCTCATTGCGGCGTATCACGGGCGCTGGGTTGCGTGCGGCCAGGCTGGCGTTCAGGCGCGCCAGCAGGGCGGTCAGGGCGGTTTCGCGCAGGCTCATCGGGGTCTCCCTGCCTCGGCGGCCCAGGCCGCCACAAAACGCCCGGGCAGACGGCGGAGGCCACGCTCTGCCGCGCCCTTTACGTCGAGCCGCTTGGTGAGCTTCACCTGCGGCAGCAGCAGAAACATCGGCACCATGCCGCGCGCGAGTAGACCGCGTGCCCAGGCCTCTCGGCCACGGCGATGGGCGGTGCCGATTTCTGTGACGCCGCCGGCAATCAACCGCAGGCGTTGGCGCCGCCGCCCTGCCTGTTCCCCGGCGCGGAGTGGCAGGCACCAGACAAAGCCGCGCCCTGATTTGAAGGGCCGCAGAAACGCCTGGCCCGAGGCCACCATTTGCGCTGGTGTCACGCGCATGCCTTTCTCGCCCCGCCCGCGCCTGCCACGCGCGGCGTTAAACCCTGTCGGGATTGCGAGGAATTTCCGCCCACCCTTGGCGCGGATCAGCGCGCCGCGCTCAAAGGCATCAATCACCTTGGGGACTTTGGTGAATACCAGCCCCGCAGGTCGGAGTGACTGGCCCGAGCGCGGAAACACCATGGACCGCCAGGCATTGGCGATGCCGCGCGCATTGCCGGCAAAGGCGCTGGTGACTTGCTGGCGGAGTTCGGCTTTTACCTCGGCGGTCTCGGCGCGGATCGCGGTCATCGCGGCGCGTTCGCCCGCGCGCAGTTCCTCCGCGAGCATCTTGCGAAGATCACCAACCAGCTGCGCGCCAAGCCTCATGGCATGTGCCTATCGCTGACAAAGGATGCGCCAGGCCGTGCCGGTGGCGTCGCGTTCGGCATGACGGACCATGAGCACTTCGCTGCCGATCGAGAAGGTGTCGCCCGATGCGATATCAGGCAGGGTGGCGATGGCGAGTGAAAGAATATCGCTGGCTGAAATCACCTCTGTCCCGAATGCATCCGCCAGGCGATCGGGCGAGGAACGCAGCACGCGCAGGCTGACCGGCGCGCCGATGCCGCCCTGGCGATACTGCGCATCCACGCCGAGATGCGCATCAGCGATCAGGCTGGCCATGGCGTCACCAAAGGCACTCATCGTTTCAGCACCTCGACAATGCGCGGCAGTGTCTTTTCGGCAGAACGGCCAATGACGTAACCACCCAGACCGATCTCCACGATGTTCCAGAGCTTGAGCGCTTCTGCTTCGCTGATCCCAGGCGCGGACCAACCGAGCCAGCGCAGCACGATCAGGATGCCAAAGGTGATCATCATCAGCGGACGCCAGCAGGCGGCGAGCCAATGCTCGGATTGCGCCTCGGCCTTGATGATATAGGCGGCGGCCTTTTCCAGTTCCCCCGCGCGCGCAAGCAAGGCGGCATTGAGTTCCGCCTCGGCTCGCTGCCTTGCCTCGGCATCGGGAAAGAGCCGCTTGAGAGCATCCCCCAGGATCGGCACCAGCGCGGGTAGCAATGCGCCGATCATGGGTATTTCCCTCGGTCCAATTCGAAATGCGGCCCATCGGGAAAGCTCGGCCAATCACCGCCCCAGGTGATGGCAACACCAAGTTTCTGCGCCGCCCCTTTCACGGCGCTGGCCAGTTGCGCGTACAACGGCCTGTGTGGACGACCCCCACCTCGCAAGAGGTAATTTCGGATCTGACGTTGTATCGGTCGGGTGCAGCCATGTGTCCGGCCTGTTTAATGCGGCACGCATGGCCGCTGGCCCTGATGCGATCCGCGGATGTGGCCCCAACCAATCCCACGCGCTCAAGGCGCGGCCGCTCTAACGGGGTGTCCTCATCCTCGGTCACGACCGATCCTCCATCAACTCCCTGTCACCCTTACGATTCCATGGCCCCAGCGACGCTCTTTAATGCCGCTTTTTTATGCGCGCCGGCGTCATGCTGGCGCGACTGCGACGGGAGCGGGCGGGGCACGAAAGGTTTCGCCGCGCGTCATCACCGCCCAGGCGATGCGCGCCATCTTGTTCGCCAAGGCGAGCGAGACAAGCCGAAATGGTCGCCGTTCCATGAGTTCCCTGGTCCAGACCGAAAGACCGTCGGTCTTGCCCTTAAGGTGCCGCATGGCTGCAGTAGCGCCGACCGTCAGTAATCTGCGCAAGTAGCGGTCTCCCTGCTTGGAGACACTGCCTAGCTTCTCCTTGCCACCGCTCGAATGCGGCTTTGGCACCAGCCCGATCCAGGCGGCCAGGTCACGGCCCGACTTGAAGAGTGTCGGGTCGGTGACGGTAGCAGCGATGGCTGAAGCGGTGATCGGCCCAATACCCGGGATCGTCGCCAAGCGCTTACTGACCGGGTTTGCCTTATGTTCGCGCATCAGCACCTTCTCGATCCCTTCAATGCGATCCTCAAGAGCCTGCAACGCGCCGACCAGGCCGCGCAGTCCCTCACGGGCCAGCGGTGGGATATCCAGGGCATCGTCATCCTGTAGCAGGGCGACCAGCTGCCCCACCCGGTGTTGGCCGGCTGGGACTACAATACCGAATTCTGCGAAGTGGCCGCGCAGCGCGCCTATCAGCATGGTCCGCTGGCGCACGAGCAGGTCCCTTGTGCGATGATGTAGCAAGCCTGCCTGCTGCTCTGCCGACTTGATCGGCACGAAACGCATATGCGGTCGGCTGACCGCCTCGCAGATGGCTGCTGCATCAGCCGCGTCGGTCTTTCCGCGCCGGACATAAGGTTTGACGTAAGCGGGAGGGATCAGGCGCACGTCGTGGCCATGCGCACGGAAAACGCGCGCCCAATGATGCGCGGTTCCGCAGGCCTCAATACCAACGAGGCAGGGCGGCAGGCCTGCGAAGAATGCGTCGACCTCGGCTCGCTGTAGCTTGCGTTTCAGCAGGACGTTGCCTGCCGCATCGGCGGCGTGCACCTGGAAGATACGCTTGGCCAGATCAAGGCCTATCGTGGTAACGTTCATGTCGGACGGCTCCTGTTCCGTAGGGTTATTCCAAGACGCCCTCACTTTGGCACGCGATGCCGTAAAATGGGGGCCGTCCACCCCATCAATCCCAGCGGATTTCGCCATTCTCCGGCACACCATCGCCATCATCGAACCAATAGCCGAGATCGACGGCATGGCCCGTCAGGTGCCGGCTGTTCATGGTGCGTGAGGCACCGAGTGCCACAAGCTTTGCCTGACGCTCGCGTGACCGCAGCCCTTCCAGCACGATGAAGGGCGCGGCCTTGCGTGCCTCGATCACCACGCGCACCAGATGGGGATGCACGCCTTGCATACGTTCGTGATCGCGCGGCAGCATGTTCGTCATGCTCACGCCCCCGCCGCCGGAACGCGGTTGAGCCAGACGCGCACGGTGGCATCGGCGGCGAGCGCGGCCTGGGTTGCGATGCCCACCTGGAAGTTACCGGTGGCGGTGGTGGTAATGCGCCGGTTGGTATTGTCCCAAAAGACGCGCACACCGGCGCCGATAGCAAGCGCCGGTTCCTTGGTGAGATCAAATACGCCCGCGGTTGCGGCCTCGATCATGGCGTTCTGCACGCCGTCCACGGCCGCGACGCCGAACAGCGCACCGACCAGCACCCCCTGACCAGCGGAAACGCCGGTCGCATAGGGCACGGCAATCGCCAGGCTATTGCCCGGCTGGATGAAGTTACGCATGGAATGAACCTCCTGAAACGCAAAAGGCGCCCTGAAGGACGCCCGTTGCGAAATTGTGATGATGAGAAAGACGGAGAGCGATCAGACGCCCGGATTGAACCAGGCCCCGCGCCAATCAATGGCACCGACGCCGAAATCGAAAATCACACTGACCTCGACACCATCCACGCCGGAGACCGGGCCGGTGGTAACCTGCGGTCCCTCGGCACCGTTCAGATAGCCATAGACATAGACCGGCGCGGTCGGCGGATCGGCAAACAGGTACCAGCGATTATTCGGGATCAGCGGTTCGACCAACGGCTGGACAAAGCCGGCATAGATATTGGCGTGGCTGATTTGCGTGGCGCCGACACTCACCGTCAATTGCCGCGCGGGCAATTCAAGGCTCGGGCCGACCAGCAGCTTCATGGCGTTACCGACGGAAATCGGCAGGCCGTCCAGCGTCTTTTGCCGGAGGATAGCAGCGCGACCATTGGCAAGGTTGTTGATGTCCAGCGCACTGCCCGCCGCCGCCTTATTGGCGCGCGCCGCACCTGTGCCGAATACCGCAGCCGGGCCGTTGGTGAGTGTAGGGCCATCGCCATTGGCTTGATTGACCAGCGCATAGGCCGTGGCATTCTCGAAATCCGCCACGCGCCGGCCAATCGCGGCGGCGAAATCCGTGAATGCACCAAGGTCATCATTCACCAGCATCGGGCGCGTCACACGGATGCGCCGCGCGAAGGTTTGCAGCAGGACGATTTCCTGGCTTTCCGACATGGTGCCGGCCTGGATCTCGCCATTCTCCATCAGCGGCATCATTGTCGGGAAATCACCGACGCGCAGATGCCGATGCGGCTTGAAGTCGCGGAAATCGCGGCGAAGGAAGATCTGCCGATAGCTCGGCGCCGCCGGCTGATAGGCCGCCAGCAGCATTTTGTTTGCCGCAGCCGAAAGCAGCAGGGGAAAGTCAGACGTCGTGTGAAACGCACGCTCAGCCAGCAGTGTGGGATTGCGCGGCACGTTTCGTTCACCGCGAACCCGCAGCAATTCGCCGATCATGTCGGAAGGCCGCCAGCCCATGAATTCGGCATGGCGCCCCGTGCCTTGCGGCTGGTATCCCGGCATACTGCGCGCGGCGAGCGCTTCCGCCATGGCATCAAGGATTTCAGAGGGCGAGTCATGGCCCGGCCCGGTTTCCGGTCGTGCCGGAACAGAAGGTGGTGCGGCACTTTTCACCATGGCGTCAAACAAGGACCGGCGCGCCTGATCCGGGTGCCAGCCGCGCTCCACCGCCTCACGCCGGATATGCGCGGCGGTCTCGGTGCCGACCAGGGCACGTGCCGCGTCAATCGCGCCATCAATACCGGTGATGCGCTCACGCTCGGCGCGTTGTGCCTCGGCACGGAGCGCTTCAAGGTCAGGTGGCGTTTCCACCGTGATGGTTGCGGGGGGCGACGCGGCAGGCGGCGCCGAAGGGGCTGCCGGGGTTTCCGGCGTCGTCTCGGTCATGGGTGGTTCCTCATTCTCCAGGGCAGGTTCAATGGCGAAGGACGGCGCGCCCTGCGGCGCCGTGCCTCGCACTTGCGCATCCCGATCAACCGGGATGGGCACGATCGAAATTTCAAAAGGTTCCCAATCCACGGCGCGGTAGATCATCTCGCCGCTCACCGGATCGGGGCGCTGGTCATAGCGATGCACGCGATAGCCAATGCTCACCGCGCGCAGCGTGCCATCGGCAATGCGCTGCCAGAGCGGTTCCACATCGGCAGCGCCAGAGAATTGCAGCCGCGCATGGCCGCGCCCGCCTTCAAGCCTGGCGGCAATCACGCGCCCCAGCACATCGCGCGCATCGCTGCTGCGATGGGTGTTCAGTACCGGCGCATTGCCCGAACGCAGCTGCGCCATGCGCACCGCATTGGG
>JADCEV010000042.1 GCA_020249865.1 Roseomonas sp. | reverse complement strand
TGCTGATCCCCTTTGCGTTGCATCGGCTGGTGCGGCGCTTCAACCTACAGCGCGGCGTTGATCCTGCGCTTGGCATTGGCGCTTCCATGATCGCTGGTGTCGCCTTGGCGGGCTTCGCCATGCTGGTGGTGCTGCCGGCCACTGCCGGACAACGCGCCCTGGCGCGTGAGGATTTGGCGCTGGCGCTTTCCGTCGTGTTGCTGGGCGGGCTGATGATGATCACGCGGCGCAATCTGATCAGCCAGGTGATCGGGCTGCTCAGCCTGGAAAACGGCCTGATCCTGGCAGCGGTGGGGGTCGCTGGCATGCCGCTGGTGATGGAACTTTCCACCGCTGCGCTGGTGCTGATGCTGGCGGTGATCGCCGGCGTTTTCGCGCTGCAAATGGGTGAGCGTTTCCAAAGCCTGGATACGGAAAGTCTCGATACGCATCGGGGGGAAGGCGAGTGATGCCGCTACCCTGGATCATGGTGTTCTTCCCTTGGGTTGGTGCGCTGATTTTGCTGACCTTGCCGAGGCTCCGCATTGCGGCGGCGGTGAATATCGGCTGCGCGGGCGTTTCCTTGCTGCTGGCGCTGGCGCTGTTTACCCTGCCGCATGGCGAACAGGGTTGGACGCGGATTGATGCGCTGAATTTGCCCTTTGTCTTGCTGGCGTCTTTTGTGGCTTTGACGACCTCAATTTTTTCCGCGGCCACGCTGGCAGCAGAGGGGTTCGATCACTGGCGCATTCGTGCCTATCATGGCGCCTTTCAGGTGTTTCTCGGTGCGCAATACCTCGCGCTGCTGTCGGATAATCTTGGCATACTCTGGGTCGCGATTGAAATCGCCACACTTGCCAGCGTGCTGATGGTGGCGGTGCATCGCACGCCGGCGGCGATGGAAGCAGCGTGGAAATTCTTCATGCTTTGCGGCTTTGGCATTGCGCTCGCGTTGTTCGGCACCATCCTGCTTTATTCCGCCGCGCAAGCCTTGCTGGATGCGGAAAGCGGGCTGTCCTGGGTGGCGCTGAAGCGTGTGGCGGCGCGCTGTGACGCGAATACGCTGAACCTGGCCTTCGTTTTTCTGCTTGTGGGCTATGGCACCAAGGCGGGGCTGGTGCCGCTGCATTCGTGGCTGCCCGATGCGCATGCGGAAGGCCCGATTGCGATTTCCGCTGTGCTATCAGGGCTTTTGTTGAATGCCGCCATGCTGGCGGTATTACGCGCAAAGGCGATTGTCGGCGCGCATCCGGATACGCTGGCGGTTGGGCCCTTGCTGATGGCACTGGGGCTGGCTTCTGTGCTGCTGGCATCGCTCGCGCTCTGGCGGCGGCGTGATGCAAGGCGATTTTTCGGGTGGAGTTCAATTGAACATATGGGCATCGCCGCCTTTGCCTTCGGGATTGGCGGCCCAGCCGCGACGCTCGCGGGCTTGCTGCATATGATCGGCCATTCATTGGTGAAAAGCGCGATCTTCTTTGGCATTGGGCGCGCGGCACAGCAGAAGGGCAGCCAGAAACTCGCGGATATTTCAGGGCTGGTGGCAAGTGATCCCTGGCTCGGCTGGGGGCTGGCCTTGGCGATTGGCGCCATTGCCGGGCTGCCGCCCTTCCTGCTGTTTGCGTCCGAATATGCTGTGCTGACTGCCGCCATGGCTGCGCAGCCCTGGCTTGCTGTGGCGCTGGCGCTCGGGCTGGTGATCGCGATAACAGCTTTGATCCACACGCTGCAAGCGCTGTGTTTTGGCGCGGCGACGCCTGATGTGACGGTTGCTGGGCATGGGCTTGCGGTGTTGGTGCCGCTTTGGCTGCATCTGGCGGTGGCGCTGCTGCTGGGGCTTGCGATGCCTTCGATCTTCAGCAGTTTCCTCAAGGCGGCGGCGGGGATGATCGGATGATGGGGCCGGCTTCCAGCCTGATCCGCGGCGGCAATCCGCAAGGTGCGAAGCCCTATGAGCGGTTCTCGCTTTCACCCACCGCCTGGGGGCAATTGCCGGCGGCCTTGCAGCAGGAAACCGATCTGGCGCTGCTGGGACTTTGGGCGGATGCGACGCAGGTGCATGCCTGCTTCCTGCATGAACCAGGCAATGACGCCGTGTTGGCTTCAACCCCGGCGGCGGGCTGGAATTACGCGGCACTTTCCCCCGCGCGCCCCGGCGCGGTGCGCTTTGAGCGCATGATCCTGGAATTATGGGGCCATCACGCGGAAGGCGCGGTGGATTTACGCCCGTGGTTGGATCATGGCCGCTGGCCCTTGCGCCATCCGCTTGCCGCCAAGCCCATTCCCTTTGCGGGCGAAGCACCACAGCCCGAATTTTTGCCAACGGAAGGGGAAGGCATTCATCAAATCCCGGTCGGCCCGATTCATGCCGGCGTGATCGAACCAGGGCATTTCCGCTTTTCCGTGCAAGGAGAAGCCGTGGTGCGGTTGGAACAGCGGCTTGGCTATAAGCATAAGGGCACGCTTTCGCTGATGTTGGGCACCTCCCCCCGGGCTGCCGTGCGTTATGCGGCGCGGCTTTCAGGCGATACCACGGTGGCGCATTCCTGGGCGTTTTCGGCAGCGGTCGAAGCCGCGCTTGGTGTCACGCCGCCGCCGCGCGCGCTGCATCTCCGTGCGCTGATGCTGGAATTGGAACGCATCCATAATCATTTGAATGATTGGGGCTTTGTCTGCAATGACGCGGCCTTTGCCTTCCCCCATGCGCGTTGCGGGTTGCTGCGCGAAGGCGTGCTGCGTGCCATTGCCGCCGCTTTCGGCCATCGGCTGATGATGGACCGCGTTTTGCCAGGCGGTGTCGCGCCCGATATCGCACCGCGCGGGGCCGAGGCGATTTTGGCCGTGCTGGAAGCGGTGGAAGCGGAAATCCCAGCGCTGATGCAGATTTATGAGGCGCATGCCAGCTTGCAGGATCGTGTCGTGACAACGGGATATTTGCGCCCCGATCTGGCACGCGCTTTCGCCGCTGGCGGGCATGTCGGCCGCGCTTCTGCGCGCGCTTTCGATGCGCGCCGCCTGCCACAGAACCTGCCCTATCCGACATTGCATTTCGATGTGCCGGTGCTGGAAGCGGGCGATGTGGATGCGCGGGTACGCATTCGTGTGTTGGAACTCGGCCACTCCATTGCGCTTGTGAGGCAAATTCTGGCCAGCCTTCCATCCGGTGAGCTGATGGCGCCGCTACCCGTGCGCGCCGGCGAAGGCATGGCGATGATTGAAGGCTTCCGCGGCGAATGCCTGCATTGGATTGCGCTGGATGATGGCGGGCTGATCCGCGCGCTATTCCCGCGCGATCCTTCCTGGTTGCAATGGCCGCTTTTGGAAGCAGCGATCGAAGACAATATCGTCGCTGATTTTCCGCTGTGCAATAAATCCTTCAATTGTTCCTATAGCGGGGTGGATTTGTGATGCTGTGGCCGAAGCTCGCCCGCGCGCTATTCGCAAAACCGCTCACGGATCAAGCGCCACTTGTCCCGCGTGAGACCATTCAGGCGCTTGGCGAAAGGCTTGCCGTGACAAGCCGAGCACGGCTTGGCCGCAGCCTTGCCATTCGAGAAGTGGATAGCGGTTCCTGCAATGGCTGTGAGTTGGAAGTGAATGCGCTGCAAAATGTCGCCTATGATCTGGAACGCTTCGGGCTGCGCTTTGTGGCCTCCCCCAAACATGCCGATGTGCTGCTGGTGACCGGGCCTGCGTGTCTGAACATGCGCGAAGCCTTGGAACGCGCGCTGGCCAGCACGCCTGAACCGCGCTGGGTCGTGGCGGTGGGTGATTGCGCCGTGGATGGTGGCGTCTTCAAGGGTTCCTATGCGGTGGAAAATGGCATCGCCGCGGTGCTGCCGGTGGATTTGCTGATCCCTGGCTGCCCGCCTTCGCCCGCGCAATTGCTGGAAGGGCTGCTTGCCCTGCTGGAAGCGGAATCGGCAAAAAAATAGGGCCGGCCGGATCAAACCAGCCAGCCCAAAGGTACCGTCCGAAGACGGACCAGTTGCGGCGCGGCATGCCGGGAATGAGCCGCGCGACATGGGCAATGTCGCACCCGGCACCTCTCCCTGCCGTGAGCGGAAGCTTAATTTTTATCAAGAATGGCGGGGCCGATTCAGATCAGGCAGAGCTCGGCCAAGTCGCGCCGGAGCTTGGGCGGCAGCGCATCCAAGCCGCGTGTCGGCGGACGCGCCTGGTTTACATCCGCCGGCGCTTCTTCCGGTTTCAAATAGCGCCAGCCTTGGAAGGGCTTCACCGGGCGCGCTTCGACCATCACCAGATTAGGGTCCAGCACCAGCGCCGCGCAGGGGGTCTGGTCGTCCCATTCCTCCTCACGGATCTCCAGAATGCGCTGGCGCACGCGGACAAAGCCGCCAATCACCCAATAGATTGAACCGCCATTGCAGAGTTCCTCCACGCGCTTGGGGAACATGCGCGTCCAGGCGCGGAGCGGCGGGTCTTCCTTGAGGCGGAGCGCCTGCAAGGCCGCGAGCGCCGCGACATCCTTGGGACCGACCGAGAGTTTGATGAGGTTCAACACAGGACTTCCATGGCCGGAACCGCCCCGAGTCGGCAAGAGGGCCTTATTTTAAAGCCCGCCAGCCAATATCCCGCCGGCAAAACCCACCCGGCCAATCAAGCCGGTCTATCGCAGCATAGGCGGCGTCTCGGGCTTCTTTCAGAGTCTTGCCGGTAGCCGAAACTCCCAGCACGCGGCCACCGGTTGCGATCAGCGCGCCATCCTCACGCCGCGCCGTGCCGGCATGGAAAACCTGCACGCCAGGGATTTGGCCTGCCGCTTCCAGGCCGCCGATTTCGCTGCCTTTCGCGTAGCTGCCGGGATAGCCACGCGCCGCCATCACCACCACCATGGCATGCAAGGCTTCCCAGCGGAGGTCAAACCGCGCCAATTCGCCATCACAGGCCGCGAGCAAGGCAGGCAGCAGATCGGATTTCAGGCGCAGCATCAGCACCTGGCATTCCGGATCGCCGAAGCGCACGTTGAATTCAATCAGCTTCGGGCCATCCGCCGTGATCATCAGCCCCGCGAAGAGCACGCCTTTGAAGGGCGCGCCGCGCCGCGCCATTTCCGCCAGTACCGGGCGAATGATGCGCGCCATGACCGTTTCTTGCAGCGCCTCGGTGAAAATCGGTGGCGGGGAATAGGCGCCCATGCCGCCGGTATTGGGGCCGGTATCGCCATCACCGACGCGCTTGTAATCCTGCGCTGCGCCCAGCGGCAATGCGGTGGTGCCATCGCACAGCGCGAAGAAGCTGATCTCCTCGCCCACCAGACATTCCTCGATCACCACGGAAGCGCCCGCCGCGCCATGGACGCGGTCTTCCATGATATCGGTGATGGCGGCTTCGGCTTCGGCAATGGTCGCGGCCACCACCACACCCTTGCCGGCCGCGAGGCCATCGGCCTTCACCACAATTGGCGCGCCCTTTTCGCGAATATAGGCGCGCGCGGCAGCGGCATCGATAAAGCGCGCCCAGGCAGCGGTGGGCGCGCCAGCGGCATCCGCCACTTCCTTGGTGAAGGTCTTGCTGCCTTCCAATCGCGCGGCGGCGGCAGAGGGTCCGAAGCATTTCAGGCCAGCGGCGGCGCAGGCATCGGCAAGGCCAAGCGTCAGCGGCGCTTCCGGCCCGACCACAACCAAATCCATGGCATTGTCCTTGGCGAAGGTGACAAGGGCAGAGATATCCTCGGCGCCAATCGCCACACATTCCGCCACTTCAGCAATGCCGGCATTGCCCGGCGCGCAAAACAACTTGGTCAGCAAGGGCGAAGCCGCCAAGGCCCAGCAGAGCGCATGTTCGCGGCCACCGCCGCCCACCACCAGAACGCGCATCGCATCCCTCACCGATCAGATTGCGCGGCAGTGATTACGCCTTGTGACGGGTCGCGCCAAGATGCGGGTCAGCCAAGCCTGTCGGGGTCTGAATCCAGCGCATAGCCGGCGGAGCGCACGGTGCGGATCAGGTCAATCTCATTGCCTTGGTTGATAGCCTTACGCAGCCTGCGGATATGCACATCCACGGTGCGTGGTTCCACATGGATATCGCGGCCCCAAACGGCGTCCAGCAATTGTTCGCGCGCAAAAACGCGGCCCGGATGCTGCAAGAAAAATTCCAGCAGCCGATATTCCGTCGGCCCCAGATGCAAGGGCCGCCCGGCGCGCGTGACGCGATGCGCATCCTGATCCATGGCAAGATCGGCATAGGCAAGCGACCCCTTGGACGCGACGCGCCCGGACCGGCGCAGCAGGGCGCGGATGCGCGCAATCACGTGTTCAATGGCGAAGGGCTTGGCGATGTAATCATCCGCGCCGATATCAAGCGCGCGCACCGCATCCTGGTCTTCGGTCCGTGCCGTCACCATGATGATCGGCAGGTCACGGGTTTCGGTGCGGCGGCGAAGCTGGCGGCAGACCTCAATGCCTGAGAGCGATGGCAGCATCCAATCCAGCAGCATGACATCCGGCCGCGCTTCCGCGACACGGAGCAGCGCTTCCTGGCCATCAGCCGCTTCATCCACGCGAAACCCCTGTTTTTCGAGGTTGTAGCGCAGCAGTGTCAGAAGTGGCGCCTCATCCTCGACGATCAGCACCGTGGGTTTGGCAAGGCTACCGTAGTTTTCTGCCATCATCGCCATGCCTAGTCACCCGGCGCGCGGACCACAGCGAAGGCTGAGGTATCGCCCTTCGGCCGATCCTCCGGCAGGTTTTCGCCGCGGACTGCGAAGTGAATACGCTCCGCGATATTCGTGGTGTGATCGCCGATGCGTTCCAGGTTTTTGGCAATGAACAGCAAATGCGTGGCCGCGGTGATGTTGCGCGGGTCTTCCATCATATGCGTCAGCATTTCGCGGAAAATGCCGTTATAGATTTCATCCACCGGTTCATCCGCGCCCCAGACGCGTTCTGCCGCTTCGGCATCACCCTGCACCAGCGCATCCATCGCTGCTTTCAGGTTTTCCTGCACCAGATGCGCCATGCGTTCAAAACCATTCATGCTGCCAAGACCAGGCAGTGAGGCGAGTACGATGGAACGCTTCGCCGCATTGGCCGCGTAATCGCCGATGCGTTCCAGGTCATTGGAAACCTTCATGCCGGCGATGATCAGGCGCAAATCCGCCGCCATGGGTTGGCGCAGCGCCAGAAGCCGCACACAAAACGCCTCAATCTCACGTTCAAGCTGGTCAATTTGCACGTCGCGCTGCACGACCTCGCCAGCCAGGTCACTGTCACGGCGGACCAGGGCGCGGGTGGCATCGGCGACCTGGCGTTCCACAAGGCCACCCATGCGCGCGATCATGTCACGCAGCTTGCGCAAATCCTCATCATAGCTGCGGACGATATGTTCTGTGGGCATATGCGTTGCTCCTGCCTGGTTCAGCCAAACCGGCCGGTGATGTATTCTTGCGTCTTGGGATGCTTGGGCGCGGTGAAGAGCTGCGCTGCCGGCGCTACCTCGATCAATTCGCCCAGATAGAAAAACGCCACCTGATCCGCGCAGCGCGCGGCCTGCTGCATGTTATGCGTGACGATGGCGATGGTGAAATCGCGCTTCAGCTCGTCAATCAGCTCCTCAATCTTCAGCGTGCTAATGGGATCAAGGGCGGAGGTTGGTTCGTCAAACAGGATCACCTCAGGCCGCACGGCGATGGTGCGCGCGATGCAAAGCCGCTGCTGCTGGCCGCCAGAAAGACCAAGGGCGGAACGATCCAGCCTATCCTTCACCTCATTCCACAGGGCGGCGCGCGTCAGCGCCCATTCGATGCGCTCCCCCATTTCGGATTTGGAGAGTTTTTCATGCAGGCGAATACCGAAGGCGATGTTTTCATAAATCGTCATCGGAAAGGGGGTCGGCTTCTGGAACACCATGCCTACCTTGGCGCGCAGTGCATTCAAATCCACGGAATCGGAGATGATGTTTTCCCCATCCATCATCACCTCACCGGTCGCGCGCTGGCCGGGGTAGAGGCTATACATGCGATTGAGCACGCGCAGCAGCGTGGATTTGCCGCAGCCGGAAGGCCCGATCATGCCGGTGACTTGCCGGTCCGGCAGGTCAAGATTGATGCCCTTCAGTGCGCGATTATCGCCATAGAAGAAATCCAGATTGCGAATGGCCACGCGCGCATTGTTCAGCGTGGCTTCAGACCGCGCCTGCATGCCGCCAAAGCTTTTCGTGCCGGTGGTCTGGCTTTGCGTTTCGGTGGAAAGGCTCATGTTTCCGTCCTTCCGGTCAGATGCGGCTGCGCAGCAGCGTGCGCGCAAGGATATTGAGGGCAAGCACGCCCAGCGTGATCAGCATGGCGCCGGCCCAGGCCAGGGCGATCCAGTCTTCAAAAGGGGAACCCGCGAAGGAATAGATCGTCACCGGCAGGCTCGACATCGGCTTGGAAAGATCGGTGGACCAGGCGTTATTGCCGAGTGAGGTGAACAGCAGCGGCGCGGTTTCACCCGCCACGCGGGCAACGGCCAACAGAACGCCGGTGATGATGCCCGCCATGGCGGAGCGCCAGCAGATCAGAATGATCATTTTCCATTTGGGCGCGCCAAGCCCGACCACCGCTTCACGCAGCGTATTCGGGATCAATTGCAGCATGTCTTCCGTGGTGCGCACCACGATGGGGATGACGATAATGGCAAGGGCCACAACCCCGGCCCAGCCGGAAAACCCGCCAAAGGGCAGCACCAAAATCTGATAGACAAAAAGCCCAATCAGGATGGAAGGTGCGGAAAGCAGAATGTCAGACACAAAGCGCACCGCATTACCCAGCCAGGAATCCTTGGCGTATTCGGCCAGATAAGTGCCAACGAGCATGCCGATTGGCGTGCCGATGGCAGTGCCAAGCAGGGATTGGATCAGCGTTCCCACAATGGAATTCAGCAAGCCACCTTCGGAACCAGGCGGCGCGGTGACATGGGTGAAAACGCGCAGCGACATCGCTTCAAGACCACGATAAAAAAGCGTGGCGAGGATGGAGGCAAGCAATACAAGGCCAAACACGGTCGCTGCGATGCAAAGCGTGCGAATGATCCGATCAGCCCTTTTGCGCCGGCGGCCAAGCCTTGCGGCCATGGCGACATCCTTGCGCGGACCGGGATTTGGTAGCGTGGATAGGGCCAGCGACATGGTTCAGACCTTCAGCCGAGAGCGCAGCAAATAACGCGATGTCGCCAGCACCGCGAAGGAAAGCAGGAACAGGATAAAGCCAAGCGCAAGCAGCGATGCCAGCTTCAGGCTGCCGATTTCGCTTTCACCGAATTCCAGCGCCACCAGCGATGCGATGGTATTGCCCGGCCCAAAGAGTGAGGCGGAAATACGATTGGCATTGCCGATCACAAAGGTCACCGCCATGGTCTCACCCAGGGCGCGGCCAAGGCCAAGCATGATGCCGCCCACCACGGAAACCCGCGTATAGGGAATGACAACGCCCTTCATGACTTCCCAGGTGGTGGCGCCAAGCCCATAGGCGCTTTCCTTGAATACGGGCGGAACCTGCATGAAGACATCGCGCATGGTGGCGGCGATGAAGGGCAGGATCATGATGGCAAGGATGAAGGCCGCGGTGAAAAGCCCGGTGCCGAAGGGCGGTCCCTGAAACAGAAAGCCGATCAGCGGCAATTCGCCGATGTTATCAATGATCCAGGGCTGCACATGCTGCGCAAAGGCCGGCGCAATCACGAAAAATCCCCACATGCCATAAATGATGGAAGGCACCGCGGCCAAAAGTTCAATCGCCGTGCCAACCGGGCGGCGCATCCAGGGCGGGGCCAATTCGGTCAGAAAAAACGCAATCCCGAAAGCAAGCGGCACGGCCATGGTGATGGCCAACATGGCGGTGACAATCGTGCCATAGATGGACACGCCAGCGCCGAAAAGCTCCCGCACCGGATCCCAATCCGTGGAGGTGACAAAGGCAAGACCAAAGGCGCGAAAGGCCGGCAGGCCGGCGATGAAAAGCTCAATAATCAGCGCGCCCAGCAGGATGAGCACGAAAATGCCGGCGGCCTGGCAGAGCAGGGCGAAGACCTTATCGCCCAGGCGGCCTGACCGACGCGCGGCTTTCGGGGGCATTACGCTTTGAGACGCCAAGGAACACCCCCAAGGGTTCAGGAGGAAATGGCCGCCCGTAAGCCGCGAAGGGCTTACGGGCAAGAATGATCAGGCGCTGAAGCTTTGCCGCCAAGCAGCCCGGACCGCGTTATGCACCGATTCGGGGAGCGGGATATACTCAAGATCAGTTGCCAATTGGCTGCCATTGGCGAAGCACCAATCGAAGAAGCGGCGCACGCTGGCGCTGCGCGCTGCATCGGTTGGGTTGGTCGGTATCAGGATGAAGGTGGGCGCGACAATTGGCCAGGATTCGGGGCCGGCCTGGTCAATCACATTCGCGGCGAAACCGGGCACGGACCAATCCGCGGCGGCGGCGGCGGACATGAAGGCCTTGTGGTCGGCCTTGATGAAATTACCGGCCTTATTGCGCAGCTGCGTGGCCGCCAACCGGTTGGTCATGGCATAGGCGTTTTCCACATAGCCAATCGCACCGCGCACATTGCGCACCGTGCCGGCGACACCTTCATTGCCGCGCGCGCCGGTGCCAGCCGGAAAGCGCACCGAAGTCCCCGTGCCAACACGGTCCTTCCATTCCTGCGATACGGCGGCAAGGTAGGAAGTCCACACAAAGGTCGTGCCGGAGCCATCCGCGCGATAGGCGGGCGCAATGGCCAGATTGGGTAGCGCAAGCCCCGGATTGATGGCGGTGATTTGCGCGTCATTCCAGCGCGTGATCTTGCCCAGAAAAATATCCGCCAGGATCGGCCCCGTCAGGCGCAGCGCATCATCCTGAATGCCTGGGATATTCACAATGGCGACCAGCGATCCCATGACAGTTGGGAATTGCAGCAGATTGCCCTCAGTCAATTGCTCGGCCCTCAGCGGCGCATCGGTGGCGCCGAAATCCACCGTGCGGTTGCGGATCTGGTTGATCCCCGCGCCCGAGCCCACGGATTGGTAATTCACCTGAATACCAATGGCGGCGCGCGCGGCTTCTGCCCATTTTTGATAGACGGGGTTGGGGAAGGTCGCCCCCGCGCCGGTGATCTGCGCGGCTTGGGCCTGGGCGCCAAGGGCAGGAAGGGTCAGGGCGGCGCTGGCGCCGAGAAGGAAGGATCGCCTATCCACGGGAATGCTCCGGTTGCTGGAACCATGCCGCCCCCATCTGGGCAGCGTTTGCCTTCTAGTAAGGGCTGACGACGCTTCGATTGCAGTTTGATGAAGCTTTTATGACAAGCGCCCGGACAAGTTCGGGCCTTATCCACAGGGCTATTGATACCAGCCCGGTCGGCGCTTGGCCTGAAACGCGGCCAAGCCGGCCCGGCCTTCCGGCGCGGCACGCTGCATCCAGCCCTCCTGCGCCAATTGCGCTACCTGGCGGGGGGAAAGCGTCAGGCCATTGGCCTCCAGGAAGGAGGTTTTGGTGACCGCAATGGCGGTGGGCGCGGAAAGCATCATCTGGTCAATGATATGCGCAAGCCGCGCTTCAATGGCATCCGCTGCCACAACCTCATGCACCAATCCGATGCGGAGTGCCTCGGCCGCGTCAAAGCGCTCACCGGTGATGGCGTAGCGGCGGGTCTGCCTGAGGCCGAGTGCGTCCACCATATGCGTGCTGATCGGTGTGGGGGCGACGCCGACGCGGACCTCGGTAATGCCGAATTGCGCGGCGGGAGTGGCCAGTGCCACATCCACGCAGCAGGCAATGCCGACACCGCCGCCGAAGCAGGCGCCCTGGATCACGGCGAAGGTTGGTTTGGGGAATTCATTCAGCTTTCGCATGGCCTCGGTTGTGGCCAGCGATGCGGCGAAGGCGGGCTCCGGCGGATAGGCCGCCACCTCCGCCAGCCAATCAATATCCGCGCCCGCCTGGAAATGCGCCCCGGCGCCGCGAATGACCAAGCCACGAATGGCGGTATCCGGGCGAAGTTGGTCAAGCCCGGCAATCAGCCCTTCCAGCATGGCGGCGTTATAAGCATTGCCCTTATGCGGGCGATTGAGCGTGGCGGTAGCGATGCCGCGCGCATCAATGGTGAGAAGGACGGGTTTTTCGGTTTCGGTCATGGCGGGGCTTCCTTTGGGTGGCGCCATTCTTCCCCCATGCGGGCCTTGACGCCAGACCCGCGCGGCTAGGCGAGCTTTGCGCCCCGCATGCGCAACCATGGGAAATGGCTACCATCCGCGCGCCAGGCGATCACGTCATAAAGTTCTGGCTCATGGCCGGGGACTTCCATGCCCGGGGTTCCAATCGGCATGGCGGGAACAGCAAGGCCCACCACGCCGGGCAGGGTTTCGGCCAAGGCGCGGCGGATTGCCAAGGCCGGCACATGCCCTTCGATCTTGAGCCATCCCGCAATCCGGGCCGCGTGGCAGGACAGCAAATCCGATGGAGTTCCAAGCATTCGCCTGAAGGGCGTAGCGGATGGCACAATGCGATCGGTCACCGCAAAACCTTCTTCCCGCAGATGCGTAACCCAACCGGCGCAGCAGCCGCAATTCGGGTCACGCCAGACCTCAGCGCTTTCCCTGCTTTGGGTGAGCGCGGGGCTGGCAAGCATGGCAAGGCTGGCAATCGTGACCAAGCGTCGTGACAGCATGGTTCGGTCTCCTCCTCCTCAGCTTTGTATGCGGTGGCCGTAATCCACCGGGTGGACCGATACCATCTCAGCCGCCGCATAAAAGGCCAGCGCGACCAGCAACATTTCAAGCCGAATGGAGGCAGCAAGGCCGGCACCTGCACCGGCATCACCCCGCGCGAGCGCAGGAGTATGGCGCTGGCGGTTCAATAGCGCGAGGCCGAGTGCTGCCAGCACCGCCAATACCTTCCACGCCAAGGCCCAGCCATGCCAGGCATCGAATAGGCGCTCCAGGCGCAGTGTCAGATACCAGCTCAACAACAAGCCGGTGATGACCATGGTGCCCACTGCCCAAATGGCAGCCTTGCTCCAATCCTGGATGAGCCGCGCGGCGCTAGCGCCATCACGGCGATGCGCAATCCACAGCAAGGGCGGCAGTGACCCAACCCAAAAGGCAACGAATGTGAGATGTACTGCAACAAGCGCCGCGATTTCCTGACGCGGGGCAAAGAGCATGGAATGCCCCATCGCCGCATAGGACGCCACAACAAGCAAAGCGCCAATCGCCGTAATGGCAGACCCAATGCGCCATGTCGTGATTGCCGCCGTCAGCAATAGAAGCCCCGCTGCGCGCAGCCAGAACGCATCACCAATGCGTGAACGCATCACGGCAGCCCAAACATCCGCGTTAAAAACACTGGCACCAGCGGTCAGCACCAGCACCCGCAGTGCCAGCGCCAAAACCGACAACAATAAGCCTGCAGCAATGGCACCAAGCAAGGTTCGGTGCAGCTTTGCTGCCTCGGCCGGTTCAAGCCGGTGCCCAAAACCAATGGCGAATAGGCCAAGCCCGGCCGCGCCGATGGTGGCGATGTAATAGGCCGCCCTGATGATGACGGTGATGCCATCCAGAAGGGACGCGTCAGGCTGGAGGTATTCAAGGATCATGGGCGTTTTGGCGCCTCTACCCGAAAGGGAATGACGCCACCCGCGGGATGCCCATCAGCGGAGATAATGCGCCATTCCGCGCGATAGGCACCGGGTGGGAGCGCGGGCATGGTGATGATCTCCATGGTCGCGCTGCGGATGGCGCGGCGTGGCAGCGTAACCTCCTCACTGCCTTCACGATAAAGACGCAGCGCC
Organism: Roseomonas sp.; assembly: GCA_020249865.1. Taxonomy (GTDB): domain Bacteria; phylum Pseudomonadota; class Alphaproteobacteria; order Acetobacterales; family Acetobacteraceae; genus Neoroseomonas. Next base: position 15,170 of record JADCEV010000042.1, on the reverse strand, counting down.
GTAAGTTGCACCCGTTCGTTGAAATGCAATTCGATCTGTTCAGGCGCTTGCGTCAGAACAGCACCGGCGGCCGGCACTGATCGCCGCAGTTCCGAATGGGCGGCGGCTGGCAGGCTGAGCAAAAGCAGCGGGAGCAACAGCAATGCCCAGCGCCTTGATGCATGAGACATACTGGTCAGAGCGACTACCATCGAATCCTGTTGTGCCTTCCTAGCCATGACGCCAGCCTATGGAGCTTCCCCTTATGGCAAGGTCAATACCGGCGCCATGCATGATGATACCTGCACCTTCGTGCGACCTGCACCAGGCGCCTTGACTGCGAACACCCATGTGACAAGGCAGCTATCTGATTATTTTCCTGAGAATTGCCTTTGCCGATGTTAATATGGCCCCGGCGCTGCCCCATTGGCGGGCCATGCGAAACCGGGTCAGTCTATATGTCTTACAGCCGTAATTCGCGGAGATCACCGATGCCCGCTTCCCGACCCACGCTTAGTGGCCCGCGCCATGCGATTTCGGCGGGGCATTATCTGGCGTCTTCCGCTGGCTATGCGGTGCTGGAAGCGGGCGGCAATGCGGTAGATGCGGGCTGTGCGGCCGGCATCGCGCTTGGTGTATTGCTACCGGATTTGGTTAATGTGGCTGGGGTGGCGCCCATCATGATCCGGCTGGCGAGCGGGCAAGTGGAAACCATTGCGGGGCTCGGCCATTGGCCGGCGTCTCTGCCGCCCGATGTTTTCATGCGTGAACATGGCGGGAAGATCCCCCAAGGTGTGCGCCGCACCGTGGTGCCGGCTGCGCCGGATGCCTGGATCACGGCCTTGGAACGGCATGGCACCATGGGTTTTGGCGATGTAGCGCAATACGCCATTCGCTACGCGGCAGAAGGCTTCGCGGTTTATCCGTTGCTCGCGGAAACCGTTGCGGCGCATGCGGCGGAATATGCGCGCTGGCCATCCAATGCGGCGATTTTCCTGCCCGGCGGTGCACCACCAAAGGTAGGCGAGCGTTTTGTGCAAAGCGATTTGGCGCGCAGCCTGAGTTACATGGTGGAGGAAGAAAAGTGCGCCGCTTCCAAAGGCAGGCTTGCGGGGTTGGCGGCAGCGCATGCGGCGTTTTATCGCGGTGATATCGCGCGAGAGATCGTAGCCTTTCAGCGCCGCGAAGGCGGCTTTCTTTCCATGGAGGATATGGCTGGCTTTCGTTCCCGGCTGGAACCCGCCATCACCCGCCGGTGGCGCGGGCATGAGGTGATTACCTGCGGCCCCTGGTGCCAGGGTCCGGCGCTTTTGGAAGCGCTGCTGTTGATGGAACGCGCCGGGCTTGATGGGTTGGAACACAACTCGGCTGAATATCTGCATCTGTTTACGGAATGCGTGAAAGCCGCCATGGCGGACCGCGAATATCATTTCGGTGATCCCGCCTTCATTGATGTGCCGATTGATGCGCTGCTGTCAGATGCGCATCTGGCGGCGCGCGTGGCAGAAATGGATCCGGTGCGCGCGCATCCCGCCATGTATCCACCCTTGCTTGGCGCGGGGCGCGCGGCAGATGGGCCGGTGCGGCGCGATTTGCCGACCATTGAAGCCGATACATCCTATGTTGCGGTGGTGGATCGTTGGGGTAATGCCTTCAGCGCCACACCTTCCGATGGATCCTGGAATTCGCCTGTGGTGCCGGGGCTTGGCCTAATCCCTTCCAATCGCGGCAGCCAAAGCCGGCCTGATCCCGCGCATCCCGCCGGCGTGGCACCTGGAAAGCGCCCGCGCCTGACGCCAAACCCCGCCATGGTTGTCACACGCGTCGGTGGCGTCATGCCCTTCGGCACGCCGGGCGGTGATGTGCAAATCCAGGCCATGCTACAGGTGATGTTGAATGTGCTGCATTTCGGCATGGAATTGCAGGAAGCGATCGAAGCACCGCGCGTCTCCTCCTACGCCTTTCCGTCATCCTTCGCACCGTTCGATTATTTCCCGCGGCGGCTTGCAGTGGAAACGCGCATTCCGGAAGCGACGCGCAATGCACTCGCGGGGCGCGGGCATGACATCAAGGAATGGCCCGATATCACCTGGCTTGCCGGCAGTGTGGAGGCGGTGATGTCCGACCCCGCGGCGGGGCTGGTGCGTGCTGGCGCCGATCCACGGCGCCCGGCCTATGCGATTGCGGGATGAGCGTGCCAGCCGATAGCGGGGCGGTTCTCGACCAGGCTATGGCGCGCCTGAACGCGCGGGAATTTCGCGCGGCCGCAGCGCTATTCAACCGCGCCATCGCGCTTGGCCTGGATGCGCCTGAAATTCGCAATAACCTCGGCCAGGCATTGCGATTTTCGGGTGACGCGGTGGGGGCTGAGGCGGCGTATCGTGAAGCATTGCGTCAACGTCCGGCCTATGTACGCGCAGCCGCCAATCTGGTGGACATGCTCCTGCCGGCGCGGGCCGATGCTGCACAGGCGGTGATTGCAGCCGCGCTTGCTGCCGGCGCCGGAGGGGATTTGCACCGCGCTGTCGCCAGGCTTTGGCGGAATGCCGGGCGGCCTGACCGCGCCATTTTCCATTTGCAGGCACTGCTTGAAACGGCACCGGGCGATGCGCTGATGCGGAGTGAATTGGGCACAACGCTGATGGGTTTGGGCCAGCCCAGCGCTGCGATTCCGCATTTGGCGCGCGTTGCCGCAGAATTGCCGGATCGTGCCGATGCCAAGGTGAATTATGGGCTCGCCTTACAGCAATCGGGCGATATTGGCGCCGCCATGGCAGTACAGCGCAGCGCCATTGCGCAGGACCCGCTTTGCCGCCCTGCCTGGCAAAATCTTCTGCTTGGTTTGAATTACATGCCGGGGATCACGGCCGAAGATGTGGCGGCGGCGCATCGTGCCTATGCCGCGCGTTTTGCCCGCCCTGCGCCCGCCCCCTTCGCCAATACGCCTGACCCGGATCGGCGGCTGCGCATTGGCATGCTTTCCGGTGATTTTCGCCAGCATCCCGTTGGGTATTTTCTGGAAGCGGCGATCACTGCGCATCAACGCGCCGGGTTTCATCTGACAGCCTATGATATCGGCAAACGCGCTGATGCCACCACCGCCAGGTTGCGCGGGATTTTTGATGCCTGGCGTTCCGTGGGCGCCTTGGAAGATGAGGCGATTGTCGCGCAAATTCGCGCCGATGGGATTGATATTCTGGTGGATCTGACGGGCCATACGGAGACCAGCCGGATCGGCGTGATGGAGTATCGCCCGGCACCTGTGCAGGTAAGCTGGATTGGTTATGCCAATACCAATGGCGTGGTCGCGATGGATTGGATCATAGCAGATGCCGTCGCGCTGCCCCCGGAAGATGAGGCGTACTACATCGAAAAACCACTCCGCCTGCCGGGCTGTTATTTGTGCTACACACCGCCGCGTGAAGCCGTTGCGCCAAGCCCGCCGCCGATGCTGCGCCAAGGGCATGTGACCTTCGGCTGTTTCAATAACCTCGCCAAGATCAATGATGAGGTGCTGGCTGCCTGGGCCGCGATTCTGGCGCGTCTGCCCGATGCACGGCTTTTGCTGAAAACGGCTGTCTTGCGAGAGGCTGAGACGGCGCAAAAACTCCGCGCGCGTTTCGCGGCAGCAGGGGGTGATGTCGCGCGGCTTGATCTGGAAGGCCATAGCCTGCGCGCGGCGTATTTTGCCCGCTATGCGACAGTGGATTTCATGCTGGACCCCTTCCCCTTTCCGGGCGGCACCACAACGGCTGAGGCAATCCATGCCGGCGTGCCCACCCTGACGCGGCGCGGGCGCGGGGGCATGATCAGCCGCAATGGCGAAACGCTGTTGAGTGCCGTCGGTTTGCAGGATTGGATCGCCGCCGATGCCGCGGATTACATCGAAAAGGCGGCGGCCTTCGCGCGCGACCCAGATGGGCTGGCTGCCCTACGTGCCCGGCTTTCATTAGGGCCTTTGGGCGATGCTGGCGCCTATGCCCGCGGGCTTGAGGCCGCCTGGCGCTTCATTTGGCGGGATTGGTGCGCCCGCCAAGGGGGCGGGTGAGGGGCGATTTAACGCGGCGCGGAAAAGGTCTAGTAAGCGCTGGCCTGGCCCGCCTGGCGGAATGGTAGACGCAGCGGACTTAAAATCCGCAGCCCGCAAGGGTGTGGGGGTTCGAGTCCCCCGGTGGGCAGGCTTATATTTCAATAGGTTAGTGTTATTTCCACGTTTTCGTTGCTCTCCGAATTCCGGGCCGTGGTGCCACTATGGTGCCAAAATGGCGTCGGTGTAACTGTGTCGCTGAGGCCGATTGCCGCGTGACCAGTACGCATCCGCCGTGGGTTTGCCAGAGTAGCCCGAGGCGTGTTGGGGGCTTCTTGAGAGAGAAGCCGAAAACCCCGCATTAAGTGACAGACTTTGGGGCGGTGGTTTGCGTTAGCATTAGCCGAGGTGCCGCAGATGGCGCCCGATGACAGGGTAACCATCCGCCGCCGGAGCGCCTGTGTATGACCTTCGCAGTATTGCTCTCGTCATTTCAGCGCTTCGGTACGTCTGGGAATTGTGTACTGGCCCGCAGCGCTGGCACAGGCGGGATCCAAAAATCATCTTCCGCGCGGGAAAGCGTATTGAGACGTGGAATTACGATGCATCGCACCGCGGCGAAGCTATTTCTGAGCTGAATAGCGGTTGAGTGGCCCAAGGTGCGACCAGCGTGACATTGGTCGCCGAGAGTGCGCCTGCCTGGGCTGCTTACCCGCAACGATGTCTTGGATGTGATCGGCCAAGAGCTGCATTGCCAGCCGCCCTTCGTCACGGAAATCATGTTTTTCGTAAGCGCTGGCGGCGTCATGAGCGACCGCGTGCCCTTGAACTTTTTTCCGTAACTCCCGCGGTACGCCAAGCCGTTGCATGATTGTGGTCCAGGTGCGTCTGCAATCGTGACTGGCCCACCCCGCAGTATTGGTTGCGGCGAGAATACTCGCCATCCCGTCGCTTGATTTACCAAAAGGGCGCTCACCGCTATGGCTGAAGATATAGGGGCCAGTGTCGGTGGCTCTTTTTTCGATGGTGCGTCGGATGATCGCAAGGGCAGCGCTGCTCAGGGGCACGGTATGCGGACGCCCCTGCTTGAATACATGACGTGGAATTGTCCATTCTCGACGCCGAAGATCGAGGTCGCTCATTCGCATGTGGCGAATCTCCCCGCTTCTCTGACCAGTCAGAAGAACAAGCTGACAGATTGGAAGCCAGATGGTAGGGGCCTCGCAGGTCATGAGGGCCCGGATTTCGTTATCATTTAGATAGCGGTCGCGTGGTGGAACAGGCCGCGGCTTGCGGATCATCGCGAGCGGATTTTGAGAGATTAGATCACGCTCTCCGCACCAACGGAAAAAATGATTTGCATATGCAGCAAGTTTCCGCCGTGTTGCTGGGCGATTGCGATAGGCTTCAAGCACCTCAATCATATGAATTTTTGTAATATTGCCAATCGGAAGCTTGGCTAATGACCTGAGCCCGGCTTTCAGCGTGCCGTGCTTATCGCGCATTGTACTTGGACGATTTTCAAGCCCATCCAGGTAGCCTTCAAGAGCGATGGCTACCGTACGCTGCTGGGCTTCTGCTCGTTCCCGGCGCGCGTGACGAGGATCAATTCCATCCTGCGCGAGTTTGCGCGCTTCCTCTGCCTTTGTGCGCGCCTCGCTCAGCGAAAGCTCGGGATACTGCCCAAGACTGAGAGATACGCGTTTGTTGGAACCCTGCAAACGCCCGATCCAGCGTACTCCTGCCCGTCCTGTTGCATGGAATCGCCATTCAATTCCTTGTTCGCGGATGACGGAGTGGGTCTTGGCGTGACGGAGTGCGACATCCGAAATTTTCTTTGGCATCTTTGAGGCTATTCCCGTGCTCTAATCCCATTAGTAGGTTGCACCTAAATGGTGCCACTTCTTGTCTGTACCAACTGCTCCGCCAAAAATTTCGCATACACTTTTCGTTTATTTGCCTACTAGAACTCGACTTTCCTGAGTCATTATGGTCCCTTCATCCTAAGGAAAAACGAGTCAGCGGCAATGCTTGATTTTTCTTTGATCCAAGGATTTCGTACTGCGCCCGAAGCAAAAGAGCGCTATGAGATAGCAGAATCGTCGCAGATTGGATGGCCGAGCGTCTGATTATTCTGCTTGTAACAGTGACTACGCGGAGATCGCAGAAGCTATTAATGGCGGCAGCGATGTATGATCTGCGCCCCTGAAATATTCCCGAATTTCGGTAGAGTCTGTTTCTTAAGGGTACGGATGAATGAAGCGCAGTAGGTTCAGTAATGAGCAGATCATCGGGATTTTGAGGGAACAAGAAGCAGGTGCTGTGAAGGCAGATGTTTGCCGCCGTGATGGGATCAGCGAAGCGACATTCTACAAGTGGAAGGCCAAGTTTGGCGGCCTGGAAGTGGCGGAGGCGAAGCGGCTTCGCACACTGGAGGAGAAGAATGCCAAGCGGAACAAGCTTTTGGCCGAGGCGATGCTGGACATTTCGGTCTTGAAAGACATCTCCGCAAAAAATGGTGACGCCCGGCGCGAAGCGTGATGCGGTCGCTCATGCCCGTGGCTATTACGGGTTGAGCGAGCTCCGCTTCAACGCGCCAGAAATGTCGCCGCCATGGGTCGCGAAGCAGGTCATGATTTCGCGGTCATGGGTGTCAATGGCGAAGGCGATGCGCACCACCTCGCCATTCCAGCAAGGGATCTCAAGGCCATCGGACGCCCAGCGCTGGTTGGAGACAGCTGCGACGACGCTGCCCTCATGAGCGCGAATGGGGCGCCTGCCGGTATGGGGTTGCAGAAGCATTGAAGAGAGGCGCATGAGCCGAAAGATGCGCTTGTGATTGATCTGTGGCACGCCTGCATCGCGCCTTACCCGGCTCAGCAAGGCCGTGACGCGGCGATAGCAATAGGTGGGGCGAGCGTCGGTGATGGCGCGTATTTCGGCCAGCACCACCTCATCCTCAGCACGCCGATAGGTGCCGCGCTGGGGTCGCTTGGGGCGCCGGAGTTGCTCGAGCAGATTGGACCTGGCCACGCCGAGCGTTGCAACCACGGCCTTCACCGGGAAGCGTCCCGAGGCGGCGATGGCAAGCGCAAGGCTTGTTTTTTTGGGCGTGAGGCGTCCAGGGCCTCGCGCAGGATCTCGGTTTCCATGGTCTTGCGGCCAAGCAAACGTTCCAGTTCGTGGACCCGGTTTTCAAGCTCCCGGACGCGGCTCAGGGGCACGACCTCCTCATCGGCCCTGACAGCTTCTTGCCCACCTTCGCTCATGCGACGCCTCCATTGGAACAGGAGGCTTGGGGCGACGCCATAAAGCCGGGCAACGGCCGAGACCGTCATGCCAGGCTGCATGGTCTGTTCGACCAGCCGGACCTTTTCCTCGGCGGTATAGCGCCGACGGCGCTGAATGCCGGTGATGATTTCAACACGCTCAATGGGCTTAGACATAGGCGTATGCCTAGGCTTACACCTAGGCCCTCACGGTTGCGCCAGGTATCCGGTCGAATTGGGGCCAGTTTTCAAAATGCATATGTGCCAGCTTTACGGCATCGATTGTAAACCAGGACGGATCGGCACCTTCACGCGTAATGCCTGTACGCATTTTTCGTGGCGTCCGGAGAGATCATGCGTTCCAGCGTGGCGACTCAATGGCCTTAACATTTCCTCCGCGTGGAGAGTGATGAGCTGGATCGGCGCCATTCAGCATGGCGTCATCTAGATTTCAAAGAAGAAAAGAACGCCAGCTGCATCAAGAATTAACAATATGGGGGAGACTAAAATAATTTTTTTGTAATCTATTACTTTTTGCAAGACGACAAAGTATCATAGCATTCTAAGGGCACAGAGCGCCAAAGTGAATATTCTTAAGGTTTTAGCTTGGTTTTCTCTGGCCTGATACATTAAGAAAAATCAGGATAAACTCATGGCTAAATTGAAAACGAAAATCCGGTCAGGTCAGCGTGGCCCGGGAAAGTCGCAGAGCGGTGCCCGTAAAGCCATTAATATCGCGGCTACCGGCAAAGACATTCAGACCCTTGGGGAAAGGGCCGCTGAGAACAAGCCTGAAACCTCGATGGTGCGTCAGGGTCTCACCGGCGGGTTACGTTATTTGACGGCTCAAGAAGCCGCCAAGCTGCGAAATCAGGGGCTAAGTTCTTTTTGGCGTCAAGTGCAAAGGGGGGAATTGCCACAACCCTACAGGGTTTCGCCCCGGTGCCCGAGATGGCTTCTTTCAGATATTTTGCCGACAAGGGGCGTAGCTGCAAACGATAATGAGCGTTAGCCTGATGAGCGTGAAGGCGGCAATTCAGTACTGAACCCAAGGCCGCACTCGCCCTCATAGGTTGCTCCATTCCTGGTCAGTAATTTCAGCGGATGGAGCGATAGTGCTACCGCCGTGCAGTGGGATGCTTCGCCCTGCTGAGCGTGTCCAGTTGCTGCAGTAATTCGACTGGAAGGCAACCAGGGACGGAGCGAAGGCCAGTTGCAGGCGAACGTTCTCGCGAGAGCTGTTCGGCAATCTGGCTGGCTTGGCTGACAGGCGGTGAGAAGCCTCTGGCGTTATGCGCTGTAATGATGGCAACCTAGCTTTCTAAGGCCAAACGATTTTGGGAAAGCTGGGGTCATCAAGGCTATGAACATATCGCGCCGTCGTCTGGCAGCTATCGTTGCTGCGCCCTTTTTCGGCCATGCCGCAAAGGCGCAAGGATGGCCCGCGCGCCCCATCATTTTCACCATCCCGTTCCAAGCAGGAGGCTCAGCAGACCTTTTGGCGCGTCTGGTCGCGGAGCGGATGGCTCCACGCCTTGGGCCGAATGCGAGAGTTGTCGTTGAGAACCGGGCAGGAGCCGGTGGAATCATTGGCAGTGAACATGTCAGGCGTCAGCCAGCAGATAGCCACGCATTATTGCTGGCAACACCATCCACCCATGGGACGGTTCCGGCCTTGCAACCGGCTACGACGCCGTACGACCCGGTTTCGGATTTTACGCCGATAGCCATTCTAGGCCGCGCGCCGATCGCCCTGGCTGTTCCGAAGGATTCACCCCATGGCGATGCACGCGCCCTGATCGAAGCTTTGCGCGCCGCGCCTGGTCGGGCCAATTGGGGAAGTTCAGGTATTGGTAGCGTCGGCCATCTGGCCGGAGAGCTGATGGCATTGATGGGTGGAGGGCTGCAGGCCGTGCATGTTCCCTATCGGGGTGGAGCTGGCATCGCTGAGGCCTTGGCTAAATCAGAAATACAATTCGCCTGGGAACCCTTGGGGTCTTTGGCGGCCGGTGCCAAGGATGGGCTTTTCCGTATCCTGGCGATGGGAAGCCCTAACCGGCATCCATTGTTTCCGGAGGTGCCCGCAATGCGCGAGGCCGCGCTACCCGGCTTCGAAGCATCAACCTGGAATTTGATGCTGGGGCCAAGAGGGCTCCCACCCGAAATTGTTGGACGCCTTTCAAGTATTGTGAATGCTGTTCTGGCGGAGGCAGACATTATCGCCCGTCTGGCAGCGGCGGGCATTGATGCCGTTTCTGGCAGTACGCCAGGGCGCACTGCGGAATTCCTGGCCGCGGAGTATGCCAAATTTCGCGATATCGTTCAGAAGGCGGACCTTAAGATTTCCTCGTAATTGTGTCCGGTGGGGTCCACTCAACATGATGTTTCCAGCTATTGTTAGGCTGTCGCTTAGCTCATTCGGTGGAGACATAAATACAAGTTTGAAGCCCCATGTCTGTGCCAAGAAGACTTGTTATGGGCGATTTAAATTGGTTGACGTCTATAATCCCGGAGGGAGGACATCCTGAAATCTTCTGGAGGCAGGTCAAGTGACCGTAGCAATTTGTCAACACCAAGGGTTATGGCTGACTAAGAGTGTAGATTTGTCAACACCAATTTCTGAGTCGCGCAGTATTGGCGCTGTCTGATCAGTGATTACTCTTGGGAGACAGGTGGTTTTTGATAACTTTATTTATTTATGCGAACCGGACGCGACTTTTTGGCATCAGATCTTGTGAATGACCCCTTCTATTTTTCTCGTGTTTCCTTTCCGATAAATCAATGAGTTACAAGAGCCCAAAAATGATGTCAATTAAAATTGGGGCTGACGCCCCCCGTTACTCATGAGGCAGGCAACAGTTTTTCTGGCACAAGAAACACTTTCCCCGGATCACAAAACTTCCATTTTAGATTTCAAAAAGCGAAATTTCTTATCATTGTCCTGCCCGGAGATACGTATCCATCCGGGGAGCCTTTCAATTACCCACATCTCTGATGGGGCATTTGCTCTGAGTGAATCATTTGTGGTTCTGTTTGTGACGCCGATTCGCGGAGGCGTTACGGATGAGTGGGGAGGAGGTAGTCAATACATACGGCTGGCATGACCAGGAGGTGGTTGGGGCGTAGCTGCCTATACCGCGACAATCAGGATGCGATGAGCGCGACAATCAGGATGAGAAGGCGCGGTTGGATTTTAGGATGATTGTCGCTATTTCCGTATTATGCAATGCCTGATTGACGCTGGAGGTGAGGTTGATTGACGCGGAGCGTCAATCAACCTTTTTTCGTCCTCTTTAGCCGCTATCGCCGTTTGTTTCTTTTTGTGTTGCGAAGGCTGGCACGCGGCCTGGTCCGCGCTTGCGTTCCAGGGCCGCCTTGCGTCGGTAGCTTTCGACGTTCATTTCAAGGATGGTCGCGTGATGTACCAGCCTGTCGATGGCGGCGAGTGTCATGGCTTGGTCTGGAAAGATGCGCCCCCATTCGCCAAAGGGCTGGTTTGCCGTGATCAGCATGGAACGCTGTTCGTATCGTGCGGCGATCAATTCGAATAATACGCTGGTTTCGGCCTGATCCTTTGAGACATAGGTGATATCGTCAAGGATGAGCAGATCGTAGCGGTCGAGCTTTGCGATGGCGCTTTCAAGGGTGAGTTCGCGCCTAGCCAGTTGTAGGCGTTGCACGAGATCGGAGGCGCGGGTGAAAAGCACGCGCCAGCCCTGTTCGACCAAGGCAAGGCCAAGCGCTGCCGAGAGATGGCTTTTGCCACTGCCTGGCGGGCCGAACAGCAGCAGGTTGGCGCCAGCCTTGAGCCATAGATCGCCCGCCGCCAGCGCCATGACCTTTGCCTTGGAGATCACCGGCACTGCATCGAAATCGAAAGTGGCAAGGGACTTTCCCGCGGGCAGACGGGCCTCTGCCAAATGGCGCGCGATGCGCCGTTGGCCTCGATTGGCTGCCTCGTGTTCGGCGAGTGCGGCAAGGAAACGCGCCGCGGGCCAGCCCTCCTTATCGGCAACCGCGGCGAGCTTTGGCCAAATGGCCTTGACGCCCGGCAGGCGAAGTTCGCTGAGCAGCAATTCGACCCGGGCGGCATCTACACTGTTGTGCTTGGCCGTCATGCTGCGATCTCTGCGCCCAGGCGCGGCTGTGGCGTGCTGAGAGCGGTCAATTCATTATAGGTATTGAGCGCCGCCAGTTCGACAATGACGCTTGGGATGGATGTTGCCTCTGGCCTGAAGCGTGCGCGCAAGGCTGAGAGATCAGGCAAGCGCCCAGCGTCAAGACCAGCGTCAAGATCAGCCTGAATGGCCTCGGCCAATTCAGCCTCACAGGCGCGCTCATGGGCGAGCATCAACAGCTCGACCATCAGCTTGCAAGCCTGCCTTATGTCACAGCGATCACGCAGAGCATCAAAGGCCTTGCGATAGGCTTCGCGCGGAAAGAGCTGATCACGGTAGACAAGACTGGCCAGCGCCATGGGCTTTCGCCGTAACGCATGGATGACGTGCCGATAATCGACAACATGGCCCCCCTTATTGTCCGATACGGGTTGGCCGCGCTGCAGCGTGACGACTGGTGTGGCGCCCAGAAAACATTCGAGCCGATCGTCAAAGATGCGCACACGCAGGCGATGACCGATCAGCCGTGACGGCACGGTATAGAATACGCGCCGCAGGATGAACCCACCCGAGGAAGTGACCGGGATGATCTTTTCCTCAAAATCGGCAGTGCGGCCTTTGGGTAGGGCGGATAGCGCTTGTTTCTCCAAGGCGATGCGCTTGCGCCTGTTTGCGTTGCGTCGGCCAATGATGTCGTCGAGGAAGGCGCGATAGCTTTGCAGATCGGGGAAGTCTCGTGTGCCGCGCAGCAGCAGGGCATCCAAAAGCGCCTGTTTCAAGTGACCATGGGCGCTTTCGATTGAGCCGTTTTCATGGGCAATTCCGGCATTATTGCGTGAAGGTTCCATGCCGTAATGGCGCATGAGCGAAGCATAACGCATGGTCAGATCCTGCTGGGCACTGGCGTCGAGGTTACGGAAGGCCGCCGAAAGACTATCGGTGCGATGTTCTTTCGGGGTGCCGCCCAGTGCCCATAACGCGTTCTGCAAACCGGCGGCGAGTGCGACGAAGCTTTCGCCCCCCAGCACGATTTCCGCATGTTCGAAGCCGGAGAAAGCCAGCCGGAAATGGTAAAGCCGATGATCAAGCGCCACCCCCGCGATCGTCACGCCAAGGGCACTTGCATCGGTAAAATCCGACAAGCCCATGCGGCCGGGCTCGTGCTCCTGGCGGAAGATCACATCCCGTTCCGGCCCATTGAGGGCGCGCCAGGCATTGATGCGCCGTTCCAGCGTGCGCCGGATATTTGGGTTCAGGTCATGGTGGCGGCGGCGCAGTTCCTCCAGCACGCCGATCACCCTGATATCGGGCGCGGCGTTCAGGATCGGCAGGACCTCAGCGTCCCAGTAGGGCGCCAAGGGATCGGGGCGACGGCGCCCCCGGGGCTCCTTTTTCTGGGAGGGCAGCCTTGGATCAGCCTCGATCCGGTAGGCGGTTGCCGTGGAAAACCCTGCCTTGGCAGCGGCTGTCTCAGGCGGAAATGTCTGTCGGTAGGTCATGTAAAGCCTCGTCTGACGGTCGGTGATGTGGCAGCCGGGCAAAGCGTCGATCCTCTCTCTATCGAGACAAATCAACTACTTGCACCAACCCATCCAACCGCAAGTCAGGCCTCAAAAAAGCCCAGCGCCATTGGCGGCAGCCCTATGGGCGGGCTACGCCCTCCCTACGGTCCGCCCCCAATGGCGCTTTCTCATCCTGATCGTCGCTGCCCTCTCAGCTTGATTGTCGGCGGTCAGCTGCCGGACAAGTGGCTGGCGAGGCGATTGCGGTGCATTCTGGATCAGATGTCGGCATCGCCTGGCCAACCTGTCCCGGCTGCGTGTGGCGACTGGGCGGCGACCAGGGCGGCCTATAGGTTCTTTGATAATCGACGCGTCACAGAGCACGGCGTTCTGGCTGGTCATTTTGCTGCAACTGCCGCCAGGTGTCCGGCGTCAGCGCCTATGGGACCAAATTGGCGATTTGAATAACCGAGGATTTCTGGCTCATCTTAACCCCAAGGAGAGTGAAGATGAGCCAGAAATCCTCCGCCCCACCCACGCGGGTGCCAGCCGAAAAGCTGGTCCGCGATATTCGCCGCGCCATGCGCAAGCACCATTCCGCCGAGTACAAGATCCGCATCGTCCTGGAAGGGCTCCGCGGCGAGGAAAGCATCGCCGCCCTATGCCGCCGCGAAGCCATCGCCGAGAGCCTGCATTACGCCTGGTCGAAGGAGTTCCTGGAAGCCGGTAAGCGACGCCTGGCCGGTGATACGGCCCGTGCGGCTACCAGCGACGAGGTCAAGGCGCTGCGCCAGGAAGCCCGCGCGCTGAAGGAGGTCGTCGCCGAGCAGGCACTCGAGCTCCGCCTGCTCAAAAAAAGCATGATCGCGGATGGGGACGACCGCGCATGAGGTACTCCGCCGCCGAAAAGCTCGAAATCATCCAATTGGTCGGGCAATCAAACCTGCCCCTACGCCGCTGCCTCGCCAGCCTCGGCATCCCGCGTCAGACCTTCTATCGCTGGTATGACCGCTACCTGACCGGCGGGCCAGAGGCGCTGGCTGACAAGCCATCCCGCCCTGACCGCGTCTGGAACCGCATCCCCGATGCAGTACAGGGGCGCATCATTGATCTGGCGCTGGAGGTGCCCGAACTCTCGCCGCGCGAATTGGCAGTGCGCTTTACCGAACAGGAAAGCTATTTCGTTTCAGAGGCTTCGGTCTATCGCCTGCTCAAATCCCGCGATCTGCTGCCAAGTCCGGCTTTCATCCAGATCAAGGCCGCCGAGGAATTCCATACCAAGACCACGGCGCCCAACCAGCTCTGGCAGACGGATTTCACCTATCTCAAGGTCGTCGGCTGGGGGTGGTTTTATCTGTGCACTGTGCTGGATGACTTCTCCCGCTACGTCATCGCCTGGCGGCTTTGCACAGGCATGACCGCGAGCGATGTCAGTGAGACGCTGGAACTGGCCATGACCGCCTCAGGCTGTCGCGATGTGCCGCTGCGCCAGCGCCCGCGATTGCTCTCGGACAATGGGCCAGGGTTCATCTCGGACGCCTTCGCCCAATGGCTTGCGCAGCACGGTATCCAGCATGTTCGCGGTGCGCCTGCTCATCCCCAGACGCAGGGAAAGATCGAACGCTGGCACCAGACCATGAAGAACCGCATTCTGTTGGAGAATTACTACCTGCCGGGCGCGCTACAGGCTGAGATCGAGACCTTTGTCGAGCAATATAATTACCGGCGCTACCACGAGCGCCTCAGCAACCTGACCCCGGCGGATGTCTATTTCGGCAGGGGACAGACCATCCTACTGGAGCGTTAGCGCATCAAGCGCAGAACCATCCAGTAGCGCCGCTTGATGCATCACCAAAACGCAGCTTAACCTTAACCGCAGATGGGTCAGATACTCCGTTAGACAGCGCGCCAATTGGTCTCAAATGATTTGACGACGGACAGCCAAGCCCATCATGCCAGAGGATCTTAATCAAATCACCGCGGCGACCACGAAAGACAAAGAGATCACCCGCGTGAGGGTCGCGGCCCAGTGATTATTGCACCTGGGCCGCGAGGCCATTCATGCCGCGTCGCATATCCGTATGACCCGACGCCAGCCAAACACGCATGCCATGCGGAACTGTCAGCATTTGCGCAGCGCGCCGATAATGCAGGATAGGGCGGGCAGGCTGTGTGCCGCGCTGATTTCCAGTCGCATGCCATTCGCAAGCGTGATCGTGATCGCACGATGATCTGGTGGCGGCGGAGCATCAGCTTGCAAGGACGCGGCCGATGG
>JADCEV010000041.1 GCA_020249865.1 Roseomonas sp. | reverse complement strand
GGTCAGAACGGCGGTGCGCTGCTGCTGGGCTTTGGCCTGGCAGCCCTTCTTGCCGCGCAATTGCCCTTCGCGCTGCGCGAAGCCGAGGCTGAGAATAAGGTCTCCGCCACCAGCCTGGTCGCGGCCCTTGGCACCTATGGGCTCGGCGCACTGGCCGTGCTGGGGGATATGGCTGTGGCGGGTGCGGCGGCGGTCGCCATGACCGCCATTCTGGCAGCGCGGGAAAGCCTGCATGGCCTGATGGCGCGCATTACCTGGGCCGAGCTGCGTTCCGCCCTGGTGCTGCTATCCATGACCCTGCTGGTCATGCCGCTGGTGCCGGATGAGCCGATTGCGCTGCTGGGCGGGCTGAACCCGGCCAAAATTTGGCGCTTCGCCATTCTGCTCGCGGCGATTTCCTATCTTGGGTATCTCGCGGTTCGCCTGATGGGGCCAGAACGCGGCTTGCTGTTCAGCGGCGCGGCGGGGGGCTTGGTGTCGTCCACGGCGGTCACGCTTGCCAATGCGCGCGCGGCGGCGGCAGGGGGCGCGGGTTTGGCGCTGGCCGCTGGGGCGCTCATGGCGGGCGCGGTTTCCTGCCTGCGCACCATCGGCATTGTGGCCTTCATCGCGCCCGCCGTTGCGGCGCATTTGTTTGCCCCCTTGGGTGTCGCGGCGTTAGGCATGGCCCTGGCTGGCTTTGTCATCGCGCGGCGCGCTGGGGCGGATGGCGCGGTGGTGAGCGTGCCTGATAACCCCTTCGAGCTCAGCGCCGTGCTGAAAATCGCCCTGCTGCTGGCCGCCGTGGTGCTGATTTCCAAATTGGCCGCTGAAAAGCTGGGGCCAGAGGCCGTCATGGCGGTCGCCGCCATCACTGGCCTGGCGGATGTGGATGCAGTGGCGCTTTCCGTGCCGCTGTTGGCGCCGGCTTCGATCAGCTTCGCCTTCGCTGCCAAGGCGGTTCTGGCGGCGGTTGGGGTAAATATTTGCGCCAAGGCTGGCTATGCCCTGACCTTGGGTGGCGGGCGCTATGGCATGGCCTATGCCGGGCTTTCCCTGGCGGCCGGCGCTGTGGGGGCGCTGTTCGTTTTATTTGGCTGAAGTCAACCCCTTGCCGCCCGCGCGCGCTGGCGCCACCCTGCAAGTGATTGCAGGAGGAAGACGCGATGCCCGCCGAAGGCGGCCCTTTGAGTGCCGGAAAAACTACCGCCGATTTTGCGGCGCTGGAGCATTTTCAAGCCAAGTGGACCCACTTGGCGACTCGGAAAATGCGACCAAACAAAACCCTAGAGCATGGGTGCTGAGCCAATGCGAAGCACACATGCTCTAGATGCGATGATTCGCCCGCGTTCTGTCGCGGTGATTGGTGCTTCCGATGACGGCACCCGCATTGGCGGGCGGCCCATTGCCTATATGCAAAGCCAAGGCTTCCAGGGTCGGCTGTTGCCGGTGAACCCGAATCGCCCAACGGTGCAGGGCCTGCCTGCCTTCGCTTCTGTCGCTGCCCTGCCCGAAGTGCCTGATGCCGCCATCATCGCCGTGCCAGGCGAGGCTGCGATCCAGGCCATGGATGATCTGGGCGCGCGCGGCTGTAAATCGGCCATCGTCTTCACCGCAGGTTTTGCGGAGGTGGATGAGGCAGGTGCCGCGATGCAGGAACGCTTGGTTGCCGCCGCGCGTCGGCATGGCATGCGCATGCTGGGGCCGAATTGCCTTGGGTTGTTCAATGCCGCGATTGGTTTTTATCCGATCTTCTCCCTTTCCTTCGAACAGGGTTGGCCCATTCGCGGCAATATCGGCATCGCCTCCCAATCCGGCGCCTATGGCACGCATGTGTTTGCGGTTGCGCGTCAGCGCGGGCTCGGCACCACGGTTTGCGTCACGACCGGCAATGAAGCCGATGTTTCGCTGGGTGAGGCGATTGGCTGGATGGCGCAGGCGCCGGAAGTGGAAGTGATCTGCGCCTATGCGGAGGGTATTCGCGAAAGTGCCGGTTTTGTCGCAGCCCTTGATCTGGCGCGGCGCAACCGCAAGCCGGTCATCATGATGAAGGTCGGCGCCAGCGCTTTGGGTGGTGCGGCGGCGAAATCCCACACCGCTTCCATCGCGGGTGATGATGCCGTGACGCAAGCGGTGCTGGATGAATTCGGCGTCTTGCGCGCGCGCACCACGGAAGAAATGCTCGATATCGCTTACGCAGCATCGCGGCGCATTTATCCGGCCAATAATTCCCTTGGGGTGCTGACCGTGAGTGGCGGCGCCGGTGTGCTGATTTCCGATGCATCGGAAGCGGTCGGCCTGCCCATGCCGGAAATGCCACAGGCGTCGCAGGATAAGCTGCGCGGCCTGATCAGCTTCTGCGCGCCGCGCAACCCGGTGGATTGCACCGCGCAAGCGGTGAACCAGACCGAGCTTTTCGGCGACTTCCTGGAAGCCACCGCCGGCGATGGTGGCTATCCTTCCGTTCTGGTGTTTTTGACGCAGACGGGGGGCTCAACCTCCATGGCGCCGAAACTCAGGCCCTTCATGCGCGATGCCATTGCAAAGCGTCGGGATCGGCTTTGGGTGCTGTCGGCGATTTGTTCGCGTGAGAAGGTGCGCGAATATGAAGAAGATGGCTTCATTGTTTTCGAGGACCCGACGCGCGCGGTGAATGCCATTGCCGCCATGGGCCGCTTCGGCGCTTATTTCGCGCGGCAGGAAGCGGGTGCTGTGGGCGCGCTGCCGAATGTGTCCTTGCCCGCGCAAACGCCAACGGAAGCCGAAGCCAAGCGCCTTTTGGCCGAAGCGGGCGTGCCTGCCGTGCCGGAACAAGCCTGCACTAGTGTTGAAGAAGCGGTGCGCGTGGCGGAGGCCATGGGCTATCCGGTGGTGGCGAAAATCCTCTCCCCCGATATTCTGCACAAGAGCGAAATCGGTGGCGTGATCCTGAACTTGGCCGACACGGCTGCGGTGCGTGAGGCGTATGCGACCTTGCTCGCCCGCGCTGCGCAACACGCGCCCAAGGCGCGCATCGAAGGCGTGCTGATTGCGAAGCAAATCACCGGCGGTGTTGAAATGGCGCTTGGTGTGCTGCGTGATCCTGTGTTTGGTCCTGTGGCCATGGTGGGGCTTGGCGGTGTCTTCATCGAAATCCTGAAGGATGTCGCCTTCCGCCGCTGCCCCTTCAATGCGACCGAAGCGGAAGCCATGATCCGTTCGCTCAAGGGTTTTCCCTTGCTGGATGGCGCACGTGGCAAACCCAAGGCCGATGTGAAGGCGCTGTCGGAAGCGCTTGCCGCGCTATCGCGTTTTGCCGTGGCGGCGGGGCCGCGTTTGGCATCGGTTGATGTGAACCCCATGCTGGTGTTGCCGGCAGGGCAGGGCGCCTTTGCCGCGGATGCGGTGATTGAAATTGAGGAAGGGCATTGAAATGCCGATCGTCTATGAAAAATTGCTGAACTACCCCATCCCGGAAATGCGCCAGCATCTGCGCTGGCAGGATGTGGCGATGTATAATTTTTCTGTCGGGCTCGGCCAGGACCCGATGGATGAACAGCAGCTCGATTTTCTCTATGAACCACGGCTGAAAGTCATGCCCTCCATGCCCGTGGTGCTGGGCGCGCCGGGATTTTGGTCGCGTAATCCTGATACCGGCATGGATTGGGTGAAGATTGTCCATGGCGAACAGGGTTTGATTCTGCATAAGCCGCTGCCTACTGAGGGCGAAATCATCGGGCGTTCGCGCGTGACGGGCCTCGTGGATCGCGGTGAGGGCAAAGGCGCGCTCATGTATTCCGAACGCCAGGTGATTGATGCGAAGACAGGCGATTTGCTGGCCACACTCACCAGCACATCCTTCCTGCGTGGCGATGGTGGTTTTGGCGGACCGAGCGGGCCGGTGAAGCAGCCGCATCCGGAACCGGACCGTGCGCCGGATATCTCGCTTGATCTGGCAACGCGCCCGGAACAAGCGCTGATCTATCGCCTGAACACGGATTTGAACCCGCTGCATATAGACCCGAAAATAGCTGCTGCCGCCGGCTTTCCGCGCCCCATCCTGCATGGGCTTTGCACCTTCGGCACGGTCTGCCATGCGCTGCTGAAAACACTCTGCAATTACGACACGTCGCGCTTCGGCAAGATGGATTTGCGCTTTTCTTCGCCGGTCTATCCTGGTGAGACGATCCGGAGCGAGATTTGGCATGAGGCTGGTGGTGCCGCCTTCCGCGCGCGCGTTGTGGAACGCGACAAGGTGGTCGTCAGCAATGGCCTGTTTCGTTTTGCCTGAGCACGTCTGAATGATGATGGGAAAAGACGCATGATCAACAAGATTGTTCAATCCATGGCGGATGCCATGGCGGGTATCAAGGATGGATCAACCGTTCTGATCGGCGGTTTCGGCGCTGTCGGCCAGCCTGACCAATTGATTGAAGGGCTGATCGAACAGGGTGCAACGGATCTGACTTGCGTGGCGAATAACGCCGGCACGGGGCGTATTGGCCTCGCGCGGCTCATGGAATTGGGCCGGGTGCGCAAGATCATCTGTTCCTTTCCTCGCTCCGCCGGTTCGGTGGTGTTTGAGGAGCTTTATCGCCAAGGCAAGATCGAGCTTGAGATTGTGCCGCAAGGCACGATGGCAGAACGCATGCGTGCGGCGGGTGCTGGCGTGCCGGCGTTTTTTACCGCGACATCGGTTGGCACGATCCTCGCGAATGGCAAGGAACAGCGTGAATTCAATGGGCGCACCTATGTCATGGAACATGCGCTGAAAGCCGATGTGGCGCTGGTGGAAGCCTGGGAAGGGGATCGCTGGGGTAACCTCACCTATCGTTCCAGCGGGCGGAACTTCAACCCGGTAATGGCCATGGCAGCCGATATGACCATCGCGCAGGTGAGCCACATCCGCGAATTGGGTGAGATTGTGCCGGAAAATGTGCATACGCCCGGCATTTTCGTGAAGCGCGTATTGCATGTTGACCGCGGCCCGGCATGGGCATGAGCAGGCAGGAAAGAAGGGGGATCAGACCATGAATGGCTTTGACCGCAAGCAAATGGCCGCCCGTGTCGCTGAAGACATTCCGGAAGGCTGGTTCGTCAATCTTGGTATTGGTATTCGGACCATGATTGCGAATTACGTGCCGCTGGAACGTGAAGTGATTTTGCATTCGGAAAACGGCATTCTGGGCATGGGCCCCGCGCCCGCGCCGGATAAGGTGGACCCCTGGCTGGTCAATGCCGGCAAGCAGGCTGTGACGCTGCGCCCCGGAGGTTCCTATTTCCATCACGCCGATAGCTTCGCGATGATCCGTGGCGGGCATATTGATCTTTGCGTGTTGGGTGCCTTCGAAGTCGCGGCCAATGGCGATATCGCCAATTGGGCCACCAGCGAAAATGACTCGGCACCCGCCGTGGGTGGGGCGATGGATCTTGGCGCCGGCGCCAAGCGGCTTTGGGTGGTGATGGAACACACCACGAAGGATGGCGGACACAAGATTGTGGAACGCTGCACCTATCCGCTGACCACACCTGGCGCGGTCAGCCGCGTCTATACCAATCTTGGCGTTTTGGATGTGGTGAAGGGCAAGGGCTTCGTGGTGCGTGATCTGGCGCCTGGTGTGACCTTTGACCAAATCCAGGCCGCCAGCGGCGCCAAGCTACATACGAATTAAAAAGGCGCCCCTTAGGGCAATAAGGAAACGGGCATGAGTGAGGTTTTGGAAGAACGGGCGGAATCCATTCGCATGATCCGCGATAGCGCGGGTGCGGTGGCGCCGCGTGGCGGAGATAGCAAACGCGTACGTGGGCTCCGCTTTGCCGCACCTGGTTTTGACAAGCGCGTTTTTGCCCAGATGGGTGAATTCGGCTGGATTGGCTTGGCGGTGGAGGAAGCTGCCGGCGGCGCCGGCCTTGGCATGAGTGAGGCGATTGCGCTGACGGAAGAACTCGCGGGCGGCCTGGCGCCTGAACCGCTGATCCCGGCAATGCTTTCCGCGCGTTTGCTGGCGGGCGCGGATGATCAAGCGCTGCTCGGACCTTTGCTGGCCGGCCAGCAAGTGGTGCTGACGGCGTGGCAGGAACGCGCCGATACCTTGGCGGCGCCTGGTAATGCTGACGCGCCGCGCGTCTTCATCCCGCAAGCTGGTGGCGCTGATGTGTTTCTGCTGCCGGTGCGCGAAGGCGCGGGGCTCGCGCTTTACGCCGTGCCGGCGGCGGGTGCTGATCTCGCCTTGGAAAAAACCATGGATGGCGGTTATTTCGGAACGCTTCGCGCTGACCCTGCGAAGGGTCAACGCGTCGCTGCCGATATCAGCGCTGTGTTGGATGCTGCCTTGGATGAGGCTGCGCTGATAACGGCCGGCGCCATGGTCGGGCTGATGGAACGCGCCTTTGACATGACGCTTTCCTATCTGAAAACACGCCAGCAATTCGGCCGCATCATCGGCACTTTCCAATCCTTGCAGCATCGCGCGGCGGATTTGAAAATCCATCTCTCGCTCACGCGCGCAGCCGTGGAAGCAGCAGCGGCGGCCTTGGATGGCGGTGCGGTAGGGGATGCGCGCAAGGCCGCCGTTTCCAAGGCCAAGGCGCGCGCGGGTGAAAGCGGGCTGATGGTGTTGCGCCAATGCATTCAGCTCCATGGCGGCATTGGCTATACGGATGAATATGATGTCGGGCTTTATCTGCGCCGTGGCATGGTGATTGCCAATCAATTCGGCTCCGCCGCCCTGCATCGGCGCCGCTTCATGGCGCTGGCGCCGGAGGATGCGGAATGAGTGCCGCCGCCGAACCTTTGCGCCAACGCATTCTGGAAGAACGCGATGGCGCGGTGCTGATTGTCACCATTGATTGCCCATCGCGTAAGAACGCCATCGCCCCCGTGCTGCGCACCGCGATGGAAGAGGTGATGGAACGCGCCCATGGCGATGATACGATCCGCGCGATTGTAGTGACGGGCGCCGAAGGTACTTTCTGCGCGGGTGGCGATATCTCTTCGATGGATATCGACAGCACGCTCGCCGGGCGCGAACGGATGCGCCGCACCCATAAACTCGTGCGCCTCATGGCCAAGGGCGGCAAGCCCGTGGTGGCAGCGGTGGAAGGCTGGGCAGCCGGTGCGGGCATGGCGGTGGCTTGCGCCTGTGATGTGATTGTCGCCGCCGAAGATGCGCGTTTCACGGCGGGTTTTCACAAGATTGGCCTGATGTCCGATATGGGCTTGCCGCATTTCCTGCCTGCACGGGTCGGCATTGGCCGCGCGCGGCGCATTCTGTTTTTCCATGAAGTGATCGCCGCACCGGAAGCCGAACGCATTGGCTTGGTCGATTACATCGCACCACCTGGCAAGGCTTTGGAGGCCGCTTTGGAAAAGGCGCGCTTCCTGGCGGCCGAAGCGCCAGGCCCGATTGCCTTCACCAAGCAAATCTTCGCCGATGGCCTGGATGAGGCTTTGGCGCAGGAACAAACCTATCAGGCCGCGCTATTCACGACGGAAGATTTCAAGGAAGGCCGCGCTGCCTTCTTCGCCAAGCGCAAGCCGAATTTTACGGGAAGCTGAGAAATGATCGAAGCACGCGAAACCCAGGATCTGAACCTGCTGGAAGATGAAGCCTTCCGCCTGCATGTGC
This sequence comes from Roseomonas sp., assembly GCA_020249865.1. Classification (GTDB taxonomy): domain Bacteria; phylum Pseudomonadota; class Alphaproteobacteria; order Acetobacterales; family Acetobacteraceae; genus Neoroseomonas. The sequence goes on along the minus strand of JADCEV010000041.1, from coordinate 58,001 downwards.
GCCAATGGATTGAAGCCCATTACCCGGCCGAATTGCGCAATCCGCCAAAGCGCCTGCATTGGGATGAAAACAAGGTCTGGTATTACAAGCTGGCCGAAAAGGGTTGGCTTTGCCCCGGCTGGCCGCGCGAATTTGGCGGGCTTGGGCTTTCCCCGGCGAAGCAGATCATCTTCACCGAGGAAATCGAACGCCATGGCTGCGCGCGCACCAATGACCATGGCATTGTCATGGTGGGCCCGCTGCTGATCAATCACGGCACGCGCGAACAGCAGCAATTCTTCTTGCCGAAAATTCTCTCTGGCGAACATATCTGGTGCCAGGGCTATTCCGAACCCAATGCGGGGTCGGATTTGGCAGCGCTACGTACTGAAGCGGTACTCGATGGCGATCATTACGTGGTGAATGGCCAGAAGATCTGGACCACACTCGCCATGGATGCCAATTGGTGCTTCCTGCTGGTGCGCACGGACAAGAATGCGAAAAAGCAGGAAGGCATTTCCTTCTTGTTGGTGGATATGACCAGCCCCGGCATTACCGTGAAGCCGATCATCAATCTGGAATATCACGACGAATTCTGTGAGGTATTCTTCGATAATGTCCGCGTGCCCGCGGCCAATCTGGTCGGCACGCCCAATCGCGGCTGGGATATGGCGAAGGCATTGCTTTCCTTTGAACGCATTTATCTCGGCTCACCCCGCCTCTCAGCCTATGCGTTTTCGCGCCTGAAGCAACTCGCAGAACGGATGGGGGTTTGGGAAGATGCGGTGTTCCAGGATACCTACGCCAAGCTGCGGCTTGATCTGGAAGACCTGAAATCGCTCTATGGCGTTTTCGTGGATAAGGTCCGGCGCGGTGAGACCCTCGGCCCCGATGTGTCCATGCTGAAGGTGTTTCAGACAGAACTCTTTCAGCGCATCACCGATACCATGCTGGAAATCTGTGGCGAAAACGCTGGCTTGCTCGACCCCATGGAAGGCAATCGCAACCTGAACCCGACCGGGCTTTATATTCAGGCGCGGCCTTCGACCATTTATGGCGGGTCTAATGAAATCCAGCGCAATATCATCAGCAAGAACGTCCTCGCGCTGCCCGGCTGAGGCAGTGCTCAAAGGAAGGAAGTGACCATGAGCGATTTATGGCGGCTCAGCGCAAGCGATTTGGCGGCGCGTATTCGGTCCAAGCAGGTCTCCGCCACGGAAGCGGCGAAGGATGCGCTGGCGCGGCTTGATGCGGTGAACCCCAAGATCAATGCCGTGGTGGATCACCGCCCGGCAGAAACACTCGCGGAAGCTGCGCGCATTGATGCCATGATCGCGCGTGGCGAAGATGCAGGGCCGCTCGCTGGCGTGCCCATCACCATCAAGGTGAATGCAGACCAGCAGGGCTATGCGACGACGAATGGTTTGCGTCTGCAAAAGGATCTGATCGCGAACCAGGACAGCCCCGTTGTTGCCAATTTGCGCAAGGCGGGTGCGGTGATTGTCGGGCGCACCAATACGCCCGCTTTCTCGTTACGCTGGTTCACGCGCAATTCGCTGCATGGTCATACGAAAAACCCGCGCGACCCCAGCATTACGCCGGGTGGTTCTTCCGGTGGTGCGGGTGCGGCCACCATGGCCGGCATTGGTGCGATTGGTCACGGCACGGATATTGGCGGTTCCATCCGCTACCCGGCCTATGCCTGCGGCATTCACGGGCTGCGCCCCACACTTGGGCGTATTCCGGCCTGGAATGCTTCCGGTGCCGAACGCCATGTCGGCGGGCAGATCATGGCCGTGAGCGGGCCTTTGGCGCGAACCATCGCCGATGTGAAGCTTGGCTTTGGCGCCATGTGCGCGCGCGATATTCGCGACCCCTGGTGGGTGGAAGCCGCCATGGAAGGCCCGCCCGCGCCGAAGCGCGCCGCGCTTTGCCTTTCGCCGGATGGCATGAAGCTACAACCCGAAGTGCAAGCCGCTTTGCGTGATGCGGCAAAGCGCCTGGAAGCTGCCGGCTGGACCATTGAGGAGACAGACACACCGCCCCTGCGCGAACCCGCGCAATTGCAAGCGATGCTCTGGCTTGCGGAAAGCCGCCGCGGCCTCAATAGCGCTTTGCATCAGGAAGGTGATCCGGATGCCAGCTTCATCTTCGCGCAGATGGAAGAACTTTGCCCAACGCCGGACCTGAACAGCTTCATGGATGCGCTGCAGAAGCGTTCCTATTTCGTGCGGCTCTGGATGGAATTCTTTGAACGCTTCCCGGTGGCGATCACGCCGGTTTCCGGCGAATTGCCCTTCCGCGATCAGGAAGATGTCGAAAGCCCGGCCACCTTCCGCCGCATCATGGAAGCGCAACTCACGCAAGTGGGACTGCCGCTGATGGGGCTGCCCGGCCTTACGGTCACCACTGGCACGGTTGGGCGCGTGCCGGTTGGCGTGCAATTGCTCGCCGGGCGTTACCGGGAAGATTTGCTGCTGCAAGCCGGCGCCGTGATTGAAGCCGCCGGCGCGCCGATTACGCCGATTGATCCGGTCGGGTGATCGCACCCGACCGGCGCAGTATCAATCAGACAATGAAAGCCTTGGCCTTGGCGTCGTAATCGCCATAGCCAAGCGTATCGCGCAATTCTGCTGGCGGCATGGCGCTGGCCGCTTCCGAAAGCCCGGCTTGCAGCGCGGCGAGGCCCGCCTTCATGCCGGCTGCGGCTGGTGAGAGCATCCCTGTGGGGAAAGTACCGATCTTGAAGCCAAGCGCCTTGGCTTCAGCCTGCGTCGGTGTGGCGCGCGCCCCGCCGGGGGAAAGCACCACGAAGGAAGGCCGGCCCTTCGCGGCCGCAACCGCGCGATGGATTTCCGCATTATCGGCAGGGCTATCCAGAAACAGGATATCCGCGCCTTCTTCGACAAACATTTCAATGCGCGCCACGGCTTCATCAATGCCGGCGGTCGGGCGGCAATCCGTGCGCGCCAGAATCAGAATGCCGGATTCCTTGGCGGCTTCAACGGCCGCGCGGATTTTCATGCGCGCTTCTTCGCGCGGCAGGCAGGGCTTGCCCGCAGCCGTCAGCGCGCGCGGCGTGATCTTGTCTTCAATCAGGATAGCGGCAGCACCGGCGCGCCCATAAGCGCGCACGGTGCGCTGCACATTCATGGCATTGCCATAACCATGATCACCATCGGCCAGCACAAGCGTATTCGGCGCAGCACCACGCACCATGTTGAAACTATCAAACATCTCGGCGAAGGAAATCAAATCGAGATCCGGCCCGCCCAGGCGGCTTGCGGCAACGCAGGAACCGGACAGAAAGGCGGTCTCAAACCCTGCGCCGGCCGCCATCTTGGCGGAAAGCCCATCCCATACGGCGGGCATGACAACGAAATCAGGCTTGGCGAGCAAGGCGCGCATTCTCTTAGGCGGGGTCATGATATTTCCTCGATCAAGGTGATGATGCGCCACGCTAGATCGAATCGCGCGCGCCACCAATACCTGCGCCTTGCTGCGCCAGCGTCCCGCGCCTAGGCTGTGTCTCAAGAAACGCCCCAAGGGAACCGCCATGCCGATCATTGACGCGCAAGTTCATGCCTATGAACGCAACCATCCGGGCCGCCCCTGGCATGCGGTGCTACATGGCCCTCCAGAGGTCACTGGCGCCGACATGGTCAAGGCCATGAATGACGTCGGCATGGATGGCGCGATTCTGGTTTCCGCCTTCACCATGTATCGCTTTGACGCAAGCTATGCCGTTTCTGTCCGCAATGCCTATCCGGATCGCCTTGCCCTGGTGAAGCCGGTTGATCCCAATGATCCGGCGGTTGCGGATACCATCGCCGATTGGCAGGCCACCCCTGGCGCCGTTGGCATTCGCATCATGATGCGCGGCGATGTTTCGGCCGATCCCGCCGATCCTGGCATCAATCATGTGCTGGCAACGGCTGCGAAGCGTGACCTGCCGGTCAATCTGCTGTGTTGGGGCAGGCTTGATCAGGTGCATGAATTGGCGCGGCGCAATCCGGATACGCGGCTGGTGATTGATCACCTTGGCCTGCAACAGCCCTTTGAACGGCCGCGGATGGAAAACGGCTTTGCCGAATTACCGAAGCTGCTGGCGCTCGCGGCCTTTCCCAATATCGTCGTGAAAATCACCGGCGCCTGCACGCTATCGCGTGGTGAATACCCTTACCCCGATATCTGGGAACCTCTCGCGCGCATATTCGATGCCTTCAGTTTGCAGCGCTGCCTTTGGGGCACGGATTGGACGCGCGCGGTGGAGTTGATGACTTATGCCGAAGGTGTGGATGCCTTCCTGAAATCGGATCGGCTTTCGGAGAGTGATCGCGCCATGCTGATGGGTGAAGCCACTGCGCGCGCCTATCGCTGGTCTCCTGGTGTGAAATAGCCTCTGGCGCGGCACGTATAAAACTGCCAGCCTGAGCCAAATGCCGGGCGAGGAAACCCAGAATGAAGCAACGCCATCATGATGCGTGACAGCCGCTTGGATGGCCGCGCTGCCTGGACACGTTTGGCGATTGCTTTGCTGATCAGCATGATCGGCAGCGCGCCGATGTGGACAGTGGTGGTGGTGCTGCCCGCGGTGCAAGCGGAATTCGGCACGCTCCGCGCCGGTGCTGCGCTGCCTTACACCATGACCATGGTGGGCTTCGTGGTGGGTGGCGTGCTGATGGGCAAGCTATCGGACCGCTTCGGCGTTATGGTGCCGGTGCTGATTGGCGCGACTTCCATTGGGCTTGGCGGCATCGCGACCTATTTCGCACCGAGCCTTTTCACCTTCGGTCTTGCCTATGGCGTGTTGTTCAGTTGCTTTGGCGCGGCGGCGGTATTCAGCCCCCTGATCGCCGATGTCTCGCTTTGGTTTGAAAAGCGCCGCGGTATTGCCATGGCACTGGCAGCTTCCGGCAATTACTTTGCCGGCGCTTTTTGGCCCACTTTGCTGCAATGGGGCATTTCTACCATTGGCTGGCGTCAGGCGCATCTGATCATGGGCATAGCAAGTTTCATCACCCTGGTGCCACTCGCGCTTTTGCTGCGCACCCGTGCGCCCATGCCAGCGCCAGCCGCGCCTGGCATCATTGCGCCGCGCAACCCCATGGCGCTCGGGCTTCCGCCGAATGTCCTGCAGACCCTGATCATCCTGGCCGGCATCACCTGCTGCATCGCCATGGCCATGCCGCAGGTGCATATCGTTGCCTATTGCGTGGACCTTGGTTTCGGCGCAGCGCGCGGCGCGCAAATGCTCTCCGTCATGCTCGCCAGCGGCATCGCTTCTCGCCTCATATTTGGCTTTATCATGGATCGTATTGGTGGCGTCAGAACGCTCGTGCTCGCTTCCTTGTTGCAAGGTGTGGCACTGCTGATGTTCCTGCCCTCTGATGGGCTGGCGGCGCTGTTCCTGGTGTCCTTCATGTTCGGCCTGTTCCAGGGCGGGCTGGTGCCTTGCTATGCCATGATCGTGCGTGAGAATTTCCCTCCATCAGAAGCCGGCAGCCGCGTTGGCATGGCGCTGTCTTCCACCATGGTCGGCATGGCGGTGGGCGGCTGGATGGCGGGGGCGCTGTTTGATGCAACCGGCGGCTATACGGCGGCGATGCTGAACGGCATTGCTTGGAATCTGGTCAATCTATCCATTGCGCTTTGGCTGATGTGGCGGCTCAACCGCCGCCAGCAGGCTTTTGCGTAAACCGGCAAGAAAGCGGCAGCTTCAGCCGATCCTCTCCCAATACAATTCCAACTGCTGCATGGCGCCATCCACGATGCGTGGTGGCGGCTTCAGCCAAACGCCAGCACCTTCCGCGCGCACCTGGCGGACCTGATCGCCACCAATCCGCTCGGCCAGATTGCTGTCATCAACGCGCGTGATCAGCGTTTGACCATCGAAGGTGTAATTGCCCGTATAGGCGGACCAGAAGCGCTTCACGCTAGGCGGCAGTACCGCCCGGCCATCACCCGTGGCAGCCTGCATGCGCTTCGGGCCAAATTGTACAATGCCGGTTGGCTCCGGCCCATATTGATGATCTTCCAGCGGTTGGCCCGCCGCATCGGTGGCGCGCACGCGCAGCAATTGCCAGGTGCCAAGCAGGGAAATCATATCCGTCCTTTCAGGCTGCTGCCCGCGCATCTTCCAGAATCATCGCCGCTGCTTTCTCGCCAATCATGATGGAAGGCGCATTGGTATTGCCCGCCACCACGGATGGCATGATGGAAGCATCCGCCACGCGCAACCCCGCCACGCCGTGTACGCGAAGCTGCGGGTCCACCACGCTATTGCTGCCAATACCCATGGCGCAGCTGCTGGATGGGTGGTGATTTGTCGTACCGGTTTCGCGCACGAAGCGTTCCATATCGGCTTCACTTTCCATGGCATTGCCCGGCACCAATTCCCCAAGCGCAAAGGGTTTCAATGCTGGTTGTTCCACCAGGCGCCGCACCAGCTTGATGCCATTCATCATCGCACGCATATCATAATCGGTCGCGAGAAAACCGAAGGTAATCGCCGGTGCTGCGAAGGGATCAGGGCTTGCCAGCCTGACCGTGCCGCGCCCTTCGGGCGCCAGATGCACCGGGCTTAGCGTGAAGCCCGAAAAAGGATGCGGAATGACACCCTTTTTGTTGCGCTCCAGCGTGCTCCATTCCAGCAGATTGATCTGCAAATCGGGCTGCTCCAGCCTGGGATCAGACCGCGTAAAAAGCCCCGTGCGCACCGCATTCACTGCCATGGGCCCACTGCGAAACAAGCCATATTGCAGGGCAGCGGCAATCTTGCGCGGCCAGCTTTTTTCGAGATCATTGAAGGTGAGGGGCTTCGCGCAGCGCCACATCAGATAGACGCAGAAATGATCATGCAGATTGGCGCCCACCGCCGGCATATCGCGCAGCACCGGAATGCCCATGGCCTGCAAATGCTCCGCCGGCCCCAGCCCTGACAATTGCAACAATTGCGGGGACCCATAAGCCCCGCCCGAGACAATCACTTCCCGCCGCGCGCGGACGCGCTTAAGCCCGCCCGGGTCGCGATACTCAACGCCGATCGCCCGTCCATTTTCGATCACCACGCGCGTCGCATGGGCATTGGTGCGAATATCCAGATTGGCGCGGCCCTTCGCGGGCACCAGATAAGCGCGCGCGGTGCTCCAGCGCCGATTGGCGCCCGTGGTGGATTGATAATACCCGGTGCCTTCCTGAACCTTGCCATTGAAATCCCGGTTGCGCGGTATGCCGGCCTGTTCGGCGGCGCTGATCATAGCCTCCGTCAATTCCGTGGTGGCCACATGGTCTGAAACCGTGACCGGCCCACCAACACCATGGAATTCATCCGCGCCGCGCGTCTGGTTTTCACTTTTTTTGAAGAAGGGCAGCACAGAATCGTAATCCCAACCCGTGCAGCCCCGCTGGCGCCAGGAATCATAATCGCGCGGATTGCCGCGCATATAGACCATGCCATTGATGGAACTTGTTCCACCTAGGGTCTTCCCGCGCGGCACAAAGAATTTGCGATCATTCAATTGCTTCTGCGGCTGGCTTTCGAAGCACCAATTGATCGCCGGATTGGCATAGACTTTCGCAAAACCAAGCGGAATGTGAATCCAAGGGTTGCGATCCGGTGGCCCGGCTTCCAGCAGGCATACCGAATAACGCCCATCCTCCGAAAGCCGCGCCGCCACCGCCGCACCAGCAGAACCGGCACCCGAGACAATAAAATCGAATACCCCCGCTTCTTCGGTCATGCCGCGTTCCCCCATTGCCCGCCCGCCGCCACCAGGCGCCCCGCGTGAAAGACGCGCCGGCGCGGCGGATGTGCGCCAATCGCATCCGGGATATTCTCGGCACCAATGCTGAAGAAATGCGCCGGATTGCCGGGCGCGATGCCATATTCCGCAATACCCAGCGCCGCCGCGCCTTCGGAAGACACCATGCTGAATAATTCCAGGATCAACGGATCATGGCGCAAATCCTCCCGCCAGCCGATCACGGAAGCGCGTTCAAGCATATCGGCATTGCCATAGGGGCTCCAGGTATCGCGCACATCATCATTGCCACAAAAAATACGCACACCGGCGCGGCGCAGCAGCATAAGCGGCGGCATGGTCGCACTGCCGGCACCATGCGTCACCAAAGCAACGCCACAAGATGCCATCATCTCGGCGGCCGCTTTCTGTTTTGATTCCGCAATGCCACCCAGGCAGAACCCATGGCTGATTGTGGCCCGGCCCGCCATGCCATGCGCGCGCACACGGGCGCAGATTTCAAGCAGGCTGAACAGGCCAAGCTCGCCTGGTTCATGCAAATGGATATCCACGCCAACGCCGCGCTTTTCCGCAATGGCGAAAATGCCATCCAATTGCCCGCGCGGGTCGCGATCCACCTCACAGGGGTCAATGCCGCCCACCAGTTCCGCACCGGCGCCAATCGCGGCATCCAGAAGATCAAGCACGGGCTTCCCCCCGGCGCGCATGACACCGGCCTGGGGGAAGGCCACTATCTGCACGGTGGCGGCGCCTTGATGCGCCTCCCGCGCCGCCAGCACGCCTTCCAGCGCGGAAAGGCCAAAGGCGGGCGTGATATCGGCATGGGTGCGGATATGCGCCGTGCCATTGGCAACACAGCGCCGGATCAGCGCGCCGGCCCGCGCTGCCGTATCCAGGGGCAGGGAAGGCAGCAGCTTCGCATCGGTCGCGATCCGGCTCATGCGGAAGGGCTCGGCGGCATGGGGTGTCCAGGGCAGGCCGAATAGGGTCTTATCCAGATGCATATGGCCATCCACCAGGCCCGGCAGCAGCAAATCCCCACCCAAATCCAGCACCTGCCCGGCTGGGGGCAGCGGCGCCTCGGCGGGCAGGATGGCCGCAATCCGCCCATCCTTCAGCGCCAGGCGCCGCCCGGGCGGCCCGCCATCGGCCAGGCGGAAATTCTGCAAAACCGTGTCATAGGGCGCTTCAGCCATGCCCATCCTCCCCTTCGGCGCGGCAGAGCCCACCGCGCCCGAGCCATTCCAGGGATGATGCGGGCCGGTTTCCGCCAGCGTCAATCGCTTTTGGCCCCGCTTATGGTTGACGGAATGCGCCTGCTCTCCCTATACGAGCGCCATCCCGCCGGGGCGGCCAGCCAATGGCCCGCCGCCGGCGCTCTTTCTTTGCCTTATGGCTACGACCCCCTGGGAGAAGTATCGTGAAGCGTACCTATCAGCCCTCCAAGCTCGTCCGGAAGCGTCGCCATGGCTTTCGCTCCCGTCTTTCGACCGTGGGCGGCCGCAAGGTGCTGGCCAATCGCCGCGCCAAGGGCCGCAAGCGTCTTTCCGCCTGATCAGAGCCTCGCGCGGGGTGGCGTGATGGAGCGGCTTGAACCCTGCGCCGCTTCGCTGCCGCCCGCGACACCCGGGCTCGCAAGGCTCAAGAAACGGCGGGAATTTCTGCGCGCTGCGGCGCGGGGCAAACGCGCCGCAAGGCCCGGGCTGGTGCTGCAGGCGCTTGCCGTGCCGGAACCCTCGCTCAGGCTTGGCTTCACCGTGACGAAGAAAATCGGCAATGCCGTGATCCGCAATCGCGCGCGTCGGCGCCTCAAGGAAGCTGCGCGGCTGACGCTGCCCGGCATGGCGCTTTCCGGCTGGGATCTGGTGCTGATCGGGCGTGATGCGACCGCCGAGCGCCCATTCCCCTTGCTGATTGAGGATTTGCGCGCGGCACTCCGCCAAGCCGGTGTGGCGCCATGAGCCTGCCTGCCGTTGCGCTCAAGGGCTGCGTGCATGCCTATCGCTATACGCTGCGTGGCATTATCGGCAGCCATTGCCGCCATTACCCGACCTGCAGTGATTATGCGCTGGAGGCGCTCGACACACATGGCGCCGCGCGCGGCACCTGGCTGACCACGCGGCGCATTCTGCGCTGCAACCCCTGGACCCCTGGCGGCTACGACCCCGTTCCCCGCCCCAAAAACACCAAAGGCTGAGCACCCGCCATGGATCAGAAGCGTCTGTTCGCCGCGATTGCGATTTCAATCGGCATTCTGCTGCTGTTCGATGTCTATAAGCGCATGACCATGCCGCCGGAAGCGCCGGCGCCGATCACGCAGCAGGCCACGCCCGCCCCGGCCGTCCCTGCGCCGGCGGCTTCCGGCGCGCCCGTGCCGGCAACCCCGGTGCTGACCGCGCCAACACCGCAAGAACCCGCGCCTGCCGCGCGCGCGCCGGCGCGTCGCATCCCGATCGAAAGCGCAACCCTTTCCGGCAATCTCAACCTGCGCGGTGCGCGGCTCGATGATCTGGTGCTGCTGCGCTATCGCGAAACCACCGATCCTGGCTCGGCGCCGGTGCGGCTTTTCGCGCCGCGCGATTCCGCTGCCCCCTATTTCGCGCAATGGGGCTGGACGGCAGCCGATGGCCGTACCCGCGTGCCGGATGGCGATACGGATTGGCAGATCAGTGGCGGGCCGCTCGCGCCCGGCAAGCCGGTCACGCTCACTTGGGATAATGGCCAGGGCCAGGTTTTCGAAATCCAGCTAAGTCTCGATGAGAATTACATGTTCTCCGCCGAACAGCGCATGCGCAATACCAGCGGCGATACGGTCGCGGTGCTGCCCTGGGCGCGGGTGCGGCGCGAAGTGACGCCGAAGGTGGAAGGCTTCTTCATCCTGCATGAAGGCTTCACCGGCGTGATCGGTGGCCGCTTGAATGAGGTAACCTATTCCGACGCGAAGTCTGAGGCGCAGAAGCGGCGCGGCCCTGCCTTTGAACAGGAAGATGTCGGCGGCTGGGTTGGCATTACCGACAAGTATTGGCTCGCTGCATTGATGCCCGCCGCGCCGGATCAGCCGATGCGCGCGGCCTATCGCTTTGTCAGCGAAGCCCCCGGAACGGCTGGTGAGCGTTGGCAGGTGGATATCGCTGCCCCCGCCGCGCAGCAGATCGCGCCTGGAGCCTCTGATGGTTTCAAAAGCCGCCTGTTTGCCGGCGCCAAGGAAGTGCATCTGCTGGATGATTACGCCGCACGCCTTGGTATCAGGGATTTCGACAAGGCGATTGATTTCGGCTGGTTCTACTTTCTGACCAAGCCCTTCTTCTACGCGCTGGATTGGCTATTCCAGCTTTTCGGCAATTTCGGCGTTGCCATTCTGGTCTTCACGCTTGCCATCAAGATCGTCTTCTTCCCGCTGGCCAATAAGGCCTATAAATCCATGGCGAAGATGAAGGTGCTTGCGCCCAAAATGGCCGAGCTCAAGGAACGCTACAAGGATGATCCGCAAAAGGCGCAGGTCGAAATGATGGCGCTTTACCGGAGTGAGAAGGTCAATCCTGCCTCCGGCTGCTTGCCCATCCTGATCCAGATCCCGGTGTTCTTCGCGCTCTATAAGGTGCTGTTCGTCACCATCGAAATGCGCCACCAGCCCTTCTTTGGCTGGATCAAGGATTTGTCCGCGCCTGATCCGACCAATCTGTTCAATCTGTTTGGCCTGCTGCCCTTTGATCCCGCGGCCTGGAGCACCTTCCTCCATATGCCGGCCTGGGCTTTGATCATGGGCCTGACCATGTGGGTGCAGCAGAAGCTCAATCCGCAGCCGCCCGATCCAATTCAGGCGAAAATCTTCGCCTGGATGCCAGTGATCTTCACCTTCATGCTGGCATCCTTCCCGGCGGGGCTGATCATCTATTGGGCTTGGAACAATACGCTTTCCGTCGGCCAGCAATACTACATCATGCGCCATGAACGCGCGGCCAATCGCGCGGCCAAGGCAGGCGGCAAGAAGGCGTGATGCCGATTGCCGGGTTTGCGTGATGAACGGCGCTGCCGAAACATCTGATGAAGAAGCCCGCGCCGCCCTGCTTGAAGCGGGGCGGCTGCTTTTTGCGCGGCCTTGTGATTTCTACTTCGGCGCCCAAAAACTTGAACAAGTGCCACCACCCGGCTTGCCGGAAATTGCCTTTTGCGGCCGTTCCAATGTCGGCAAATCATCCCTGCTGAATGCGCTGACGGGGCGCAATGCTCTGGCGCGGGTTTCCAACACGCCGGGGCGCACGCGCCAGCTCAATTTCTTCAACCTCGGTGATCGGCTGGCACTCGTGGATATGCCGGGCTACGGCTATGCCAAGGCATCCAAGGAATTGCAGGCCGATTGGCAGGGCATGATGTTCGAATATCTGCGCGGCCGGCCCAATCTTGGTCGCGTGCTGCTGCTGATGGATGCGCGGATTGAAACCAAATCCGCCGATCTTGCTGCGATGAAGCTGTTGGATGATGCTGCCGTCGCCTTCCAGATCGTGCTGACCAAGGCGGACGACGTGCCGCCCGCCCAATTGGCCAAGCGCCTGGCCGAGGTTGAAGGTCTCGCCCGGCGCCATACCGCAGGCCATCCGGTGGTGATGGTGACCAGCAGCGAAACCGGGCAGGGCATTCCCGAATTGCGGGCTGAACTTTCCGCCTTTGCTTTGCCGGGCTGATTTTCTGCCCGCCGAAGCCGCACAACCCCGGCGACAGGACAGACGAAAAAGGTTACACGCCTGTCATGCAGGCTTCCCCCCCGCTTTTGGCCGCTGAGGGCATTACCAAGCGCTTCGGCGCGCTGGTGGCCAATAACGCCGTGGACCTGAAAGTGGCGCCGGGCGAAATCCATGCCCTGCTTGGTGAAAATGGCGCCGGCAAATCCACGCTCGTCAAAATCATCTATGGCCTGCTGCGCCCGGATGCGGGCCGGCTGGTCTGGCGTGGCGCGCCGGTTCAGGTGGAAAGCCCCCGCGCCGCCCGCGCGTTGGGCATAGGCATGGTGTTTCAGCATTTCTCATTGTTTGAGGCGCTGACGGTCGCGGAAAATGTCGCCCTCGCGCTTGATGGCGCGGGCGCCTTGGAAGAGATCGCCGAACGCCTTGCCGAAACCAGCCGCGCCTATGGCCTGCCGCTTGATCCCAGGCGCGAAGTCTGGCGGCTTTCCGTGGGTGAACGCCAGCGCGTGGAGATCATGCGCTGCCTGATGCAGGACCCAAGCCTGCTGATCCTTGATGAACCCACTTCCGTACTCACCCCTCAGGAAGCCGAGGGGCTTTTTGCGACGCTCGCCCGGCTGCGCGCCGAGGGGCGTTCGGTGCTCTACATTTCCCACAAACTGGAAGAAGTGCGGCGCATTTGCGAAGCCGCGACCATTCTGCGCGGCGGGCAAGTGGTGGCGCATTGCGACCCGCGCGCGGAAACCGCGGCAAGCCTCGCGCGCATGATGATGGGCGGTGATGTAGTGCCCATCCGTCATGATGTGATTGAAGCGCAAGGCCCGGTGCGGCTGGCGGTCTCGGCACTGTCACTCCCGCCGCTTCACGCGCATGGCATTGCGCTGGACAGGATCAGCCTGGAACTCCGCGCCGGTGAGGTTCTGGGCATCGCGGGCGTCGCCGGCAATGGCCAGGATGAGCTTTTTGCAGCCCTCAGCGGCGAAGAATTGGCGCCGCATGACGCGGCCATTGTCATGGATGGTGTCGCGGTTGGCCTTGCCGGCATCAATGAACGCCGCCGGCGTGGTGCCGCCTTTGTGCCGGAAGAACGGCTTGGCCATGGCGCGGCGCCTGCCATGCGGCTCACGGAAAACGCGCTGCTCTCGGGCCATGCCACGAATGGTTTTTTGCGCCATGGCCTGGTGGATCGCGCCAAGCTGACGGACTTCGTTGGAAAAGTCGTGCGCGCCTTTGACGTACGCAAAGGCCCCGCCGATCCGGAAGCCCGCGCGCTATCCGGCGGGAATTTGCAGAAATTCGTCATTGGCCGCGAAATCGCGCGTCGCCCCGGCCTTTTGGTCGTGGCGCAGCCAAGCTGGGGCGTGGATGCGGGTGCCGCTTCCACCATTCGCCAGGCGCTGATGGATCTGGCGCGCGCGGGCAGCGCTGTTCTGGTGATCAGCCAGGATTTGGATGAGCTGCTGGAAATCTCAGACCGGCTTTGCGTCATTTTCATGGGCCGGCTTTCGCCTGCCATGCCAACTTCGCAAGCCACTCGAGAATCGCTCGGCCTATTGATGGGCGGGGCGGGGATGGCGGCGTGATGAGACTGGTTATGGAAAGGCGCAGCGAAACGCCAATCAGCCTGATGCTGATCTCCCCAATGATTGCGGTGGCGCTGACCATGATATCGGCGGCCATCATGTTTGCGCTGCTCGGCAAGGATCCGGTGGCGGCGCTGCAAACCTATTTCCTTGATCCGCTCTCGGATTCCTGGGGCTTGCAGGAAGTGGCGGTGAAGGCGACACCGCTGGTGCTGATCGCGGTGGGGCTTGCGGTTTGTTATCGCGCCAAGGTCTGGAATATCGGCGCCGAGGGGCAATTCCTGTTCGGCGCCATGGCGGGTGGTTATGTCGCCATCATCACCCATGGCAGCACGCAAGGCCCGTGGCTTTTGCCGGTGATGCTGCTGGCAGGCGCCATGGCCGGCGCCTGTTTCGCGCTGATCCCGGCATTGCTGCGCACGCATTTCGGCGCCAATGAGATTCTCACCAGCCTGATGCTGGTTTATGTCGCGGAATTGCTGCTGGATTACCTGGTGCGCGGCCCCTGGCGCGACCCGGCCGGCTTCAACATGCCCAATAGCGTGGTGTTCGAAGCAGAAGCGACGCTGCCGCTGCTGATGGCGGACGGGCGGCTCAATATCGGCACGCCGATCATGATCGCCGTTGTGTTTGCCTTCATGCTGCTGATGGGGCGCACGCTGAAGGGGTTTGAAATTCGCCTGGTGGGTGAAGCACCACGCGCCGCGCGCTTTGCCGGGTTTTCCGAAACCCGTTTGATCATCACGGTTTTCATGATCTCGGGCGCGCTGGCCGGGCTTGCCGGTGTGCTGGAAGCCGCGGGCACGGTCAAACAATTGCAGCCCGGCATTTCACCTGGCTATGGCTTCACCGCCATCATTGTTGCCTTCCTCGGGCGGCTTAATCCCATTGGCTGTCTCTTCGCCGGCATCTTCATCGCCATCACCTTCATCGGTGGCGAGAATGCGCAAATCATGCTGCGCCTGCCTTTGGATGCCACACGCGTGCTGCAAGGGCTTTTGCTATTCTTCGTGCTGGTCTGCGATAGTATGCTTTTGTATCGCTTCCGCCTGCTGCGGGGTGCCGCCGCATGACGCTATTCGAAGCCATCATCCTGACCATCATCACGGCTTCAACGCCGCTGCTGATTGCGGCGATTGGCGAATTGGTGGTGGAACGCGCCGGCGTCTTGAACCTGGGCGTGGAGGGCATGATGGTCATCGGCGCTGCCGCCGGTATTGCGGCTGCCATCGCCACCGGGTCTTCCAGTTTTGGCGTGCTGGTGGCGGTGCTGGCTGGCATGGCGCTGTCGCTGGTGTTTGCCGCACTTGTCTTGGGCCTTGCCGCCAATCAGGTCGCGGCGGGGCTCGCCTTGGCCATTCTGGGGCTTGGGCTTTCGGGCGTGATCGGCGCGCCCTTTGTCGGCGTGCAGCGCGCCGGCATCGGCAAGATAGAGATCCCTTGGCTGTCCGAAATTCCTTTCCTCGGACCGCTGCTGTTCCGCCAGGACCCCTTTGTCTATGCCTCGGTGGCGTTGGTGGTTGCCGTCTGGTGGTTCCTCACCAAAAGCCGCGCCGGGCTGGTTTTGCGCGCGGTTGGTGAAAACCACGCAGCAGCGCATGCGCTTGGCTATCCGGTGCGGCGCATCCGCCTGCTCGCCATCCTGTTCGGCGGCGGCTGTGCAGGGCTGGCGGGGGCTTATATGTCCTTGGTCCTGACGCCCTTCTGGACCAGCGGTATGACCGCAGGGCGGGGCTGGATTGCACTGGCCATCGTGGTTTTTGCCTCCTGGCTGCCCTTCAGGGCGATGATCGGCGCCTATCTGT
Source organism: Roseomonas sp. (assembly GCA_020249865.1). Classification (GTDB taxonomy): domain Bacteria; phylum Pseudomonadota; class Alphaproteobacteria; order Acetobacterales; family Acetobacteraceae; genus Neoroseomonas. Next base: position 42,189 of record JADCEV010000041.1, on the reverse strand, counting down.
TTGGCGCACTGACCATCCTGCAATTGCATGCGCAATCGGCCGGCGTGCCGCTGCCATCGCAGTTTCTGGCGGCCTTGCCTTATCTGATCACGATCCTGGTACTCGTGCTCATTATGCGGGCAAGGCGCGGCGGGGCGGCGGGGCCGGCTTCCCTCGGCGTGCCCTTCGTGCCTGACAGATAGCCCCTTCCGTCTTGGTATTAAATTTGCTTAACCCAAACCGCTTTTCAGGGAGAGCTTCATGAACATCACCCGTCGTCATCTTATGGCCGGCTCTGCCGGTCTTGCCGGCGCTGCGCTGGCTGGTCAGCAGGCCGAAGCGCAGTCGCGCCTTAGCGTCGGCGTCGTCCTGATCGGGCCGGTCGGCGATTTCGGCTGGTCGCATATGCATGACCAGGGCCGCCGCCGCATGGCCGAGGTACTGGGCGACCGCGTCAATGCCACCACGGTCGAATCCGTGGCCCCGCCCGATTTCGACCGTGTGGTGACGCAGCTTGTCCGCACCGGCCATCGGCTGATCTTCACCACCAGCTTTTCCTATTTCGCCCCGACGCAGCGCATGGCGCCGCAGCATCCGGGCGTGTTCTTCGAAAACGCGACGGGTCCGACAACGCTGCCGAATATGGCGATCTACAATGCCCGCTTCTATGAAGGCCGCTACATCCAGGGCGTGATCGCCGCGCGCAAGTCCCGTTCCAAGACCATCGGCTATGTTGCCACCTTCCCGGTGCCGGAAGTGATCAGCGCCATCAATACCGTCATGCGCGGCGCCTGGTCTGTGGACCCTTCCATGAAGGTGCGCGTTGTGTGGGTGAATGCCTGGTCGAACCCGGCGCGTGAGGCTGATGCGGCCCGCGCCCTGATTGACCAGGGCTGTGATGTGCTGTGCAGCCACACCGATGGCCCGGCGCCACTGCAATTGGCCGAACAGCGCGGCATTTTCGGCTTTGGCCAAGCATCGGACATGACGCGCTTCGCCCCGCGCGCCCATCTGACCAGCAGCGTGAACAACTGGGGCGATTATTATGCCGAACGTGCGAGGGCCGTGCTGGATGGCACCTGGCGCCCGACGGATACCTGGGGTGGGCTTGGCAGCGGCATGTTCCGCATGGCCCCCTTCACCAATATGACGCCCGAGGAAGTGAGCGAGGCAACGCGCATCCGCGACGCCATCGCCGCCGGCACGCTGCATCCCTTTGAAGGCCCGATCACGCGCCAGGATGGTACTGTGGTGCTCCCGGCCGGCCGGCGCCTTTCGGATGATGAAATCCGCGCGCAGAACTACTTCTATCAGGGCATTGATGTCGCGATGCCGTAAGGCGCGTTTTCGCCGCTGAAACAATGGCCCCAGTGTGAGCAATCACACTGGGGTTTTTTCATTCAAAGCGATTGGACCGCGGGAAGCCATTGGGCGGCGCCTTGCCCGCACCGGCACGATTGCCGACCCAGGCGCGCAAATCCGTCTCGGTCCGCGTTCTCTCACCAAGCACCCAGGAAAGCCCTTCCTTGCGGGTGAATACCTTGGCATCCGCAAGCCCGCCATCGCGATAGCTTTGCAATTGCACGCCGCGACCGCGCGTCATTTCCGGTACCTGGTCAATCGGGAAAATCAGCAATTTGCGATTCTCGCCAACCACCGCGATCGAATCTCCTTCCGCCGGCGCACAGACCGCCGCTTCCGCCGGCGGGTCCACATTCAGCACCTGCTTGCCGGTGCGCTTTTCCGCGAGCAAATCCTCGGCCTTCACCAGAAAGCCCTTGCCGTCTGACGCCGCGACCAGATAGCGCAGCCCTTCGCGATGCACGAATAGCGCAACCACCGCATCCTCATTCGTCAGATCAAGCATCAGCCGCACCGGCTGCCCATCACCCCGCCCGCGCGGAATGGTATCGGCCTTGAGTGTGAAGGCCTTGCCATTGGTGGCAAATAGCACCAGCCGATCCGTGGTTTCCGCATGGAGTGCGATGAAAAGGCTATCGCCTTCCTTGAAGCGCAATTCAGCATCCAAGGACACATGCCCCTTCTGCGCCCTGATCCAGCCTTTCTCCGACAGGATCACGGTAATCGGTTCACGCTCCACAAAGGCGGCTTCATCCACCACCACTTCCGGCAGCGCCGCGCCGGTCGCGGTGCGCCGTGTGCCAAGCGCGCCGCCACCAAAACGCGCCTGCATGCTTTCAATTTCTTCCGCAATCGCTTCCCAGCGCGCGGCTTCGGATTTCATCAGCGCTTGCAGCTTTTTCTGTTCCGCAGAAAGCTTCTTATGCTCCTTGCGGATTTCCATTTCCTCAAGGCGCCTGAGCGCGCGCAGCCGCATGTTCAGGATGGCCTCGGCCTGCGTATCGGTCAGGCCAAAGCGTTCCATCAGGCGCGGCTTTGGTTCATCTTCTTCCCGGATGATGCGGATCACCTCATCCAGGTTCAGATACGCAATCAGATAACCGTCCAGAATCTCAAGCCGCCGCGCAATCGCGCCCAGCCGATGATTGGTGCGCCGCTGCAAAACCTCATGCCGATGATCCAGCCAGGCGCGCAGCACTTCCTTCAAGCTCATCACACGCGGCGTGCGATCCGCATCCAGCACATTCATGTTGAGTGAAAAGCGCGATTCCAAAGCTGTGGCACGGAACAGCGTTTCCATCAGCACCGCCGGTTCCACATTGCGCGATTTGGGTTCCAGCACGATGCGCACCTGTTCCGTGCTTTCATCACGCAAATCGGCCAGTAGCGGCAGCTTTTTTTCTTCCAGCAATTGCGCGATCTGTTCGATCAGCCGCGCCTTCTGCACCTGATAGGGAATTTCGGTGACAATGATCACCCAGCTTCCGGCCTTGCCCTTTTCCACTTCCCATTTCGCGCGCACACGAAACCCGCCGCGGCCGGTTTCATAGGCTTCGCGCATCGCCTCGGCGCTTTCCACCAGAATGCCACCGGTCGGGAAATCCGGCCCCTTGATGTGGCGCAGCAGCTGATCCGTCCCCGCGTTCGGGTTGCGCACCAATTCAAGCGCTGCGGCGCAAAGCTCCCCGGCATTATGCGGCGGGATAGATGTTGCCATACCCACCGCAATCCCCGCCGCGCCATTGGCGAGCAGATGCGGAAAGGCTGCCGGCAGCACGATGGGTTCGCGTTCTTCGCCATCATAGGTCGCGCGGAAATCAACCGCGTCTTCCTCAATCCCTTCCAGCAGCGCCTGCGCCACTTCCGTCAGCCGCGCTTCCGTGTAGCGCATGGCAGCCGGGTTATCGCCATCAATATTGCCGAAATTGCCCTGTCCTTCGACCAGGGGATAACGCGCCGCAAAATCCTGCGCGAGCCGCACCATCGCCTCATAAATCGCGGCATCGCCATGCGGATGGTATTTACCCATCACATCGCCCACGATGCGCGCGCATTTCTTGAAACCCGCTTCCGGATCAAGCCGCAATTGCCGCATCGCCCACAGCAGGCGCCGATGCACGGGCTTCAACCCATCACGCACATCCGGCAGGGACCGCGCCGTAATGGTGGAAAGCGCATAGGCCAGATAGCGTTCGGAAAGCGCATCCGCGAGTCGCGTTTCACGCTCTGCCCCGCCGGGCGCCAGGGTTTTTACATCATCAGGCATGGGCGAATCGCATCCTTAATCGGCTACCGGTCTAACCCTGCGGCCCGCGCGCTGCAAAGGCTTCAAGACTTCGTAAAGCATTCTTGCCGTATCCTTTCCCTCATGATGAATTTGGCCATCGCCCCCGCACGGCAAAATTATGTGCCCGAGCCCATGCCCGCCGTCTGGATCACCTGGGCTGAGGGTATCGCCGGGCCCGCCACAATCGCCCCGCGCGGGGAGTTCCGCTGCTTCCTGGTCTTTACCCTGGCCCACGGCGCAGAAGCGGCGGCGCAACGGACAGAAATGACACTCCGCAACCTCGGCTGGAATCACGTGGCAACCCAAAGCGGCGTGCCGCTGAACCCCGAAAGACTATACGCCCTGCCAGAGGAGTTTCACGAAATCTGTGAAGCCGCCATGTGCGGGCAAACCGGCGTCATGCATTACCAAGTCAATCGGCCATCAATCCCGCAATTCGCTCTGCCAATCTGAACCGTGCTTCGGGTAGCGGGCGGTGGCGCGCGCCGAAGGCATCGCGTTCCAAAAAATACCCGGTCAGTTTCAGCCCTGCCACCCAGGACGAAGCTTCCCCCAGGCTTTCCGCATCGCGCAAAAAAGCGGGCAGGGGCAGCAGCTTGTCCAGATAAGGCGCCGCCGCACCCGCGCTGACCGCCCGGCCCGTGCGAGGTGAGACATGCGTCAGCCCCTCATGCACGCCAGTCACGGCGCAGGTCGCAAGATCAAGCCCATAGCCAAGCTCGGCCAGGATCAGCGCTTCAAAGCGCACATAATCCGCGACCACGCCCTCAGCGCCGCCGGCCAAATGGCCAATCAGGGAAACCAGCCCGGCAAAGGCGCGCGGATGGGCTTCGCGTTCCGGCAGCGCATCAGCGGCAATGGCGCAGGCAGAAGACAAAAGCGCGAGCGCCAGCGGTTCATCCATGGCAAGCGCCGCCGCCGGGTGGACCAATTCGCCACTCAGGCTGCCCAATTGATCGGAGAGTCTTGCGACCCAACGCGCCTCAATCAAATTGCCCGGCAGCCATAGCCCCGCCTGAGCACGCGAACCGCCACCCTTCACCAAGCCCGCATGGCGGCCATGCGCTTCGGTCAGCACCGTTACCACCGCGCCTCCTTCACCATGTGGGCGTAGATCAAGCACCACCGCCGGGGCCTGCCATTCAATGCTCATGACAGGCGGGGCTTAACCGGCATCCTCAAGCCCAATGGCGCGGATGCGCGCGGCGGTTTCGTCCCAATCGGGCTTTTCCTTCACATTCAGAAAAAGATGCACCGGGCGTTCCAAAAGCTTTGTCAATTCCAGCCGCGCCAGCCGCCCAATTTCACGAATGCGGCTGCCCTTGTCGCCAATCAGGATCGCCTTTTGAGAGGCGCGCGCGATGTAGATGGTGCAATCAATGCGCACCGATCCATCGGGCTTTTCCGTCCAGGTTTCGGTTTCAACCGAGGCATGATGCGGCACTTCCTGATGCGTCTGACGTAGGATTTGTTCGCGCACAATCTCGGCGGCCAGCATGCGGTTCGGCAAATCGGTCAGATCATCTTCCGGGAAAAGATAAGGGCCGGGCGGCACCGCTTCCGCCAGCCGATCCAGCAGCCGGTCCAGCCCTTCGCCCTTTTCGGCGGAGATCATGAAGGTCTCGGCGAAGGGCAACAGCTTGTGCAATTCCGCGGTCAGCGGCAGCAATTGCTCACGCGGGATCAGATCGGTCTTGTTCAGCACTAGCCAAATCGGCCGGCGTGTCTTGCCGAGTTTTTCGATAATGCCACGCAAGGGTTCGGTCAGCCCAGCACGCGCATCCACAATCAGCAGTGAGATATCGGCATCCTGCGCGCCACCCCAGGCGGCGGCGACCATGGCGCGGTCCAGCCGCCGGCGCGGCGTGAAAATGCCAGGCGTATCCACCAATACCAATTGGCTTTCACCGCGCATCACCACGGCGCGCACGCGAAAGCGCGTTGTCTGCGGCTTGGGTGAGACAATCGTCACCTTGCTGCCGGCAAGCCTATTCACCAGCGTGGATTTGCCGGCATTGGGCGCGCCCAGAATGGCAATCAACCCGCAACGCGTTGTCATGTTTCCAAACCCTTCAACCAGGCCTCCGCCGCTGCCTGTTCGGCGGCGCGTTTGCTGTCACCCTCACCCTGCGCTTCCCGCCCCGCCGCCAGCACGCTGATGACAAAGCGCGGCGCATGGGCGGGGCCGCTTGATTGCACCAACCCATAGGCCGGCAAACCAAGGCCGCGCCCCAAAGTCCATTCCTGCAAACGGTTTTTGGCCGAGGTTGGCGGGCGCAAATCCGCCTCCATCAACCCGGCAAAGCAGCGCCGCACTAGGGCGCGCGCGGGGGCGATACCACCATCCAAGTAAATCGCGCCAAGCACCGCTTCAAAAGCATCAGAAAGCAGATTGCGTGGCCCCATCAGCCCCGTCGCGCGATACCGCGCAGGCATGCGCAAATCCGCACCCAGCCCCAATTCTTCCGCCACCTTGCAGAGCGTATCGGCAGAAACCAGCATGGAAAGCCGCTTCGCCAAATCGCCCTCACGCTCATCCGGGAAACGCTCGGCCAGCCATTCGGCGATGCAAAGGCCAAGCACGCGGTCGCCCACGAATTCCAGCCGTTCATTGGAAAGCAAACCCTCACCGCGGCTTTCCGCATCGGTGCTATGGGTCAATGCGCGGGTCAGCAATTCTGGTCTGGCGAAGTGATGGCCCAACCGTGCTTCCAATTCCGCGCTCATTGGACGCAACAGCGCATCACTTGACCGTGCTGAATAGCCGAGACCAGCGAATGGCAAAGGGCCAATTCCACACCTGCCACCAGGCGGCCGAGCCATCCACGGAAAAGAAAATGATCTCCGCGCGGCCCACCAGATTCTCGATTGGGATGAAGCCCACCGCATTCATCGCGCGGCTATCAAGGCTATTGTCGCGATTATCGCCCATGGCGAAAACATGGCCGGGCGGCACACGAAATTCCGGCGTATTGTCCAGCGGCGCATCATCGGATGCTTCCAGAATGTCATGCGCCACGCCCGGCGCGCCATCAATCGCGGGCAGGAATTCGCGGAAGCGCCGCACCGTGATGCGCGGCCCATCGCCTTCCACCGTATAGGGGCCAAGCAATTCGCGCCGCACCGGTGCACCATTCAAATGCAAGACACCACCGCGCATCTGTACGCGATCCCCAGGCAGGCCAATGATGCGCTTGATGTAATCCGTGCTGCCATCACGCGGCAGCTTGAACACCGCGACATCGCCGCGCTTCGGCATGGACCCGAAAATCCGCCCCTCAAAAAGCGGCGGGCTGAAGGGCATCGAATGGCGCGAATAGCCATAGGAGTATTTGGAGACGAAAAGATAATCCCCGACCTGCAAGGAAGGGATCATGGACCCTGAAGGAATATTGAAGGGCTCAAACGCGACAGTACGAATGCCAATCGCAATCGCGGCGGCATAGACAATGGTTTTGACGCTTTCCAGCCAGCCGCCGGATTTTTTCGAGGCCATGTCACTTCCAAGAATATCGCCGAAATGGCGCGACAAAACCCTGGCGAGGATACCGGGGCAGGGCAGGGCATAGCGGCGCGGCGCGCCCTGTCAAGGAAGCGGCACGGCGGTGATCACCACCATTGCCTGGGCATAGGGAAATTCATCGGTCATGGTGAGCGCGATTACCGCGCCATGACCCGCCGGCGTTATGGCCTTCAAGCGCTCCGCCGCCCCCCCGGTCAGGCGCAAAGTCGGCTGGCCAGAGGGCAAATTCACCACCCCCAGATCGCGCCAGAACACGCCGGCGCGAAAGCCGGTGCCAAGCGCCTTGGAAGCGGCTTCCTTCGCGGCAAAGCGCTTGGCATAGGTGGCGGCGCGGATGCGCTCCGTGCGCTTTTCCGCCTTGGCGCGCTCTGCCTGGGTGAAAATGCGTTCCAGAAAACGCTCCCCATGGCGTTCAATGGTGCGCTCAATGCGCCGGATATCCAGGATATCCGACCCGATACCGATGATCATGCGCTGCCCTATCCCTTGCCGCGTTCCACCTGGGTGATGCCGGGGCAGGCGCGCAAAGCGGCCAGCACTGCGGTCAGGTGGGAAATATCGCGCACTTCCACATCCACCAGCACTTCGCACCAATCCTCGGCACGGTTGGTGATGCGAAGGCTGTTCACCACTCCTTCCTGCCGCGCGATGGCCGTGGTGACGCCCGCCAGCGCATCCGGGCGGTTTTCCGCGACCAGCTCCACCCGCGCGACATGGGTGCCCTTGGTCGCGCCATCATAATCCCAATCCACGTCAATGAAGCGTTCGGGCGTCGCGGCAAAAGCCTGCAAGCCATGGCAATCCTGCCGATGGATCGTGACCCCACGCCCGGTGGTGACAATGCCCAAAATCCGATCCCCGGGCAGCGGGTGGCAGCAGCCGGCGAAGCTGACGGCCATGCCGGTGACCAGGCCGCGCAGCCCAAGCGCCGCATCGCGCTTGGCCGATGATTGCCGTTCCGCCTTGCCCGGCATGAGGGTTGGCCCCGCGCCAAGCCGCCCCCTTGGCCTCGCGAGTGGCAACGGGTCCGCCCCGCGTGGCGCGGCGCGCAATTCCGGCACGGCGGCATGCAGCACATCGCGCGGCGAGAGGTTGCCGCTCGCGACCGCGATGCACATCGCCTCAAAATCCGCCTGCTTCAGCGGCTTCAAGGCGGGTTCCGCAAGCTTTTCCGAAAAATCGAGACCGGCGGCGCGGAACGCCTTGGCAATGGCGCTGCGGCCTTCTTCGCGCTGTTCCGAACGCTGCCGCGCGTGATTGACACGGCGAATACGCGAACGTGCCTTGCCGGTGACAACAAAACGCTCCCACCCCGGATTGGGCGTGCCGCCGCGCGCGGTGATGATTTCCACCTGATCGCCATTTTCCAGCACATGGCGGAGCGGCACAATCTTGCCATTCACCTTGGCGCCAACAGTGGTATCGCCAACCTGGCTATGCACCTCATAGGCGAAGTCAACCGGCGTGGCACCACGCGGCAATTCGATCAGATCACCCTTGGGCGTGAAGCAGAAAACCCGATCACGATGCAATTCAAGCTTGGTATGTTCCAGAAATTCCTGAGGCTCAGCCGCGTTTTCCAGAATTTCCAAAAGGTCGCGCACCCAGGGATAGCGCTTCTGATCACGCGAAGATCCGGGCCCTTGCTTGTAGCTCCAATGCGCGGCGACGCCATTTTCCGCGATATCATGCATTTCCTTGGTGCGGATTTGCACTTCGATCTTGGCATTGCGCCGTTCCGGCACCGTCACGCCGGTATGCAGGCTTTGATAGCCATTGGTCTTGGGCGTTGAAATCCAATCCTTGAAGCGCCCCGGCACCACGCGATAGGCGGAATGAATGGCGCCGAGTGCCGCGTAGCAATCGCCCTTTTCCGGCACGATGATGCGAAAGGCCATGATGTCGGATAATTGCTCGAAGGCGACATTCTTCTTCTGCATCTTGAGCCAGATGGAATAGGGCGATTTCTCCCGCCCCTGAATATCCACCACTGTTACGCCAGCATCAGCAAGCACACGGCGCAGATCAGCCTCAATCTCCGCAATCAAATCGGCACCCTGACCGCGCAGATAGGTCAGCCGCGCGGCAATGGTCTGCCAGGCTTCCGCATTCATTTCGCGGAAGGAAAGGGTTTCCAGTTCAGTCTTCAGCGCATCCATGCCGATGCGCTCAGCGAGCGGCGCGTAGATTTCCAAGGTTTCGCGCGCCTGTTTGCGGCGGCGTTCCGGCTGCGGCATGCCGGAAATGGTGCGCATATTATGCAGCCGATCCGCGAGCTTGATGAGCAGCACGCGGATATCCTCGCTCATGGCAAGGACAAGTTTGCGGAAATTCTCGGCCTGTTTGGTGCGTTCGGATTGCAGTTCAAGCCGCGTCAGCTTGGTGACACCATCCACCAGCCGCGCCACTTCCTTGCCGAAGCGGCTTTCAATATCAGCAAGCTTGAGCGGCGTATCCTCAACCGTGTCATGCAACAGCGCGGTGATGATGGAACCGGGATCAAGCCGATAGCCGGCCAGGATTTCGGCCACTGCCAAGGGATGCACGATATAGGGCTGCCCATCATCACGCTTCTGCGGCGCATGGGCTTCGGCGGCCAGATCATAGGCGGCTGTAATCAGCGCAGCATCGGCGCGCGGATCATAGGCAACAACATGGGAAGCAAGCTCAGCGCCGGGCGAAAGGGCGCGCCCCGCGGCCAGACCTTCAGGCGCGCGGGGAAAATCCGGGGGGAAGCGGGTCCTGTTGCTTCGCCCCATCGGCATTCCTATCGTTTGCCGCCAAGCTCAGCGGCGATGGCGGCTTCCAGATCATCGGGCGCCATGTCCTCGGCGCCGGCCTCAGGCAGGGCTTCTTCCTGCACATCCATGATGCCGAAGATGTTTTCATCCGTGGCAATCAGGTCAATCACCTCTTCCTCGGCGGGCTCCGGTTCCGGCGCACGCTGCAGGGACTTGATCAGATCAGCTTCCAGCGCGGGGAGATCGGCCTTTTCCTCGGCGATTTCGCGCAGCGCCACGACCGGGTTCTTGTCATTGTCGCGATCCACCGCGATCTGCTCACCCCGGCTGATATTGCGCGCACGCTGCGCGGCCATCAGCACGAGTTCAAAGCGGTTCGGGATCTTTTCGATGCAGTCTTCAACGGTAACGCGCGCCATGAGGGCTCCAAAGACAAAAGGGGCGCGCGGCGGGGGCCGGGCGCCCGGCTGAACCGGTTATAGGTTTCAAATAGTCGCCTCGGCGCTGCTTTGCAAGGATTTCAAGCGCCTCGCGCGTCAGGTCAGGGCAGGGGCCTGACATCCTGCGCCGGCAGGGCCGCGATCAGTTCGGCGACGGGCTGCTTCAGGCGCGGATGCACCCAATCCGGAGCTACCTCGGCCAAGGGATAAAGCACAAAACCGCGCAAATGGGCGCGCGGATGGGGCAGCACCGGGTCCGGCGCATCGCGCACCCTCCCATCCAGATCAATGATATCAAGGTCCAAAACGCGCGGCGCATTGGGATAGGGGCGGGTGCGCCCGGCCGCGTTTTCAATGGCTTGCAGCGCGGCGAGCAGCCCGGCCGGTTCCACCGCACCTTCCAGCAAGGCCACGCCATTGATGTAGCGCGGGGAGGCTGGATCGGGCGGGATCGGCGCGCTTTCCCACCAGCTTGACGCTGCCACCAGCCGCAGCCCCGGCAGGGCGGCCAGCACCGCCAGCGCGGCCTTGCAGCTTTCCAGCGGCGGCGCGCCATCGCCCGCCGGCAGGTTGGCGCCAATGGCGATCAGGGTATGGGGCATGACAGGATTGGCAATTTGATATAAAGCCCTTGTCTGTAATTGAACGCTCGTTTCAAACCTTTGAGGATCATTTGATGTCTGCTCATATTGCTCGGCGCCAGGCTGGCCTGGAACGCGTTGGCCTGTTCGTTGATGGCGCCAATCTCTATTACGCCACAAGGGCCCTGGGGTTCGAGGTTGATTTCGCCGCCATGCTGCGGTTTTTCGGCGGCTCAACCTATCTGGTGCGCGCCTGCTACTACACCGCCCTGATCGAGACCGAGGATTACTCCCCCCTTCGCCCGCTGACCGATTGGCTGGCCTATAATGGTTGGCGCGTGGTGACGAAGCCCGCCAAGGAACAGGCAGACCCGACCGGGCGGCGGCGGATCAAGGGCAATATGGATATCGAATTGGCGGTGGATATGATGGAACTCGCCCCGCATCTGGATCACGCGGTGCTGGTTTCCGGCGATGGCGATTTCCGCCGCGTGGTGGAAGCCGTGCAGCGCCAGGGGGTGAAGGTGACGGTGGTCTCCACCATGGAAAGCCAACCACCCATGATCGCCGATGAATTGCGCCGCCAGGCCGATGGCTTTCTGGAATTGGCCGATATCGGCCCTGAGATCGCTCGCCGCCCGCCGCCTGAAGCCCGGGCCCCGCGTGCCGCACCGCCGCCTGCCGCCGCCCCGGCACGACCAAGCCGCGCCACCCCGGCCGACCCTTATGGTGAGGCGCCGGATATCGAGCCTGAATGAGCACGACGGCACCGGGGCGCGATTGCGCGCTATGCCCAAGGCTTGCCGAATATCGCGCCGCCAATCGCGCCAAGGAACCAGGCTGGCATAACGCGCCCGTGCCATCCTGGGGGCCGCGCGAGGCGCCGTTGCTGGTATTGGGCCTGGCGCCCGGTGTGCGCGGCGCCAATCGCACCGGGCGGCCCTTCACCGGGGATTATGCGGGCAAACTGCTCTATGCGACCTTGCTGGAATATGGCCTGGCGCGCGGCGCCTATGGCGAAGACCCCAAGGATGGCATGGAACTCACCGGCTGCCGGATTGCCAATGCGGTACGCTGCGTGCCGCCGGAAAACCTGCCGCTGCCGGTAGAAATCCGCGCCTGCAATGGCTTCCTGAAGGCGGAGCTTGCCGGCATGCCGGGCCTGCGCGTCGTTCTGGCGCTGGGTGTGGTGGCGCATAACGCGGTGCTGCGCGCCAAGGGCATTCCGGCTTCACGCTTCGCCTTCGCGCATGGCGCACAGCATCGCCTGCCCGATGGGCTGATCCTGGCGGATTCCTATCATGTCAGCCGCTACAACACCTCAACGCGGCGCCTGACGCCGGAGATGTTTCAGGCGGCGATGGCAGGCGTGATGGCGGCGCTTAAAGGCGAATAGCGCCGCACAAACCCGACAGACTTTAGGAAGACTTCGTCAGACCCGAAGATCGAGCAGCGACCCGCGCGGCATCGGTGAGGGCGGCGCGGGGGGCACGGCTTCGAGCGAACGCTGCGGCGAGGGCTGGCCCTGGCGGTTATTGCCCAGCGCATCCACCGGCTGAACCGGAGAACGCGCCTGGATGATCCCGGCCTTGGCCGCGATTTCCTGGGAGACGGCAGCAACTGAGTTCAAGCTGAGCATAGAGTGAACCTTAGGCCCTAAAGATGAATGAAAGGTTAACGCCGAGCCGGCGCTCTGCACAAGCGGCGTCAATTTCAGCCTGATCTTCGGCTTCTGGTTGATCGTGTCGGCAGCGTCCATACACGCATGATTGCATGGACGCCTTAAAAAATTGGCCTGTTTTGTACTGCCAGGGGGTTAAAGCCCCCCTCCGTCATCAACCAGAGGGGGGCAAGTCACCTTTCAGGGCCTGAGCGCCATCGGCACGAAGGGCCGTTCCGCTGCGCCGGAATAAACCTGCCGGGGGCGGCCGATCCGCTGGCTTGGGTCTTCGATCAATTCCTTCCACTGGCTCACCCAGCCCACCGTGCGCGCCACGGCAAACAACACGGTGAACATATGGGTCGGAATGCCCATGGCCTTCAGGATGATGCCCGAATAGAAATCCACATTCGGATAAAGCTTGCGGCTGACAAAGTAATCATCGGAAAGCGCGATGCGCTCCATTTCCATCGCCATGTCCAACAGCGGCTCATTCTTGATGCCAAGCTCCGCCAGCACTTCGTGGCAGGTTTCCTTCATGATCTTCGCGCGCGGGTCAAAATTCTTATAGACGCGGTGGCCGAAGCCCATCAGCTTGGTGTGGCTGTTCTTGTCCTTCACTTCGCTGATGAAGGCAGGAATATTCTTGGGGTGCCCGATCTCGCCCAGCATTTTCAGCACGGCTTCATTGGCGCCACCATGCGCCGGACCCCAAAGGGCAGCGATGCCGGCGGCGATGCAGGCGAAGGGATTGGCACCGGTTGAACCGGCCAGCCGCACCGTGCTGGTGGACGCATTCTGTTCGTGATCCGCATGCAGGATCAGGATGCGGTCCATTGCGCGCGCCAAAATCGGGTTATTCACCCAGGGCTCGGCCGGCACGGCGTTCAGCATGTAAAGGAAGTTTTCCGCATAGCTCAGATCATTGCGCGGATACATGAAGGGCTGGCCGATGGAATACTTATAGGCCCAGGCCGCAATGGTCGGCACTTTCGCAATCAGCCGGAAGGCCGCGATTTCGCGTTGGCGCGGATCATTGATGTCCAGATTGTCGTGATAGAAGGCGGCCAGCGCGCCCACCACGCCGCACATCACCGCCATCGGGTGCGCATCGCGGCGGAAGCCATCGAAGAAGCGGCGCAGCTGTTCATGCAGCATGGTGTGATAGGTCACACCCTTGCGGAATTCCTCATATTGCGCGGCATTGGGCAATTCGCCATTCAGCAGCAGGTAGGAGATTTCGAGGAAGCTCGATTTTTCGGCCAATTGCTCAATGGGATAGCCGCGATAGAGCAGGATGCCGGCATCGCCATCAATATAGGTGATGGTGCTTTCGCAGGAAGCGGTCGCGCCATAGCCGGGGTCGAAGGTGAAAATCCCAAGATCGCCATAAAGCTTGCGAATATCCGCAACTTGCGGGCCAAGCGTACCGCCCAGCAGGGGCAGCGTCGTGCTCTTGTTCGTGCCATCCAAGGTGATGGTGATGGACCCCTGGGCCTTCGTGGTCATGCTTGTCTTCCTCAAAAACGGTCACGCCACCAGCACAAGCGGGGGCGATTAATCATGGTGCGGTGCAGGATAAGGGGGGAGCGGGCAGATTGGCAAACCCCGTGGCCGGCAGACAGCCAAACCCTAACGCCGAAGCGTAAACCGCCCTTGAACATTGGGGTAAAGCGTAGCGTCCCGGCCATCCAAGGCTCGGCAAAGGCGCTCAGCGCCGGCGCCAATCGGCCGGCATCAGGCTGGCATCGGCCCAAAGCCCTTGCCGCCCATCGCGCGCCGCCACTTCCAGGTGGCGCAGTACTGGAACGGAAGCCAGCGCGAAGCCCGTTTCCACCATGGCGGCATTCACATCGCGCCCGCCGGCAATGCAGCGCGCCAGCCCGCGGCGAAACCCATCATGCCCTTCAATCCGGCAGGTCACCGCCTGGCCATGCACCAGCCCGGCCAGGGCCGCAGCCGCGGCAGCGCCGCAATCACCGCGCGCGGCATCGCCGCAGGCCTCACCCCGTGCAGGCGCGGCTATGCCGGAAAGCCGGATGATGCGATCCCCAAGGCCGAGTGTTTCCCCATCAAAAACGCGGATTTGTGCGGCTTCCGCCGTGATGGGCCGATCTGCGGGGGCAGAGCCGAACAGGTTGGAAGGCAAGCCAAAACCAAGGACAAGCGCCGCGACAACCGCGCAAGCCACGCCCAGCCCGGAACCGCCGAAGCGGGGGCCGTATTGCCTTCCCTTGAATATGCGCCTTGGTTCTCGCATCAGGTGCGGGATAACCGAATTTTACGGCGTGTTACAACTGCCAAGACAGCAAAAAATCCACGTCATACTCACGCAAAAGGCGAAGAGATGCACCTAATCCGCTGACCAGAATGATTCTTTGGCCAATAATTTTTTCCAGGCCGCCAGCACGGCTTTTCGGTCCATCGCAGACCGGGCAAGACACCAGCCTTCCACCAGGCCAATGGCAAAGCTGCGCGCCTCATCCTTCTCCCGTGCCAGGCCCTGCACCAGGCCCGTCGCCACCGCAGCGTCATTGCTGCGGCCCAATTCTTCCTGCAAGCCGGCCAGCCGCCGCTGAAAGCGTCGCGCCGATTTCTGCGGGTAGACCGGGGCGAAGACCTCGGCCGCGTAACGAAGGCGCTTGGCGTCCAGGCGAAGCTCATGCAACGCCTCGGCCGGCAGGGTTTCGATCTCCGCCCCGTCATCGCAGAGCTTCCGCCAGCGCTTTTCCAAGACGCGGGCGGCAAAGTGCTGTGGCGGGCCATTCAGCCATTCAAGCCGTTCCGCATCCGCCCCATGGCGCCAGGGTTTTTCGAGCAGAAAGGCGATGCCGGCCACCAGCATTTGCCGCCAGACTGGCCCATCCAGCGCGTCGGCCAGCGCCTGATAGGCCGCCTGCCGCTTGGCATCCGCCGCCTGTAGCAGGGATGTCAGGCGCTTATCCTCAGGCAGAAGCGCCGCCATGTCAGCGCCGATTCCGCCCATAAACACATCCCAATCCCGCGCCGGCCCCAAAAGCCCCAGCATTTCCTTAAGTGCGCCATCGAACGCGCGGGCTTGCTTGCCGCCGGTGATCGGGCGGAAGACCTTGAGCAGAGACCGCAGCCGCCGAAGCGCAACGCGAAGCTGATGCACCCCTTCCGGATCCAGCCCGGCGCGGGCCATGGGCGCATAATGCAGCGCCACTTCCAGC
Source organism: Roseomonas sp. (assembly GCA_020249865.1). Classification (GTDB taxonomy): domain Bacteria; phylum Pseudomonadota; class Alphaproteobacteria; order Acetobacterales; family Acetobacteraceae; genus Neoroseomonas. The sequence goes on along the minus strand of JADCEV010000041.1, from coordinate 26,422 downwards.
AAATGCCCGATCGCCAGGGTGAAGCAGGCCTCGGCGCTGGCGGCCGCTGAGGTATCGGGGGCGCCGCGGCGGCGTGGGCCGGCGATGCGGCCAGTGGCGAGGCTGAGCGCCTCGGCGCCCAGGCTTTGGCTGGGCAGCAGCAAGGGCAGGGCCGCGGTCAAGCGCCGGGCGAGATCAAGCACCGCTTGGGTGGGACCGGAAAGGATCACCCGCGCCTGGGCGCGTTCGGCTGCCACGGCGCGCAACTGGCCTTCGATCAGGCTCAGCAGCACCACCGCATCCCCGATCAGCAGGCGCTGGCTGCGCCTTTTGCCGCTGAAGGCGGCAAGGGCAGTCAGCGCTTCCCCTGCAATCCCCTCAGGCAGCTCATCGGGGCCAGGCAGCGCGAGGGGCGGCAGCAGCTTGCCCGGATGCCAGGGCGCGTCGGTTTTGGGGGCAAGGGCAATCAGCCGCCGTGGCCCGCGCTTCGGCGCCTCAAGCAGCTTGCCGTCATCTGCCAGGGCGCCGCTTGGCGTATCCAGCCAGCGCAATTCTTCCGTGCTGGTGCTGATGCGCCCCTGGCGCAGCGCGGCCAGGATGGGAAAGCGCGCGAGCCGCGCCGCTTCCGTCGCGGGCAGAACAAATTCCAGACTAAGCGGCAGCTCCGGCGCTGGTTCCGATGCTTCGGTCCCAGCCCCGACGGTCTCTCGGCCTTCGGGGCTCATTCCGCCATTTCCGGCAAATCAGCCGGGATCATGAAACGCACCAGCCGCCCGCCGCCTTCCGCAAGGCTCGCCCAGGGGCTGGAGATGCTGAATTCGGCCAAGGCCGCGGTTGGGAAGGCGCTGGCCATGCGCCGCGCTTCCGGGTTGCGCGCCATGGCGTCCGCGCCAGTCAAAGCGAGCGCCAGATCATGCAGGCCGGGGTTATGGCCAATCAGCAGGACGCTCCGCGCCGTTTCCGGCACCCGATGCAAGAGCCCAAGCAGATTCTGCCAGGATGCCAAATAAAGCTCATCCATCGGCTCAATGATCGGGCTATCGGGCAAGGGCGAAAGCGCTTCCAGCGTTTGTAGTGTGCGCCTGGCGGAAGACACCAGCACCACATCGGGCGAAAGCCCAAGGCCGCGCATCGCATTTGCCATCGCCGCCGCCGCGCGCCGGCCCCGCCCATTCAGGGGCCGCGCATGATCAGCCAGCGCCGGGTCATCCCAGGCGGATTTGGCATGGCGCAGCAGAAGGAGTTGACGCATCGCCCCACATATTGGCACGGCACGGCGGGCTTGTCGCGCCCCTCGCGCTTTTCCCGCGCATGACTATTTGGTGACAGGTAGTTGGAGGGCAGCATGGCTGAAGCATCAATCCTGATCCTGGGCGCGACCGGCGCGGTGGGGGCAGCGCTCGCGCGGCGCGTGGCGGCGCGCGGGCAGCGCCCGGTGCTGGTGGCGCGCGATGGCGCGCGGCTGGCTGCCCTTGCCGCCGAAATCCCAGGCAGCCTCTCGATCCCAGCCGATGTGGAAGACACGGCCGCCTTGCGGAGCGCGGTGGCTGCGGCCGGCACGCCCTTGGCGGGCTTGGCCTATTGCGTGGGTTCGATTGCGCTGAAGCCGCTCAAGCGCGTGACCGAGGCGGATATGATTGGCGCCTTTCGCCTGAATGCTTTGGGGGCGTTGTTTGCCATCCAGGCCGCGCAGGATGCGCTGGCGGCAGGCCGCGGTTCGGTCGTGCTGTTTTCGTCCATTGCGGCGCGGGCGGGCTTCACTAACCACGCTGCGATTGCCGCCGCCAAGGGCGCGGTGGAAGGGCTGACGGTCGCCCTCGCCGCCGAATTGGCGCCTGCCATTCGCATCAATTGCATCGCGCCATCACTCACGCGCAGCACTATGGCGGCACCCCTGCTGGCGAACGCGCAAATGGCCGATGCGATTGCCAAGCAACACCCGATCCCAAGACTGGGAGAGGGCGAGGATGCCGCTGCACTCGCCGATTTTCTGCTATCGGATCAGGCCGGCTGGATTACCGGCCAGATCATGGCCGTGGATGGCGGCCGTTCCACGCTGAGGAGCCGTGGTTGATGTTGCGTCGTGCCTTGCTCGCCTTGCCTGGCATCCTGCTGCCCGCCGCCACCTTCGCCGCGCCCGGCCCGGTGCGGTTTCGTGTGCTGCGCGAAGGCCGCGAGATTGGCACGCATCAGGTGCGGCTTTCTGGAAATACCGCAAAGCTTTCCGTGCAGACCGAAATCGCCTTGCAGGTGAAGCTTGCCGGCTTCACCGTGTTTCGCCTGCGCCATGATATCGCCGAGGAATGGGCGAATGACCGGCTGCAGCGCCTGACATCGCGCCATGATCGCAACGGCACCGTGACCGAAGCGCGCGTGGTGGCTGAAGGCGGCGCTTTAATGGCTGAGGGGCCGGAGGGTGCCGCACGCCTGCCGGCTAATGCTGCGCCACTCACCTGGTGGAATGGCGCGCATTTCGCCCGCCCCTTGATCCGCCCGCTGACCTGCACGCTGATCCCCGGTGCTGCCGCGCGGAGCGCAGTGCCAAATGGCGGCGTACAATTCACCCTGAATGGCGCGGTTGAAGCCGTGGCGCGCTATGATGCCGCAGGCCGCTGGGTGGCGCTTGCCACCAAGGGCGAGGATGGCAGCGCCGTTACCTATGAGCTGATCGGATGACCAAAACCGCCGCGCTGCGCGTGGTGCTGGGCGATCAATTGACGCCCGGTGTTTCGGCGCTTGAAGGCCTCGACCCCAAACGGGATCGCGTATTGATGATGGAGGTGATGGCGGAATGCACCCATGTGCCCCATCACCCGCAAAAGATCATCCTGATCCTATCGGCCATGCGCCATTTCGCGCACGCACTCGAAGCACGTGGCGTCAAGGTGGATTACATCCGCCTGGATGATCCGGCGAATACGCAAAGCTTTGCCGGCGAAGTGGCGCGTGCCGTCGCGCGCCATCGCCCAGAGCGCATCATTGCGACCCATCCCGGTGAATGGCGCGTCTTGCAGGATATGGAGGCTTGGGAAAAAGCGTTTGGCCTGCCGGTCGAAATCCGTCCCGATCATCGCTTCATTTGCGACTTGCCGCGCTTTCGCGCCTGGGCCAAGGGGCGCAAGCAATACCGCATGGAATTCTTCTATCGCGAAATGCGCCGCGAAACCGGCCTGCTGATGGAAGGCGATGAACCTGCCGGCGGCGCCTGGAATTACGATGCCGAAAACCGCGCGGCGCTGCCTGCCGGCGTGACACCGCCCGTCGCGCCGCGCTTTGCGCCGGATGACATCACGCGTGATGTCATTGCCTTAGTCAGCACGCGTTTCGGCACGCATTTCGGCGCAGCAGAGGGCTTTGCCTGGCCCGTCACCGCCCGCGATGCGGAGGCCGCGCTGGCGGCCTTCATCCGCGACCGTTTGCCGCGCTTTGGCGATTACCAGGACGCCATGGCGGCGGGGCAGCCTTTCCTGTTCCATTCGCTGATTTCCACCAGCCTCAATATCGGTCTGCTTGATCCGCGCGCGATTTGCATCGCGGCCGAGCAAGCCTGGCGCGATGGCAAGGCCCCGCTCAATGCGGTTGAGGGGTTCATTCGCCAGATCATTGGCTGGCGCGAATATGTGCGCGGGCTCTATTGGCTGCTGATGCCAGGCTATGCGGAAGGCAATGCGCTGTCCGCCAAGCGCCCCTTGCCGGCGTTCTATTGGGGGGCGGAGACCTCCATGCGCTGCATGTCGCAAGCCGTGGGGCAGACGCGCGATCACGCCTATGCGCATCACATCCAACGCCTGATGATCACCGGGAATTTCGCGCTGATCGCGGGGCTTGATCCGGCCGAAGTCAATCGCTGGTATCTGTCCGTCTACGCCGATGCCTTTGATTGGGTGGAATTGCCCAATACCCAGGGCATGGCGCTTTACGCCGATGGCGGGGTCATGGCGTCCAAGCCCTACGCGGCGTCTGCCGCCTATATCAACCGCATGGGCGATTATTGCCGCGGCTGCGCGCATGATGCGAAGAATGCGGTGGGGCCGCGCGCCTGTCCGTTCAACTTCCTCTATTGGGATTTCATCGCCCGCCATGCGGAGGAGTTTGCGCGCAACCCGCGCATGGCGATGCCGGTAATGGGGCTGCGCAAGCTGAAGCCCGAAAAGCTCGCCGCCATGCGCGCCAAGGCGCGGGAATTTCTGGATGGGCCGGCGATGCGGGGCTGAGGCGCCTGTTTTCTTCCAGCCCCTTTCCGGCTTAGCCTTCACTGTCTCAAGCCGGAGGTCCCCCCATGAGCTTTTCCCGTCGCGCCGCGCTGATTGGTGCCAGCGCCATCTTCGCCGCCAGCGCCGCACAGGCACAGAATTTCCCAACGCGTCCCGTGCGGCTCATTGTGCCCATCGCGCCTGGTGGCGCCAATGACATTATCGCGCGCATGATTGCCGAACGGCTGGCGCCTGTGCTGGGTCAGCCCGTAGTGGTGGATAACCGCCCTGGCGCCGGCGGTAATCTTGGCGCCCTGGCGGTCGCGCAGGCGGAGAAGGATGGGCATACGCTGCTTTTCACCTCGGCCAATGTGCTGGTGGCAAACAAGTATTTGTATCGCACGCAAATGCCGCTTGATCCGATGCGCGATCTGGCGCCCATCACGCGCGTTGCGGTGGGCAGCATCCTGTTGGTGGTGAATAGCCAGCGCCCCTATCGCACGCTTGGCGAATTGATTGAATTCGCCCGCGCCAATCCGGGCCGCGTCACCATGGGGTCCTCCGGCACGGGTACGATCAGCCATTTATTTCTGGAAAAGCTCAATCGCGCCGCCGGCATTCAAATCACCCATGTGCCGTATCGTGGAGGCTCTCTCGCCATTCAGGATCTTGCCTCGGGCACGATTGATATGATGTTCGATGCCATCCCCGCACTTCTGCCGCATGTGCGCGAAGGTCGCTTCCGGCCGCTGGTAGTGGGCAGCGCTGAGCGCATCACCTATGTGCCGGAAATCGCCAATGTGCCCGGCATGGATGAGGCACTGCCCGGCAAGGGCTTTGATGCGCTGAATTGGTGGTCTGTCGTGGCCCCCGCCGGCACGCCTGCCCCGGTGATCAATACGCTGCATGCCGCACTGACCCGTGTGATGGCCGATGAGGCCTTGGCGGCACGGCTGAGGCCCATGAGCTTCCAGCCCGCCACCGATGCAACCCCCGCCGCCTTCGGCGAATTCTGGCGCGCGCAAGAACCCATCTGGCGCGATCTGGTGCAGCAATCTGGCGCAACCGCAGAGTGATACCCATGACGACCGAAATCGAATGGATGAAAATGACCTCCGAAGAACTCAATGCCCGCGCTGCGGCGGGGGCATTGGTGATCATCCCGGTGGCATCCCTGGAACAGCACGGGCCGGCATTGGCGACCGGCGTTGACATCATCTGCGCGACCGGTGTCGCGCATCGCGTCGCGCAACGCATGCTGGCAGCTGGCGAACAGGTGGTGGTCACCCCCTGCGTCTGGACCGGTTTGGCCGAGCATCACGTGCCTTTCGGCGGCACGGTCACGCTGGATTACGCGGCTTTCGGTGCGGTACTGCGCGGCATTGTGCGTTCCGCCGCGCGCGCCGGCTTCAAGCGCGCCATGCTGCTGAATGGCCATGGCGGCAATGCAGAAGCGGTGGTCGTTGCCGCCGTTGATGCGCAGGCCGAAAGCGGCATTCCGGTTGCCGCCGCGACCTATTGGCACATGGCGGGCGACGCCTTCGCGCCCATTCTGGAACGCCAATCCAATGTGCTGCATGCCTGTGAGGCTGAGGCTTCCATGGTCATGACCCTGATGCCCGAAGCGGTGCGCCCCGAGCGGCTTTCGGAACAGCATGGCCCGCATAGCACGCGGGTTGAAGGCCAGCCGGCAGCACTCGCGCGGCGGCGTTCCTTCAAGGAACTCAGCGCCAATGGCGTGATTGGTGATGCGCGCAGCGCGACGGCTGCGAAAGGTGAGGCGCTATTGGATGCCGCCGCGGAACGCATTGCGCGGGATTTGGCGAACCCGAAGTTATGGAGTTGAACTAGCCGACTCCAGCGCCTCAAACGGCAGATCAATCCAGGCCAGCGCGCCGCCCTTGCCCGCGCCGGTATCAAGGAAAATCGCCCGCCCACCCAGCGCGCCGCGCATCTCATGCGGCCGCCCATTGGTGGAACGATTGTCATGCCCGACATAGGCCGTGATGCCATGGGGGATGCGCCCAACCCAGCGTGTGGCGCGCATCGGGTAGCCATCCGGCCCGCGCTGGCCGGTCACCTCGCCATAAAGGGCGCGCGATAGCGGGCCATCGGGGCGACGCACCCCGGCATCCTCGGGCGGCGCGCGGAACAGCATCGCGTCATGATAGGCGGCATGGATGAACATGGCCTGCCCAAGCCGGAGCCAGGCGGGCGCACGGGCAATCTCCGCCACGGCACGCGCTGCCAAAGCCTCCCGATCCGGGGCAGCGTTCAATTGCTCAAGCGTTTTGCCGAGACCCTCGGGGGCCACGAATAGCTTGGCGCTGGCATGGCCGATCAGCGCGCGCCTCAGCTTATGTTCGTGATTGCCAAGCAGGAAAATGCCGCGCCTGGCATCCAGCATGGCGAAGGCGCGGCGCAAGACGCCGGGGCTATCCGGCCCGTAATCCACCAGATCGCCAAGCTGGATGATGAAAAGGCCAAGCGATTCCGCGCCGGCAATGGCAGCCTCAAAGGCTTCGGCCTCACCATGCACGTCGCCCACAACGCGCAGCCCGGAAAAGCCGGCGTCACGCAGTCTCCGCGCTGTGATCATGCCTTGCGCAGCCCCGCAAAGGCCGCCAAGGCGCGTGCCCGGCCTTCTGCCAGGTCAATCACCGGCTTCGGGTAGGTTTGGCCAAGCGCAACGCCGGCGCCGCGCAGGATCATCTCTGGCGCTTCGAAGGGTTTGTGGATGAAGCGCGCGGGCAGCTTGGCCAATTCCGGGCACCAGGCGCGGATATACTCACCCTCCGGGTCGAATTTCTCACCCTGCAAGACTGGGTTGAAAATGCGGAAATAGGGCGCGGCATCTGCCCCGCAGCCCGCAACCCATTGCCAGGACGCGCTATTCGCCGCGAGGTCCGCATCCACCAGCGTATCCCAGAACCAGGCCTCGCCATCCTGCCAGGGTTGCAGCAAATGTTTCACGAGAAACGAAGCCGTGATCATGCGCACGCGGTTATGCATCCAGCCGGTCTGCCAAAGCTGACGCATGCCGGCATCAACAATGGGGTAGCCCGTCTGGCCACGCTGCCAGGCGCGGAGCAGCGCGGCATCCGGCGCCCAGGGGAAAGCGGCGAATTCGGCGCGCAGCGGCGCTTCCGGCATTTCCGGGCGATGCCAGAGCAGATGATGCGAAAACTCCCGCCACAGCACTTCCTTGAGGAAGGTCTCCAGCCCCGCCCCACCCTTGGGCACCGCCGCCCGCGCCGCGACCCAAACCTGGCGGGGCGAGATTTCCCCGAAATGCAAATGGGGCGAGAGGCCAGAGGTCCCGCCCTTGGCCGCTGGTTCATTGCGCCGATCCGCATAGGCATTGACGCCTGAGGCCAAAAAATCCGCCAGCCGCCGCGCGGCCCCCGCTTCCCCAGGCTGCCAGACGGCGCCAAAGCCCGCCGCCCAATCGGGTTCTGGCGGGCGTGGCAGCAGGCCAAGGGCAGGAATGTCCAGCCCCGCCGGAGCAGCGGCGGCCAAACGCAAGCGCTTGGGCGCCGGGATCGGCGCCGCGGGGTCGCCAAAGCCGAATAGCGTGCGGGAGAAGGGCGTATAGACCGCATAGGGCTTGCCCGCCCCGGTGCGCACCAGATGCGGTTCATGCAGCAGGGCAGAACGATGCAGCACCAGCTTCCGCCCCACCCCTTGCAGAGCCTCCGCCAACTTGGCGTCCCGCGCGCGCGCCCAGGGCTCGGTCAGGCGCCCGGCATGGATTTCATCGGCGCCGATCTCGGCGGCCAGCTTGGGCAAAAGGTCCAAAGCCGCGCCGCGCAGTACCAGAAGTGGTGCCCCAAGCGCCTTCACGTCGCGCGATAGGGAGGCAAGGCTGTGATGCAGCCACCAGCGGGAAGCGCCGCCTTCCGCCCAGGCGCCGGCGGCTGCCGGGTCCAAGACAAAGACCGGCAGGATGGGCCGATCGGCCACGGCATGCAGGGCCGGGTTATCGGCAAGGCGCAGATCCTGGCGGAACCAGATAAGGGCGGGATTGGGCATGGCCTGCATCTAATGCCTGCATCGCCCGGCTGAAAGCACCCGCCCTGTTTATCAGGCTGGCGCCCTGCGATCTTCCGCGCGAAACACCTTGCGGCCGGAAGCCTTGATCGCCTCATGATTCTGGTAAACCCACCACATCGCCTCCACCACATCGCTGCCAAGCGGCGTGGTCGCGTCCCCGAACAGGGTACGGTCAAGGTCCAAGGCCAGGGCCTGACGGCTCAAGGCAAGGCGCTCAGCGTCATTGTCAATGATGCGCAGCGCTGTGGCGATATAGGCTTCCTCATCCTGGGCAATCAGCCATTCGGGCATCCCGACCCGGCGGAGCAGCATCGGGTCCGGGCGTTCATGCAAATCAAGCCCATCCATCGCCACCACGGGAATGCCCTGGCGCAGCGAATCGACAACGCTGTGCAAGGCGCCAAAGGGAAAGGGGCTCAAGTTAAGATCACAGGCGTTCAGCGCCGCGAGATACGGGTTATAGGCCATGACAGGATGCACGATGCTGCCCGGCAAGTTCTGATCAAAAACGCGCCTGGTCGCGATCAGCTCCAGCCCCGAAACATTGGGGAAGACATGGAATTCCAAGGGCCGGCCGGCCTTATCGCGAATGCGCCGCAAGACGCCGATGAAATGCGGGTTGAGCTTCAACAGGTTGGATGGCAGCGCAATGCGCAGTGGCGATGCTGTTTCCCGGATATCGGGCTGCAAGGGCGTATAAAAGGGCGATCTTTCGAAGCGCAGCCCGGAATCGGGCAGCAGGATCAATTGTTCGGACAAGAGCGACGGGTCACCGACATAGCCTTCGCGGGTGAAGTAATAATCCATCGTTTCGCAATAGGTGGATGCCGCATGGCCGAAACCCGCCAGTTGAATGGGGGCGAGCCGGAAATTGGCCAGCACCGGCCCCCAATGCCGCATGCCGACACTGATCCAGAAAATCACATGCGGGGCAATGGATTTGATCACCTCCACCACCTTGTTGAAATACCCTGTATCGCCTTCGCGTTTGAAGACATGCACCTCATCATAAAGGGCGCGGGCATTGCTGTCGGCCTGGGATTCCTCGGTCAGCAGCACCAGCCGGAAGCGCTGGCGCAGCTGGCGCAGATACTGGCCGAAATAGCGGTATTGCACATGGTTGGAGTGCATGATCTCAGCCGCGATCAGCAATGTCGGCCGGGTCTTCAGCGCGCGGATGGCGGGCAGGGGGGCATCGCTGAGGCCGATATTCCCCCCCCAATGGCGCAATACGCGGTTCAGGACAGGCTTGATGGCGTGCTTGTCGCGCGCCCCGGCATAGGAACAGAGCATCCAGGCGGCCGAGAGCAGCACCAGATGATCGAGTGAAAGCGGTAGGGGCACGGGCGTGAGCCGGCTGGCGAGGCTTACCAGCGCTTCGCGGCGTTCATGCCCGGTTTGGGTCAGAATGGGTTTTTGCGACACCAGGCTCATGGCGACCAGCAGCGCGAGCGGTGCGGGAGCCTCCAACAGGGCGCGGACATCAATGGGCAGCGCCGAATCTATCGAAAAAACCAGCCAGGCCTTGGCGAAAGCCTGGCGATCCTGCTGGAAAAGGCGCCTGAGGCCATCCGTATCGCCCGCGCCGAGTATGCGAAGGATGTGATCCGAACTGCCAAAGCCGCTGATCGCATGCAGATGATCCGCGACCCGTCCAATGGCGGCAAGGCGCAGCGCAGCATTGTCGTTAAAGGGAATGGCCGGATCGGTCAGAATGCGTGCCATGGCCGCAGCAAGCCGGGTTGCCAAAACCTCAACCGGTTGTGGCGCCTCGGGTGCGGCAAGATCCTCAAGGCTGGTTCCTGCCGCAAGGCGCCGTAGGGTGCCGAGCAATGCCTCCAGCGCGCCTGCGGGGTTGCGGGCGGCGGTGTTCTCAAGGCTCGCGAGGGCGCTTTCTGGCATGGGGTGCTTCGCACGGGCAGAAGGTTAGGCGGGCGTTATGGTCGGCCACATCCGACGCCGCAAGCCACCGCGCGGCAAGGCGCATGCGCCCAGCTAGGCTACAGCTTGGGGCGCGGTCCGGCTTTCGGACCACGCCGCCGGGGGCGCTGCCTATTTCGGCGCCACCACCATGACCATTTGGCGGTTTTCCAGCTTGGGCATTTGTTCGACCTTGACCAATTCAATCAGGTCATTGCGGATACGTTCCAGCACCTTCACGCCCAATTCCTGGTGCGCCATTTCGCGGCCACGGAAGCGGAGTGTGACCTTCACCTTGTCGCCTTCGCCGATGAAGTTCTTCATCTGCTTCATCTTCACGTCGTAATCATGGTCATCAATATTCGGGCGAACCTTGATTTCCTTGATTTCGACGACCTTCTGCTTCTTGCGCGCCTCATTCGCCTTTTTCTGCTGTTCGTATTTGTACTTCCCGTAATCCAGGATCTTGCAGACAGGCGGCACCGCATTGGGTGAGATTTCGACAAGGTCCAGGCCCACATCATAAGCGCGGATCAGCGCTTCGCGGGCGGACATGACGCCGAGCATTTCTCCGCGGTCATCAATCAGGCGAACCTGCGGGACGCGGATTTCATCATTGATACGCGGGCCTTCACGCGCGGGGGCCTGCTGGGCGGCGGGCATAGGGGGTCGAGCTATGGTACTCTCCTGTCGAGATTATCAGAACGACGCATTTATGGGCTTTTGGGCGGCGCGCCGCAAGTTTTACCCGGGGTTTGCGGCCCCGGTGTTGCTAAATCTTTCGTGGCTGTGGCGTCAGGCGCGCAGATCAGGCGGCGTTGCCTCAGCCGCCAGTAGCGCCACGGCATCCGCAAGCTTCAGCGTTTCCTGATCCCGGCCGGGCAGGCGGCGGAGCACAATGGTGCCTTCTTCAGCCTCTCGCCGGCCAATCACGGCCAGCACGGGCACGCGCTGGTCAATATGATCCACCACCTTGCGGTTGATTTTCTCGTTTCTGAGATCAAGCGAAACCGCGACCCCGGCCTTTTGCAAGGCGGCGGCGGCTTCTCGGGCGAAGGGGGCGGCTTCATCCACAATGGTCGCGACCACGACCTGAACCGGGGCAAGCCAAAGCGGGAAGCGCCCTGCATGTTCTTCGATCAAAATACCCAGGAAGCGCTCAAAGGACCCCAGAATGGCCCGGTGCAGCATGACCGGCCGGCGCCGGGTGCCGTCTTCCGCGACATATTCCGCATCCAGCCGTTCCGGCAGCACGAAATCCACCTGCAGCGTGCCGCATTGCCAATCGCGGCCAATCGCATCGCGCAGCACGAATTCCAGCTTGGGGCCGTAGAAGGCGCCCTCGCCAGGGTTCAATTCATACTCAACGCCCGCGATGCGGCAGGCGTCTTTCAGCGCACCTTCCGCCTGATCCCACACCGCATCCGTCCCCGCGCGCCGCGCCGGGCGGTCGGAGAATTTCACGCGGAATTCGGTAAAGCCGAAATCGCGATAGATGGAAGACAGTAGCGCCACAAAGCGCACCGTTTCATCGGCGATCTGTTCTTCGGCGCAGAAGATATGCGCATCATCCTGGACAAAACTGCGCACCCGCATGATGCCATGCAAGGCGCCCGAGGGTTCATAGCGGTGGCAAGCGCCGAATTCCGCCATGCGCAAAGGCAATTCGCGATAGGAACGCAAGCCCTGATTGAAAATCTGCACATGGCAGGGGCAATTCATCGGCTTCAGCGCCAGCACGCGGTCCTTTTCATCTTCGTCTTCCACGCGCGCGACGAACATGTTTTCGCGGAATTTTTCCCAATGCCCGGAAGCTTCCCAAAGCTTGCGATCCACCAGCTGCGGCGTCTTCACTTCCTGATATTCGGCGATATCAAGCCGCCGGCGCATATAGGCTTCCACGGTGCGATAAAGCCGCCAGCCCTTGGGATGCCAGAAGACCGAACCGACCGCCTCATCCTGGAGGTGAAACAGCCCCATTTCCTTGCCGATCTTGCGGTGGTCGCGCTTTTCCGCTTCTTCCAACTGCAACAAATAGGCGTCGAGTTCCTTCTGGTCGCGCCATGCAGTGCCGTAAATGCGGCTCAACATCGCGTTGCGATGATCGCCGCGCCAATAGGCGCCGGCCACTTTCATCAGCTTAAAGGCAGTGCCGATATCGCCCGTGCCGCGCATATGCGGGCCGCGGCAAAGATCCGTCCAGGCACCTTGCTTGTAGATGCTGATGATTTCGGATTTCGGTAAATCCTGAATCAATTCCGCCTTGTAGCGTTCACCCTTGTCGGTGAAGAAGCGGATCGCGTCCTCACGGTCCCATTCTTCGCGCACAAAAGCATCATTGCGCGCGATGATCTCACGCATTTTCGCTTCAATGGCGGCGAAATCCTCGGGCTTGAAGGGCTCATTGCGCGCGAAATCGTAATAGAAACCGTTTTCAATCGAAGGGCCGATCGTGACCTGCGTGCCCGGATAAAGCGCCTGCACGGCTTCCGCCAGCACATGGGCGCAATCATGGCGGATCATTTCCAACGCTTCGGGATCGCGCCGCGTGATGAAGCGCAGCTTCGCGTCCTTTTCGATGGTCGCGGAAAGATCGCGCAGCTTGCCATCCACTTCCATGGCCAGCGCTGCCTTGGCGAGGCCAGGGCCAATCGCCGCCGCGATAGTGGTGCCCGTCACCGCGCCGTCAAAGTGGCGGATGGAACCATCGGGCAGGGTAATCGCGGGCATGAACAGCGTCCTATGGGTTGCAGAAAGGCCGGACCATGGGCAGAGGCCACTTCCGGGTCAAGCCATGGTGGCGGGGTGAGTGATCAAATCCTGAAGCGCCGCCCGTACCTCAGCCAGCGTCAGGGCAGCAAGCGGCTGGTGGCGCAGCACGGCGACGCAGGGGCCACGCGGGGCGCAAAGCGCGGGGTCGCTATCCTCACCGAATAGCGCAAGCGTTGGGCAGCCGGCCACGGCGGCGAGATGAGTCGGGCCCGTGTCATTGCCGATGCAAAAGGCTGCGCGCCGGGCGAGTGCGGCGATATCGGCGAAGCTGGTCTTACCGGTCAGGTCGCGCGCGCCGGGGCAGGTCTGCGTGATGGCGGCACCCAAAGCCGCTTCAGCCGGGCCACCCAGGATCACGGCGGGGATATCCAGCGCTGCCGCCAAGGCGCCGAAATGCGCGACGGGCCAACGCTTGGCCGGGCGACCGGGGGAGGCGCCTGGGATCAACAGCGCAAAGCGTTCTGGCAGGGCGAAGCGCGTGATATCGGCATCTAGCCAAGCGAGTTCAGGGGCCGGGAAATGGTTGATGCCGGCCATTTCCAATTGCTCCCGCTGGCGTTCGACCGTGTGCATGAAATCGCGGCGCGGATTGGCATGCGGGTGGGACGCGCCGGCGGCGATGCCGGACCATTCAACGTTGCGCCCGACCAGCCAGCGATAGCGCGATGACCGATCCGAGGTCTGCAAATCATAAACCCGGTCAAACCGCGCCGCGCGCAGCTTCCGCCCCAGTGCCCAAAGCGCGGCCAGGCCCCTGGGCCGGCCATTGTCCCAAACTTGGTCAAACCAGGGCGCCTGCCGCGCCAGCGGCGCGAAGGGCGGCGTGGTCAGCAGGGTGATCTCGGCGCCGGGATGATGCGCGCGGATCGCCGCAAAAGGCCCGAAAGCCTGGGCGAAATCCCCCAAGGCACCCAGCTTGATCACCAGGATGCGCGGCGTCATCCGATCAATTCCCGATAGACGGCGATGGTCGCGGCCTGCATGGCTTCGGTCGTATAGCCCGACAGCACCGCTGCCCGTGCCCTGGCACCAAGCGCGGCGCCTTCGGCGGGTGGCAGGGCCAGCGCCTTGCCAATGGCTTCTGCAAGTGCCGCCGCATCACCGGGCGGGATGCGCCAGCCGGTGATGCCCTCCGCCACGGTTTCGCGCGGTGCGCCAAGGTCACTCGCGATGACGGGTCGCGCCATGGCCTGGGCTTCGATCACCGTGCGGCCAAAGGCTTCCGCATCGGTCGAGGCATGGATAACGACATCCGCGAGCATCAGCGCCGCCGGCATGTCATTGGCGTGGCCCACCAGCCGCACGCGGTCTTTCAGCCCCAGGCTTTCGATGCGCGCCAGCAATTCCGCCTTGAACGCCGGGCGTTCTTCCGCGTCCCCCACCAGCAGCGCAAGCGAATCCCCAGGCAGCCGCGCCATGGCCTCCACCAGCACCATTTGGCCCTTCCAGCGCGTGATGCGCGCCGGCAGCATGATGATGGCTCGTCTCTCCGGCAGCTTCCAGGCAGCGCGCAGTTTTTCGAGCCTTTCAGCGCTGACCAGGGCGGGATCAAAACGCCGAGGGTCCACACCGCGCGGGATCACGCGCAACCGCGCTTCCGCCACGCCATGCCGGGTGCGGATCAGATCGGCGATGAAATGGCTTATCGCGATCACGCGGTCGCCCCGCGCCATCACGGAATTGTAAAGCCGCTTGCCGGGAAAACCCTCATTATAGGCGCCATGATAGGTGGTGACGAAGGGTAGGTCTGTGCGTCTGGCGGCGATCAGCGCCGACCAGGCGGGCGCGCGGGACCGCGCATGGATCAGCGCCACCCCTTCCGCCCGCGCCAGCGCCGCGATTGCCGCCGCATTGCGCCAGATGGCCAAGGGCGATTTCGCCGTCAGCGGCAAGGTGACGTGCCTGGCCCCAAGTGCTTCCAACGCCGGCACCATTTCGCCGCCCGCTGAAGCCACAATGGCGCGGAAGCCAGCGGCGATTTGCGCCTCGGCAATCTCCAGCGTGCCGCGCTCCACGCCGCCAGAGCGGAGCGCGGGCAGTACTTGCAATAGGGCGGGGGGTGCGGCGGGCATGGGGCAGGGTTAGCGCGGAATGGGGCGGAGGGCGACCATCGCGCGCGATAAAACCCCTTGCAGCCGGGCGGGAGGGGCGGCAATGAAGGCGCTGTGACGCTTTATTACGCCGCCATGGTGCTGCTTTCGATCGGCGCCTTCATCCAATCCAAAAGCGGGGCGCCGGAAATGCGCCCGGCTTCCGAAGCCGCGTCCATCTTCTGGCATTGGCTTGCGCGCGCGGCCTTCATCGCCTGGATCGCCCTTATTGTCTGGGGCTTTCGCGAATTGCATTGGTCCCAGCCGGTGGCGGCGGTGATGGTGTCCCTGGTCGGCAATGCGGTGATTGCCATGCGCGGCCCGCGCAATGCCTGGCCGATGCTGTCCATGCTGTTTTGCGGATTGGGTCTGGCGGCGACCGCGATCATCTTCCTGGAGGGGTTGGGTCCTACTGGTTAACCCGCCGGGATCAGCTTCACCCGGCGACCATCCACGCCTAGCGCCAATTTGCCGGAGCGCAGCGCCAGCGCGGCATCCCCAAAGACTTCCCGCCGCCAGCCATGCAGCGCCGGCACATTATCCTGTCCCGTGGCGAGCTTTTCCAGATCATCGCTGGAAGCAAGCAAGCGCGGCGCCACATCATGCTCCTCAGACTTCGCCGAGAGAAGCACCTTGAGCAAGGCAACCAGCGCGGGGGAGGGCGGCGGGCCCGGCTTGTCCTTCTGCAATTGTGGTAATTCTTCTTCCCGCAGCGCGCGCGCCAGGCGGATGGCGGCGAGCAGCCCCTCACCGGATTTGCCCTTGGCGAAATTCTCCGAAATGCCCCGTGCGCGGGTGAGCTCCGCCGGGCTATCGGGCATGGTGGCCGCGATCTCCAGCAGCGTATCATCCTTCACCAGCCGCTGGCGCGGGATATTGATGCGCTGGGCTTCGCGTTCCCGCCATGCGGCGATGGCGCGCAAAACGCCGAGAAACCGCCGGTTTGACGTGCGCGGGCGAAGCTTTTCCCAGGCCGTGTCCGGGTCGGTCAAATAGGTTGCGGGATCGGCCAGCGCGGCCATTTCCTGCCCCACCCAGTCAATCCGGCCTTCCCGTTCCAGCCTGAGCGTGAGCGAGACGAAAATCTTGCGCAAATGCGTCACATCCGCCGCCGCATAGGCCAATTGGCTCTCTGACAGGGGCCTTGCCGACCAATCGCTGAAGCGATGGGCCTTGTCGATCTGCACCCCCGCGAGGGACCGGCAAAGCGAATCATAGGAAGCCTGATCGCCGAAACCGGCCACCATGGCGGCGATTTGGGTATCAAATATCGGATAGGGCACGGCGCCGAATTTCAGCAAAAAGATTTCCACATCCTGCCGGGCGGCGTGAAACACCTTCACTACATGGGGATTGGCCATCAATTCGCCGAGCGGGCCAAGATCAAGCCCCGGCGCCAGGGCATCAACCTCGGCTACCTCATGCTGGCCGGCCAATTGCACCAGGCAGAGCTCCGGCCAATAGGTGCGTTCGCGCATGAATTCCGTGTCCACGGTCACGAAGGGCTCATGCTTCAGCCGGTCACATAGCGCGGCGAGGCTGCCGGTATCCGTGATCAGGGTGGGGCTTTGGTCGGCTGCCGGGGCGGCATGGCGGCGATTCATACCGGTTTCTTACAGGGGCAGCGGCGCCTGGGAAAGCGGTGGGGTTGACAGAAGCCACGCCCTGGGGCGCTTTCCCCCGCCTTTCCGCCATTTAGGATGAATTTTCGCCATGCATGCCTATCGTACCCATCATTGCGGCGCGCTCCGCGCCACCGATGCCGGCTCCACCGCGCGGCTTTCCGGCTGGGTGCACCGCAAGCGCGACCATGGCGGCTTGCTGTTCATTGATTTGCGCGACCATTACGGCATGACGCAATGCGTGGTGGCGCAGGGCTCGCCCGTGCTGAAGCTTTTGGAAGAACTGCGCCCCGAAAGCGTGATTACCGTGACCGGCGATGTGGTGCCGCGCGAGGCCGGCACGGTGAATGCCAAGCTGCCGACGGGTGAGATTGAACTGCGTGTGCGTGAGGTGGAAGTACAATCCGCGGCCGAAGTACTGCCGATTCAGGTGGCCGGTGATGCGGAATTCCCCGAGGAGCTGCGCCTGCGTTATCGCTTTTTGGATTTGCGGCGGGATCGCCAGCATCGCAATCTGATGCTGAGGAGCCAGGTGATTTCTTCCATCCGGCGGCGGATGATTGATCAGGGCTTTACCGAATTCCAAACCCCGATCCTGACGGCTTCAAGCCCTGAAGGCGCTCGCGACTTCTTGGTCCCCGCTCGGCTGCATCCGGGCAAATTCTATGCGCTGCCGCAGGCGCCGCAGCAATTCAAGCAGCTATGCATGGTTGCCGGGTTTGATCGCTACTTCCAGATCGCGCCCTGCTTCCGGGATGAGGCGTCGCGCGCGGATCGGTCCCCGGGCGAATTCTATCAGCTTGATTTCGAAATGTCCTTTGTGACGCAGGAAGATGTCTTCGCCGCGATCGAGCCTGTGCTGGCTGGCGTGTTTGAGGAATTTTCTGATTGGACCGGCACGAAGCGCGCCGTGACGCCGGCACCCTTCCCGCGCATTCCCTATCAGCAGGCGATGCTGGAATATGGTTCGGACAAGCCTGATTTGCGCAACCCGATCAAGATCACCGATGTCAGCACGCATTTCGCCGGGGGTGGCTTTGGCTTGTTTGCGAAGGTCACCGCATCGGGTGGCGTGGTGCGCGCCATTCCCGCACCCGGCGCGGCCGGCCGGCCGCGATCTTTCTTTGATGGGTTGAATGAATGGGCGCGTGCCGAAGGCCAAGGCGGGCTTGGCTATATCGCCTGGGATGCGGATGGCGCGAAGGGGCCGATTGCGAAGAACCTGGAAGCTGATCGTGTGGCCGCCATTGCCGCCGCTTGCGGGCTTGGTGCGGGTGATGCGGTGTTCTTTGTCGCGAATAAGGAAGCGGAGGCCGCGAAATTCTCGGGCGCCGTGCGCAACCGCGTTGGTCGTGATCTGGGGCTTTTGGAAGAAAACGCCTATCGCTTTTGCTGGGTGACGGATTTTCCGATGTATGAACGGAATGAAGACACCGGCCAGATCGAATTCAGCCATAACCCGTTTTCCATGCCGCAAGGCGGGCTGGAAGCGCTCAATTCCATGGACCCCTTGGACATCAAGGCCTTCCAATACGACATTGTCTGCAACGGGATTGAGCTTTCCTCCGGCGCCATCCGCAATCATCGCCCGGATATCATGATCCGCGCCTTTGAAATCGCCGGCTATCCGGCGGAGGAGGTGGAGCATCGCTTCGGCGGCATGTTGAATGCCTTCCGCTATGGCGCGCCGCCGCATGGTGGCTCGGCGCCCGGCATTGACCGGATTGTGATGCTGATCGCCGATGAACCCGCGATCCGCGAAGTGATCCTCTTCCCGATGAACCAGCAGGCCGAGGATTTGATGATGGGCGCCCCGGCCCGCGTGCCGCCGGAGCGGCTCAGGGAATTGCACATCAAGTTGGACCTGCCGCCGGTGAAGGGTGCCAAGCCGGGCTGATCCCCCGCCGCCAAATTTTGTTACGAAAAACCGATTCCGTCGCGGCGGAATCGGCTGTATCAGACGGCAGCGGCCCCTGCCGCCCGGAGTATCCGATGCGGTTTCCTGCCCTTCTCGCCCTTGCGCTGATCCTGCCCGCCACGCCTGGCTTCACCCAGGGGGCCAAGGATGCGCCGGCTGCCGCGCCGCTTGCGCCACTCACGGCAAGTGCACTCGCCTCCCATCGCGGCATTTACGACCTCACACTGGATCGCGCGCGGGAGAATGCCGGGATTGTCGAGGTTTCTGGCGCCATGCTCTATGAATTGATTGACGCCTGCGAAAGCTGGACGACGCGTCAGCGCTTCAGCATGACGCTGCGCAACCGCGAAGGCACGGAACTTGAAACTGGGTCCGATTACGCCACGCTGGAATCCATGGATGGCCGGAACCTACGCTTCAGCCTGACGCAGGTAACGCAGGGCGCGGTCAGCAGCCGCGTCGTCGGTCAGGCGGAGCTTGGCGCCGATGGCAGCGGTGTCGCGCGCTACAGCGAACCGGAAGCGAAGGAACTGCCCATCCCGCCCGGCACGCTTTTGCCCAATGCGCATACCATCGCCGCGCTGAATGCCGCGCGTGCCGGCCAGCGCCTGCTGGTCGCGCCGATCTTTGACGGCACCACCGCCGATGGCGCCCAGCAGACCACAACGGTGGTCTCACCCTGGCAGGGGCCTCAGCCGATGCCCGAAGCGCCGAGCCTTTCCACGCTTGGATCATCGCGCATGCGCATCGCCTTTTTTGAGCCCGATGCCGAACAGGCCGGCGGGGCGCGCACGCCATCCTATGAGGTCTCGCTCCGCTATTTCGAAAATGGCGTGGCGGATGAGATGATCATGGATTTCGGCGATTTCACCGTGCGCGCCAAGCTGGTGCGGCTGGAAGAAGCGCCGGGCGGCTGCTGAAGCGGGTCACGCCCGCCGCAGATTCCATAGAAAGGGATTCGGCCCCTGCAAAACGCCTGTCAGGTCGCGCCGGAAGGCTGTGCGTAGCCGGAATAAACCTGTCGGCGCGAAGGGCAGCGATTCCCAGCTAATTTCCTGCAAGCGCCGCATCGCCGCATCCTGCGCCGCCTGATCATCGGCATTGATCCAGGCTTCCACCTGCGCTTCCGCATCCGCATCTGTTGGCCAGCCGGGCCAGGCGGCTTGCCCATTCATACGAATGGCGAAGCTGACGGCGGGATTGGCGATGGTCGCCGCCGGGCCATTGGTATTGTGCAAATGCCAGCCGCCTTGCGCCGGCGGGTTGCGGTTATTGCGCCGCGCCAGAATGCTTGCCCAATCTGATTCAATCGGCTGCATATTCACGCCAAGCCTGCGCATCAATTCTACCGTCAGGCGGCCCTGCTGCGTCACGGCAGGAAAATCGCTCGGGTTGATGTGGATGATCGGCTCCCCGGCATAGCCGGCTTCGCGCAGCGCGGCGCGGGCGCGCTCCATCGCTGCTTCACCGCGCGCGGCGGGCGGGAATTCCACCACGCCTGGCAGGCCGCAGGGGAACATGGCGTGGCATTCCTGCCAGTCACCTGGCAGCGCCACCGCCGACATGAAATCCGATTGCACAATCACATCACGAATGGCGCGGCGCACCCGCACATCATTGAAAGGCGCATGCAGATGATTGAAGCGCAGAAAACCCAAAAACCCGTTCGGGTCATAAATCTGTGTCTGCGTATTCCGGTCCCGTTCCAGCACCGGCACCAGATCGGGCAGCGGGTATTCGATCCAGTCAATTTCCCCGGTGCGGAGTGCCGCCGCCGCCGTGCCGCCATCCGGAATCCAGATCATCTCCAGCCGATCAAGATACACGCGCTTGCCGCCTGAGGCAGCTTCGGCCGGTTCATCGCGCGGCACGTAATCGTCATTGCGCGCATAATGGCTGCGGGCACCTTGCACGTATTCATTGGCAATAAAGCGCCACGGCCCGCTGCCGATCATGTGTTCCAGCCCAAGCGACCGATCGCCAGGATTATTCGCAATGCGTTCCGGCATCATGAAGCAGGGTGACGCACCGGGTTTGGCCAAGGCATCAAACAGCGCAGGAAAGCGCCGATGCAGGCGGAATTCGATGGTGCGATCATCGGCGGCGGAAAGCTCGGCGGTGGCGCGCATCAGGATTTGGCCAAAGCCATCGCGGCTCGCCCAGCGCCGGATGCTCGCCACGCAATCGGCGGCGCGCACGGGCTCACCATCATGCCAGCGCAGGCCATCGCGCAGGCGGATTTTCACGCGCTTGCCGTCATCTTCCACGCTATGGCCTTCCGCCATTTGCGGGCGCGGTTGCAGCGCGCGATTGGCGCCATAGAGCGTATCAAACACGCAATAGGCATGCGTCGTGATGATGGTGCTGGGGCTGAAGATCGGGTCCAGATTGGCGAGTGCGGCCTGCGGCATGAAGCGCAGCGTGCGCGCGCGGCTGGGCTGGGCCAGGGCAGGGCGCGCCAAAGGTGCGGCCAAAGCGGTGGCGAGAAGTGAACGACGATACATCCCCAATTCCTTCGCTTCCTGTCGGCCAACGTGGGAAGGGGGCTTTGGCCTGGGCTGCGCCAGCCCCGGATAGGGGCAAAACGTAAGCGCGCAGGCGATGCACCCTTCCCTACGCCGGTCCGAACCGGGTCAGGTTCCAGGGGTCGCGGGTGAAGCCCGCCTCTCAGCCCCAAAAGGGCTCCCCCAGGTGTCTCAGGTATTTAATTGCGCCCTCACGCAGGCTTGCGCAAGGGCGGCGGTGGCGCAGGGGGCGCGCTCGGGGGTAGAAGGGGCGTAACATTCGCCAAAGGGGGATCGCCCATGTCCAGCACCACCACCCTGCCGCCTGTCATTCGCTTGCATCCCGGTGATGGCGTGGTGATTGCGCGCATTCCACTCACGCCCGGCACAGAAGTCGCCCCTGGCATCAGCGTCGGCGAAAGGCGCATCCCGCCTGGTCATAAGATCGCGATCCGCCCGCATGCGAAGGGCGAGCCCATCAAGCGCTATGGCCAGATCATCGGCTTTGCCACGGATACGATTGAACCTGGCGCCTGGGTGCATACGCATAATTGCGAAATGGGCGATTTCGCGCGCGATTACGCCTGGGGCCAGGATGCGAAGCCTACCGATTATGTGGATGTGCCGGCAAGCTTCATGGGTATTCGCCGTGCCGATGGCCGTGTCGCAACCCGCAATTACATCGGCATTATCACATCGGTGAATTGTTCCGCCCATGTCGCGGAATTGATTGCACGCCAGTTTGAGAAAAACCCCATCACCGGCGAGGATCCTTTGGCCGCCTGGGGCAATGTGGATGGCGTGGTGGCGCTGACGCATAAAACCGGCTGCGGCATGACCATGGATGAACCGCTGCGGCTGCTGCGCCGCACCCTGGCGGGCTTCGCGCGGCATGCGAATTTTTCCCATGTGATTGCGATTGGCTTGGGCTGTGAAGTCAATCAGCTTGGCCCCATGCTGGAAGAACAGCGCCTGACCGGTCGGCTGCGCAGCATGGATATTCAGGATAGCGGCGCGCGCGCGACCGTGATGAAGGGCATTGATTTCGTGAAGGAAGTGCTGACGGAATCCAACACCGCCAAGCGCGAAGCCGTCCCCGCATCAGAACTTTGCGTCGCACTTCAATGCGGCGGTTCGGATGGCTATTCAGGCATCACCGCCAATCCTGCACTTGGTGCTGCATCTGATCTGCTCGTGCGCCATGGTGGCACGGTGATCCTGTCCGAAAGCCCGGAGACCTATGGCGCGGAACATTTGCTGACACGCCGCGCCGTTTCGCGCGAGGTCGGCCAAAAACTCGTGGATGTGATGCATTGGTGGGAGGATTACACCGCCCGCCAAGGTGCCGAGATGAATGCCAACCCATCGCCGGGCAATAAGGCGGGCGGCCTCACGACCATTCTGGAAAAATCACTCGGCGCCATGGCCAAGGCCGGCACCACCAATCTGGTGGAGGTCTATCGCTATGCCGAACCCGTCACCGCCAAGGGTTTTGTTTTCATGGATACGCCTGGCTATGACCCGGTGGGGGCGACCGGCCAGGTGGCGGGTGGCGCCAATCTGGTGTGTTTCACCACGGGGCGCGGCAGCGTTTTTGGCATGAAGCCGGCACCTTCCATCAAGCTTGCTACCAATACCACCATGTATGATCGCCTGTCGGAAGACATGGACATCAATTGCGGCACCATCCTGACAGGCGGTGAAAGCGTGCAGGAATGCGGCCAGCGCATTTTCGATCTGATGCTGCGCACGGCTTCCGGCGAGCCCACCAAAAGCGAGGCGCTTGGTTTCGGCGCGCAGGAATTCGCCCCCTGGATGCTGGGAGCAACCATGTGACCCGCGCCGAGGCGAAGCGGGAGGTTCTGCGCGTCGCGCAAGCGCTTGATCAGGCGGGCATGATGCCCTCCAAATCCGGCAATGTATCGGTGCGTGATGCCAAGGGTTTCATCATCACGCCGGCTGGCCTGCCCTATGCGCGGACCACGGTGGCTGATCTGGTGACTACCGGCTTGGATGGCAGCCCGCTGGGCCGCGCACGACATCGGCCTTCATCGGAATGGCGCCTGCATGCGACGATTTACGCCGCGCGGCCTGATGTGGCGGCCGTGGTGCATACCCATTCGCCGCGCGCGACCGCACTTTCCTGTGCGCGGAAGGGCATCCCGCCCTTGCATTACATGGTGCTGCTGGCGGGTGGGCCGATTGCCTGCGCGGATCACGCCACCGCAGGCACGCAGGCGCTGGCGGAAAATGCGCTGCGTGCCTTAGCCGGACGGCGGGCGGCACTGCTTGCCAATCATGGTGTGGTGGCGGTGGGGGCGACGCTGGGTGCAGCGCATGCCTTGGCCTTGGAGGTTGAGAATCTTGCCGGCCAATACCTCGATCTATTGGCGGCGGGGCTGAAGCCCGTCTTGTTGACGGATGCGCAATTGGCCGAAGCGGCCAAGCATTTCGCGGGGTATGGGCGGGGTTGAGGGGCCTCACCCAAGTGGATGCAGTTGCTGCCCCCCGAAATATTCGATCAAACAAGGGATGACGGCAGCGCGGGTTAGCCACCCATCCTGATATTGGGCGCGGGCTGGCCTTCAATCACCACATTCACGCAAGCGGGCTTGCCGGAGGCAAAGGCGCGTTCCAGTGCAGGCGCGATATCTTCGGCGCGCGTGACGTATTCGCCGTGCCCACCCAGCGCCACCGCCACCAGATCATAACGCGTGCCGGGGGCCAATTCGCAGCCATGGGTGCGGTTGGCGCCGTAATCGCGCTTCTGGATTTCATATTCGGCATTCCAGCGGGAATCATTGCCAACGACGGCAACGAAGGGCAGCTGGTGGCGGCAGGCGGTATCGAATTCCGCCATGTGAAAGCCGAAAGTGCCATCGCCCATGATCGCCAGAATGCGCGCATCAGGCTTGGCCGCGCGCGCGGCCATGGCGAAGGGGATGGAAGGCCCGATAGCGCCGGCCAGGCCATTGATGATGCGCGTTGGCGCGGCAAGGATCGCCTGCGCCCATTGGCCGATTTCCCCGCCATCGCTGATCAGGACAGACTCCGCGCTTTGCTCCAAAAAGGGCTTGGCCGCCTGGAACAATGTGGCGGGATGGATCGGGCCACCGGTCGCGCCCGCCAAGGCCGCCCAGCCGGGTGGGCGGAACGCAATGGCTGCTGCAAGCCGCTCCGCCCATGCCTGATTGGCATGGGGTTTCATGGCGCGGGTCAGTGCCTCGGCTGCCTCCGCAGCACTTGCCACCGCTGCCAATGCAATGCGCCCCGGCAAGGCCTTCGCGCCACGCGCGATCACACCGGCATCAGGGTCAATCTGGATGAAGCGCGCTTCCGCCGAAATCCCCGGCGTGCGTCCGAATCGGAGCGAGAAATCAAGCGCCTTGCCCCCCAGCACAACCAGATCCGCCTCCGCCAGCACCCCGGCATAGGCGCCAAGCGAGGGATCATTCAGCCCGCGCGGGCTTTCCATCGGGATCACAGGCAGGCCGGCGGCGGCACCAAGCGCAGCGAGCAGCGGCTTGCCGCGCGGGCTGCATAGGGCGGGCGGCGCCAGGATGATGGGCCGCGCTGCTTCGGCAATCATCCCCGCAATGGCGTGCGCTGTGCCGGCGCCAAGCGGCATGGGCTCAGCGCCGAAGGCCGCCGCATCGGGCAAAGCGGGGGCCGCGATGCGCACATCCATCAAATCGGTCGGCAGGCTGAGATGCACCGGGCCAGGGCGGCCAGACCGCGCGACACGAAAGGCGCGGGCCACATCGGCGCCAATCCCCGCCGTGCTGGATGCGGTGAAGGAGAGTTTTGTCAGCGGCTCGGCGATATCTGCCTGGCGCATTTCCTGGAAACTGCCCATGCCCAATTCGCGCAAGGGCGCATGGCCGGAGAGCAATACCACCGGCACCTCACCCGCCATGGCAGTCGGCATGGCAGCGATGGCATTGGTATGGCCCTGGCCGCCCGTCACCATCGCCACACCAACCTCGCCCGTCAGCCTTGCCCAAGCATCGGCCATATGCACCGCGGCGGCTTCCTGGCGGGTATGCACAAGCTCAATCCCGCTGCCGAGCAAGGCATCGAAGATTGTCATGATGTGATTGCCCGAAAGCGTGAAAATGCGGCTGACGCCAGCGCGCTTCAGCGCCGCCACCAGAATATCCGCCCCGCGTTGTTCCATGCCTGCTTCCTCCTGTTACATGCAGCAGGCCATGGGCTGGACAGGCTGTCCAGTGGCCTTACTCTGGCGTTCATGGAACAGCTGAAGGTCAGCGTCTGGCGTGGCGAGGATGCGGGCGGTTTTGCGCGCTACGATGTGCCGGCGCGCGACAATCAGACCGTGCTGGATGTCGTCACGCATATCCAGCGCGAATTGGACCCGAGCCTGGCCTATCGCTTCGCCTGCCGCGTTGGCATGTGCGGGTCTTGTGCCATGACAGTGAATGGCCGTGCGCGCTGGACCTGTCGGACGCATGTGCGGAAAGTGGTGGGCGCCGATGGCGCTTTGGAACTGCGCCCCTTGGCCAATCTGCCGGTGATCCGCGACCTGGCGGCTGATCTGGCGCCCTTCTTCGACAAATGGCAGCGCGCGCAAGGGTTTTTTCAACCAAAGGACGCGGCGGATGGCGCCGTGCCGGATGAATTTGCCGTGGTCGCCCCCGGCAGCAAGGCCAGGCGCGAAGCCGATGCCGGCATTGAATGCATCGGCTGCGCCGTCTGCTACGCTTCATGCGATATTGTCGCCTGGAATGGCGATTATCTGGGGCCGGCGGCACTCAACCGCGCCTGGACCTTGGTGAATGATGCGCGGGATGGCGCACGCGGCGAAAGGCTGGATGCGGTGGCGGGCGATGCGGGTTGCCATTCCTGCCATTCCACCCGTTCCTGCACGGAACGCTGCCCGAAGCAGATTGACCCATCAGGCGCCATTGCCGGGCTGAAGCGCACTTTGTTCTGGGAGAGCCTGTTTGGCGGCAAACGCCATGGCTGATAGGGACGCACGTGGTCAGGCGCATCTTTGGGTGGTGCAGCGCATCACCGCCATGATCCTGGCGCTTGCGGTGCTGGTGCATCTGATCACCATCATCACCGCCGTGCGCGGCGGGCTTTCCGCGCGGGAGATTTTGGCGCGCACTCAGGGCTCCGAAGCCTGGCTGATCTTTTATGTGATCTTTGCGCTGGCGGCTGGGCTGCATGGTGCGATTGGGCTCCGCAACATCGCGGGCGAGACGCTTGGTTGGCGCGGGCGGGGATTGGATTTCTGCTGGCTTGGGCTTGGCCTCCTGACAGCGGCTTTTGGTATCCGTGCTGCCTTCGGGCTTTACGCCTGATGGATTTCCGCGCGCGTTCCCACCCAAGCTGGATCGGCTTTGCC
>JADCEV010000040.1 GCA_020249865.1 Roseomonas sp. | reverse complement strand
CGGCGTGATGCCTATGACCGGGATGCCCCTGGCTTCATGAAACAATGGGCGAAGGAGGAGGCGCGCACGCGTGAGACAATCCTTGCCGGGCGCAAGCGGTTGAGTTCAGTGACATTGCCCCTTGGCACGATTGAACAGGCCGCCACGCTTTGCATGGCGCTCGGCACGGATGGCTTGCGTGGTGAATTGACCCTGGTGCGCGCAGCGCGCGCGTTGGCAGCGCTGGACGGCGATTTGGAAGTGGGAACGGTGCATCTGCGGAGCGTGGCTGCTTCCGCGCTGCGGCATCGGCTGCGGCGCAATCCCCTTGATGAAACCGTCGCCACGACGCGTGTCGAAAAGGCTCTCCAAGACGTTTTTGGGCCATGAGGATGCAGCGCCGGAGCCCCATGGGATGAGCCGTCTGGCCTCCAGCAGCGCCGATGCAAAACGCAGCGAAGATGCGCGGATGGAGAGTGCTGCGTCGCAAGTGGCGGCGCTGCTGGCAATTGATCCGGCGGGTCTTGCGGGCGCGGTGCTGCGCGGGCCTGCTGATCCAAAGAGGGATGAATGGCTTGAGGCCTTGCGCAAGCTTCTGCCTGCCGGTGTGCCCTGGCGGCGCGTGCCCTTGGGCATTGCCGATGGCCGCCTGCTTGGCGGGCTTGATCTTGCCGCTAGCCTGAGTGCCGGACGACCCATTGCGCAAGCTGGCCTGCTGGCTGAAGCGGATGGCGGCATGATCATCCTGCCCATGGCTGAGCGCGTGGAAAGCCAAGTGATTGCGCGCATCGCCGCGGTGCTGGATAGCGGTGTATTGCGGATCGCGCGTGAGGGTATTTCCATGGTGCGCACCACCCGCTTTGGTGTCATTGCCCTTGATGAGGGTGTGGGCGATGACGAGCAGGTGACCGAAGCACTTTCAGATCGCCTTGCTTTCCGGATCGAGTTTGATCCGACCGCCTTGCAGCGCGCAGCGCCTGTCATGCCGACGTGTGTGGAGATTGAGGCAGCGCGGCGGCGCCTCATGCAGGTGAAAATACCGTCCGATCTGCCGAAAGCCTTTTGCGCGGCGGCCTTGGCGCTTGGCATCCCATCCTTGCGTGCGCCAGTTTTTGCGCTGCGTTGTGCGCGTGCTGCCGCGGCCCTTGCGGGCCGCATTGAAGTAACACGCGAAGATGCTGCGGTTGCTGCGCAACTCATCCTGGCACCGCGCGCACGGCAAATGCCTGAAGCACCCGCTGAAGAACCGGAACAACCGCCCGAGCAACAGCAAGAATCTTCCAATGGTGAGACGCAACGGCCGGAAGAACAGCCATCCCTGGAAGACCTGGTACTTGCGGCGGCGCAGGCGAGCCTTCCGGCGGGGTTGCTTGCGGGGCTTGGTGTTGCGGCAAGGCACATGGCGCGTCAGGCGGCTGCTTCTGGCAGATCTGGCATGATGCGCCGTTCAGCGCAGCGTGGTCGGCCGATTGGCGCGCGCCCGGCAGCGTGGCGCGCGGGGCTGCGTTTGGCCTTGGTGGAAACGCTCCGTGTTGCCGCGCCCTGGCAGGAATATCGCCGGCGTGAAAAGCCGCATCACGCGGCCCTTGTGCATATCAGAAGGGAAGATGTACGCATCCGCCGCTATAAGCAGAACAGCGAAACCACCACGATTTTTCTGGTGGATGCGTCAGGCTCGGCGGCCTTGCATCGGTTGGCGGAAGCCAAGGGCGCGGTGGAATTGCTGCTGGCGGATTGTTACGTGCGTCGTGATCGCGTTGCGGTGATTGCCTTCCGTGGCCGTGGCGCGGAGGTATTGCTTGAACCCACACATTCCCTGGTGCGCGCCAAGCGCAGCCTGGCTGCCTTGCCAGGGGGCGGGGGCACACCACTCGCCGCTGGGATCGTTGCTGGTTATGCGATGGCAGAAGCCAGCCGCAAGCGCGGGCAGACGCCGGTGATTGTTGCG
The DNA here is from genome assembly GCA_020249865.1 of Roseomonas sp. Classification (GTDB taxonomy): domain Bacteria; phylum Pseudomonadota; class Alphaproteobacteria; order Acetobacterales; family Acetobacteraceae; genus Neoroseomonas. The sequence goes on along the minus strand of JADCEV010000040.1, from coordinate 21,542 downwards.
CTGACTGATGGCCGCGCCAATGTGACGCGTGATGGTTTGGGCGGGCGCGCCGTGGCGGAATCGGAAGCGCTGGAATCGGCCCGCTTGTTCAGGGCTTCTGGCATTGCCGCGCTGCTGATTGATACGGCGCCACGGCCGCAGCCTTTTTCACGAGACCTCGCCTCTGCCATGGGCGCGCGCTATGTGCCGCTGCCTTTTGCCGATGCGGCGCGCATGTCAGCCACCGTACGCCAAGCGGCGCGCGCGCCAGCCTCGGGCCCCTGATGCCATGGCCGCTTCCGGAGAATCTCCGATCTGGGAAAAAGATGGCCGCGATTGGCCCAATCGTGATTCGAGCCAATTTGTCGAAGCCGGCGGGCTGACTTGGCATGTACAGCGCATGGGGCAGGGGCCTTGCCTGTTGTTGCTGCATGGTACGGCGGCGGCCACGCATAGTTGGCGCGATTTGGCGCCCATTCTTGCCCCCCATTTCACGCTGATCGCGCCTGATCTGCCGGGGCATGGCTTCACCTCCAGCCTGCCACAGGCGCGGGTTTCACTTGCGGGTTTTTCAGAAGCCTTGGATGCATTGCTGAAGAAGCTGCAGCTTTCGCCCGATATGGTGCTGGGCCATTCGGCGGGTGCGGCAATCGCGCTCCGCATGGCGTTGGATGGTAGCATCGCGCCGCGCGCCATCTTCAGCCTGAATGGCGCCTTGCTGCCCTTGGGTGATGAGCATGCGGCTTTCTTCACCCGCGCTGCTCGGGTCATGGTGGGGCTGCCCTTTGTCTCCAGGCTTTGCGCCTGGCGTGCCTCAAAGCAGGAAGTGGCGGCCAAGCTCTTGCGCGATACGGGGTCCGATATCGGGCCGCGCGGCGTGGAGTTGTATACGCGGCTCTTTGGTTATCCTGGCCATATCCGTGCGGCGTTGATGATGATGGCGCAATGGGAATTGCGCCCCTTGCTGCGTGATCTGCCGCGGCTCACGCCATCACTTGTGCTCCTGGTGGGTAGCCGCGATCGTGCCGTGCCGCCCATGCAGGCGCGCCGCATCCAGGCCATTCTTCCTTCTGCGCGTATCGTCACCCTGGAAGGGCTGGGTCATTTGGCGCATGAGGAAGCGCCGCAGCGCGTTGCCGATACGCTCATCAAGGAATGGTCTAGCGTGGCGCAGCATGTGACCGGGGCGGCGGCATGAGCTTTGATACCGTGCTCCCCCCATCCTATGCAAAACGCATTGAATTGAATGATGAGGTGCATGCGCGCCCGCCCGAGATCCTATTCTCCCCCTGCCGCGTATCGCAACTTGCGCTGCTGCCTGCCGCCGATGAGGCGCGGGATGCGCCCTGGGCCGCGCTTTGCGCATTGGCGCAGCGTTTTTCAGTGCCGCCCCCCGCGCCAGGCGCCAATCACTATAGCGCTGATTTCGGGCCGTTTCGCCTGAAATGGGAAAGGCATGGCGAATTCAGCCGCTTCATGGTGGTGGTCGCGGGCGCAGAGCCCGAGCCATTTTCGGCAGCGGCGATTCACGCCCTGCCAGCGGATTGGCTCAAGGCCCTTCCTGGTCAGGTAATTGCGGCGGCCCATGTCACGCTGCTTGCGTCCAAGGATATACCGCTTGCCATCAGCGAAATCTCGCGGCGGTATTTCCGAGACAATATGCTGGTTGGCGGGCCGCTTGCCGGCGGCCAGGCCCATGCCTTCACGGATTTCCGCATCCAGGTTGATGGGTTCAGCCGCTTTCTGATTTATGATGGTGGCATGTCACCCTATCAGGCAGGGCGCCTCACGCAGCGCCTGCTTGAGATGGAAACCTATCGCATCATGGCGTTATTGGCCTTGCCGATCGCACAAGAAGTGGCACCGCAGATTGGTGCGCAGGAACGCGAATTGGCGGAAATCAGCGCGGCCTTGGTGGAAGCGCAGGAAGCGGATGAACCGCTGCTGCTGCAACGCCTGACGCGTATGGCCGCCGAGGCGGAAAGCCGCGAATCGCGCCATCGTTTTCGCTTTTCTGCCGCAGCCGCCTATTATGATCTGGTGCGTAACCGCATTCAGGAATTGCGGGAATTGCGGATGGAAGGCATGCAGACCTTCGGTGAATTCACCGAACGGCGCCTGACGCCGGCCATGAATACTTGCCAAGCGGTCGCGGCACGGCAGGAAATGCTTTCCCAACGCGTCGCGCGCGCCACGCAGCTGCTTTCAACGCGTGTGGATATTACGCGGGAAAGGCAGAACCAGGCCTTGCTTGCTTCCATGGAACGGCGTGCGCGCCAGCAGGTCCGGCTGCAACAGGCGGTTGAAGGCTTTTCGGTTGCCGCCATCACCTATTACGTCGTTGGTTTGGTGGCCTATTTGGCCAAGGGGCTGGCCACATCGGGTGTGACGCTGAGAGAGGAAATCGTGACCAGCGTCGCCATTCCGATTGTTGCGCTTGGCGTCGCGCTTGGGGTGCGTCGTTTTCGGCGCCGGATGAGCAATCATGATTGAATTCAGAAAAACATGGGGGGGCGCATGTCCGGCTTGATCGGCATTTCGGCCGAGGATCTGGCCGCCTGCAACAAATTACTGGCGGGTGGTTCCAAAAGCTTTCGCGCTGCGTCCTTCCTGCTGCCGCGCCGGATCGCCGCCCCCGCCGCCGCGCTTTACGCCTTTTGCCGTGTTGCGGATGACGCGATTGACATGAGCGATGATCCCGCTTGCTCACTCAACCAATTGCAGCAACGCCTTGATGGCGCCTATGCCGGCCGGCCTTGGGATCATGTGGCGGATCGCGCTTTTGCAGCGGTGGTCGCGCAATATGGCGTACCGCGAGCGCTGCCAGCGGCATTGCTGGAAGGCTTCGCTTGGGATGCGGAAGGCCGCTTTTATGAGGATATCGGCGCTCTCGAATCCTATGCCGCGCGCGTTGCTGCCACCGTTGGCGCGATGATGACGTTGCTGATGGGCGTGCGTTCGCCGGAAGCGATTGCGCGCGCCTGCGATCTTGGCCTTGCCATGCAATTGACCAATATTGCCCGTGATGTTGGCGAAGATGCCAAGGCAGGGCGCGTTTATTTGCCCCAATCATGGCTGGCTGAGGAAGGGCTTTCAGCGGAAGGCCTGATCGCCAATCCCGCCTTTTCGCCTGCGCTTGGCCGTGTGGTGGCGCGGTTGCTGGGGGCGGCGGAAGCGCATTATCGGCGCGCCTGGCCAGGCATAGCGCTGCTGCCCTGGGATTGCCGGCCTGGGATTGGCGCCGCGCGCTTGGTCTATGCCGAAATCGGACGCGAAGTTGAACGCCAAGGGCTTGATTCCGTCTCTCGCCGTGCGGTGGTGTCCGGCCGGCGCAAGGCTTGGCTATTGGCGCGCGCGGCCGGCGCGCTTGCCGCGCAACAGGATGGCGCAGATGAAGCGCCATCAGCCGCCACGCGCTTTCTGGTGGATGCTGTGCGCGCCGCGCCAGCACCGGAAGGGCCGCCGATTGGTGCGGGTTACGGCGAAAGGCTGGTTTGGGCGCTGGAATTGATGGATCGCGCCGATCGTGAAACGCGATTTGCCGCGCGTGCGTGAAAAAGCCTTGACATAAGTGTCAAGAAAACTGGACAATCCGAAAAGTAGATAAAAACTTACACAGGGCTGCCGCGACATGCTCGCGCCGCCCCTTCGGAGGTCCCGCATGGACGCCTTGGCCCGTATTGAGAGCAGCCTCGCAGACGCGGTGCTCTCCGCCGAGGCGAGCGGTGCCCCGCCCCGCCTTGCCGCCGCGATGCGCCACGCGGTTTTCCCAAAAGGGGCGCGCATCCGCCCGCGCCTGACGCTCGCGGTCGCTGCTGCTTGCGGTGATGACCAGCCAAGGCTTGCCAGCGCTGCCGCCGCCGCCATTGAACTGCTGCATTGCGCCAGCCTGGTGCATGATGACCTGCCCTGCTTTGACGATGCCGATATGCGCCGCGGCCGGCCTTCCGTGCATCGCGCCTTTGGTGAGCCGCTGGCCGTGCTCGCCGGCGATGGGCTGATAGTGCTGGCCTTCCAGACCGTGGCGCGCGCCGGCTGCGGCGCGCCCGAACGTCTTGGCCCGGTGATCAATGCCATTGGTGATGGTGTGGGCGTGCCCTTTGGCATCGTTGCCGGCCAGGCCTGGGAATGTGAACCGCTCGCTGATCTTTCCGAATATCAGCGGCAAAAGACCGGGGCACTGTTTGCCGCTGCCTCGGTCGCCGGCGCTGCCGCTGCGGGTGTCGCTGATGCGGAAGCTTGGCGCCTGCTGGGCGATCGCCTCGGTGAGGCCTTCCAGGTCGCGGATGATCTGCGCGATGCCGTGGAAGATGAAGCGAGCATCGGCAAGCCCGTTGGGCGCGACAAGGCATTGGGCCGGCCTTCTGCCGTGCTGCAATTGGGCCTGGATGGCGCGGTCGCGCGGCTGAAGACGCTCGCCAATGCAGCGGTGGAGGCGATTCCCGCCTGCCCCGGCCGCACCCTGTTGCGCGCGGCCATGCTGGAAGAAGTGGGGCGGCTTTTGCCGCGCAAGCTGGCCACGGCCTGAGGCATGGCGCGCGCAATGCCGCTGCCCCCACAAAGGGCGCATGGGGATCAGGGGCCATCCTGGGCCGATCGTTTCAGCGCCTGGCGCGAATCGCTCACCGCGCGCCCAAGCTTCCGCGCCTGGGCCGCGCGTTTTCCGCTGACCCGGCCACTGGCACGTCGCCGCGCGCGGGAATTATTCGATCTCTGCGCTGGCTTTGTCTATTCGCAAGTGCTCGCGGCCTGTGTGCGGCTGAAGCTTTTTGAAATCCTGCACGAAGCCCCGGCGGAAGAGCGCGCTTTGGCTGCGCGACTCGGGCTTTCGCCGGAAGCGATGAACAGGTTGCTGGTGGCCGCGGAGTCGCTCCGGCTGGTGCGCCGGCGCGCGGATGGCGCCTGGGCGCTGGGCGAATTGGGTGCCGCCATGATCGGCAATCCCGGCATCGCTGCCATGGTGGAACACCATGCCATGCTCTACGCCGATCTGGCGGATCCGGTGGAATTGCTCCGCCGCGAAAGGGGCGGCACGGCGCTGGCGCAATACTGGGCCTATGCCGGTGCCGCGCAGCCAGGTGCGCTGCCGGGCGAGAAGATATCCGATTACACGGCGCTGATGGCGGCCAGCCAGCCCATGGTCGCGCAGGAAGTTCTGGCGGCCTACCGCTTTGGCCAGCATCGGCGCCTGATGGATGTGGGTGGTGGCAGCGGCGCCTTCCTGACTGCGGTGGGCAAGGCCAATCCTGGGCTTGATTTGCTGTTGTTTGACCTGCCGGCCGTGGCCGAACAGGGCCGCCAGCGCTTCGCCCGCGAAGGGCTTGCGGACCGCGCCATGGCGATGGGGGGCGATTTCGCAACCGATTCCCTGCCTTTGGGCGCCGATATCATCAGCCTGGTCCGTGTGCTGCACGATCATGATGATGATGTGGTGCAGGCCCTGCTTGGGCGGGTGCGCGCGGCGCTGCCCAAGGGCGGGCGGGTGCTGATTGCCGAACCCATGGCCGGCACTGCGGGCGCCGAGCCGATGGGTGGCGCCTATTTCGGCTTTTACCTGCTCGCCATGGGCCGCGGCCGCCCGCGCCGGCCGGATGAACTGGCCGCGATGCTGACCGCTGCCGGTTTTGCTGCGCCAAAGCTGCTGCCGACCGATACCCCCTTGCTGACCCGTGTGATGCAGGCCGAGGCAAATTGACGCTTTTGCTGTCAATTTAACTTGACAGAAATTTAAGTCACATTAGAGTTACAAAACCCGAATGGGAGATCCCGGAGTGGAAACACTCGCCATCCTGCTGAGCGCACCCGAACAGCTTTCGCTCTCGCGCCTGCGACTGACGCCTCCCGGCGCAGAGGATGTTGTTGTGGACATTGATTGGAGCGGCATCAGTACCGGAACCGAACGTCTTCTTTGGTTCGGGCGCATGCCATCCTTCCCCGGCATGGGCTATCCGCTGGTGCCTGGTTACGAATCGGTCGGGCGCGTGGTGCAGGCCGGTGCTGCAGCAGGCAGGCGGCCGGGTGAAGCGGTTTTCGTGCCCGGTGCGCGTTGCTTCGGCGATATTCGTGGATTGTTTGGTGGCGCTGCCGCACGGCTTGTGGTGGCCGGTGCGCGTGTCACGCCGGTTGATCCTGCGCTTGGTGCGGATGCCGTGCTTTTGGCGCTGGCAGCAACGGCGCATCACGCCATGGTGCTGCCCAACGCCGCCATTCCGGAATTGATCATTGGCCATGGTGTGCTGGGCCGTTTGCTGGCGCGTATCATCATCGCCGCCGGCCATCCCGCGCCTGTGGTTTGGGAAAGCAATCCCGCGCGGCGCGATGGCGCCAATGGCTATTTGGTTGTTGATCCGGCGGAAGATACGCGGCGCGATTATCGCGCCATTTGTGACGTGAGTGGCGACGCCGCTTTGCTGGATACGCTGATTGCACGCCTTGCCCCTGGTGGTGTGGTGACTCTGGCTGGTTTTTACAGCGCGCCGCTTTCCTTCACTTTCCCGCCGGCCTTCATGCGTGAAGCGCGCATCGCCATCGCCGCGGAATGGAAGCAGCCCGATCTGGAAGCGGTGAATGCGTTGATCGCAGCGCGTCGCCTTTCCCTCTCTGGCTTGATTACGCATCGCGCCGCCGCAGATGCCGCGCCGGAAGCCTATCGCCAGGCTTTTGAAGATCCTGCCTGCCTCAAAATGGTTCTGGACTGGAGAAACAAACAATGAATGCTGTCCCGGGGAAGCCAAACGGTCCATCCATGAATGCGATGCATAACGCGCTGCGCGCCGAAGCATCCACACCGCCTGATGGGGTGCTCACCTCACCAGCCGCAAAGAAAACCCAGATCATCGCCATCTATGGCAAGGGTGGCATCGGCAAATCCTTCACGCTTGCGAACCTGAGTTACATGATGGCGCAGCAGGGCAAGCGCGTTTTGCTGATTGGTTGTGACCCGAAAAGCGATACGACATCGCTTTTGTTTGGCGGGCGTTCCTGCCCCACCATCATCGAAACATCATCGAAGAAAAAAGCCGCCGGTGAGGCCGTTGCCATCGGCGATGTCTGCTTCAAGCGCGATGGTGTTTTCGCGATGGAATTGGGCGGCCCGGAAGTGGGCCGCGGCTGCGGTGGACGTGGCATCATTCATGGTTTCGAACTTCTGGAAAAGCTTGGCTTCCATCAATGGGATTTTGACTACGTCCTGCTTGACTTCCTGGGCGATGTGGTCTGCGGCGGCTTCGGTCTGCCGATTGCGCGTGACATGTGCCAGAAGGTGATTGTGGTCGGGTCGAATGACCTGCAATCGCTTTATGTCGCGAACAATGTGTGTTCTGCGGTGGAATATTTCCGCAAGCTTGGTGGCAATGTTGGCGTAGCCGGCATGGTCATCAATAAGGATGATGGCACCGGCGAGGCCCATGCCTTTGCAGCCGAAGCGGGCATTCCCGTGCTGGCCGCCATTCCGGCGGATGAGGATATCCGGCGCAAATCCGCGAATTATGAAATCATCGGCAAGCCCGGTGGGCGTTGGGCTTCGGTATTTGAACAGCTCGCGCGCCAAGTCGCTGAGGCGCCGCCGCTGCGCCCGAATCCGCTCAGCCAGGAAAACCTGCTCGGCCTGTTCAAGGGTGAGGCCGTGGGCCGTGGTGTGGTGCTGAACCCCGCCACCATGGAAGACATGTGCGCAGCAGAAGTGCTGAACAAGCCATCCCTTGAAGTGGTGTATGAGGGCGTCTGAGGGCATGGACACACTTCCGCCCGTATCGCCACCTGCCACCGCTGAGGGCGCTGCCTGCCATGGCGGGCGGGAAACGCTGGACGCTGCCGCGCGTGCTGCGGGCAAGTCCGAAGTGATGGACAAGCTCGCGGCTGATTATCCGCGCGGGCCGCATGACCAGCCGCAATCCATGTGTCCTGCCTTTGGGTCTTTGCGCGTTGGTTTGCGCATGCGCCGCGTGGCGACAATCCTTTCCGGTAGCGCGTGCTGCGTCTATGGCCTGACCTTCACCAGCCATTTCTATGGCGCACGCCGCACCGTGGGTTACGTGCCGTTCAATTCGGAAACCCTGGTCACCGGCAAGCTTTTTGAAGATATTCGCGACGCTGTTCATGACCTGGCAAAGCCAGAGGATTATGACGCGGTCATCGTCACCAATCTTTGTGTGCCAACGGCATCTGGTGTGCCGCTTGATCTGCTGCCGAAGCAGATCAATGGCGTGCGCGTCATTGGCATAGATGTACCAGGTTTTGGTGTGCCGACCCATGCAGAAGCCAAGGATGTGCTGGCTGGCGCCATGCTGCGCTACGCACGCAATGAGGCTGAGGCTGGTCCGGTAGCACGGCCACGCGATTACGCACTGGATCAACGCAGCATCGCGGTGATTGGCGAGTTGTTCCCCGCCGATCCGCCAGGAATTGGTGCGTTGATCCAGCCCATGGGCCTGACACTCGCGCCGCAAACCCCGGCACGTGAATGGCGCGATCTTTATGCGGCACTTGATAGTGTTGCCGTTGCTGCGGTGCATCCCTTCTATACCGCAAGCATTCGCGAATTCCGCGCGGCGGGTCGCCCGGTGGTGGGCTCCGCGCCCGTGGGCGTGGAAGGCACTGATGCTTGGCTTTCGGCGATTGGCGCCGCGGCGGACGTGAAGCCATCCGATATCGAAGCCGCCAAGGCGCGCGCCTTGCCTGCCATTCGTGGTGCGCTCGCGGGTAATCCGGTCAAGGCGCGCATTACGGTTTCCGGCTATGAAGGTTCGGAATTGTTGGTGGCGCGCCTGCTGATCGAAGCGGGCGCCGAAGTGCCTTATGTCGGTACCGCAGCACCGCGCACTGAATGGAGCGCGGCGGATCGCGAATGGCTCGAAGCGCGTGGCTGCCATGTGCAGTATCGCGCGAGCCTGGAACAGGACATAGCCGCCATGAAGGAAGCGCGGCCTGATCTTGCGCTTGGCACGACGCCCTTGGTGCAGAAGGCCAAGGAAATGGGCACGCCCGCGCTTTACTTCACCAATATGGTTTCCGCCCGGCCGCTTTTTGGCCCGGCCGGCGCCGCTTCCATGGCCGGCATTGTGGCGGCGCAGACAAATGGGCGTGAGCGGTTTTCACGCATGGTGTCCTTCTTTGAAGGTGTCGGCACGCCGGATGGCGCCGGTTATGGCTTCCGCGACAAGCCGAGTGATCCCCCTGGTTTTCGCGAACGCCAGCGCAAGCTGCGCGCCGCCAAGGCCAAGGCCGAAGAAGCGGTGGGGAGCTGAGCATGCTCGTTCTCGATCATGATCGCGCCGGCGGTTACTGGGGGGCGATCTATGCTTTCTCGGCAGTGCGCGGCCTGCGTGTTGTGATTGATGGGCCGGTCGGTTGCGAAAACCTGCCGGTGACGGCGGTACTGCATTACACGGATGCGCTGCCGCCGCATGAATTGCCGATTGTGGTTACCGGTCTGGATGAGGACTCACTCTCCCAGAACGGTACCGAAGGCGCCTTGAAGCGTGCCGCGGCGACGCAGGATGCCGAATTGCCTGCCGTGGTAGTGACGGGTTCCATCGCCGAGATGATTGGCGGCGGCGTGACACCGCAAGGCAGCAATCTGCAGCGCTTCATCTGCCGGACAATTGATGAGGATCAGTGGCAGGCCGCCGATCGCGCCATCATGTGGCTTTGGAGTGAATTTGGCTCTCGTGGCCGCAAGCCGAAGCCGCACACGCGCAAGGAAGGCGAAAAGCCGCGCGTGAACATCATCGGCCCCATCTACGGCACTTTCAATATGCCATCCGACCTGGCGGAGATTCGCCGGCTGGTGGAGGGCATTGGCTGTGCGATCAACCTGGTCTTCCCGCTGGGCAGCCATGTGGAAGATATCGCGAAGCTGCCCGATGCGGATGTGAATATCTGCATGTATCGCGAATTTGGCCGCAAGTTGTGTGAAGAACTCGAACGGCCCTATCTGCAAGCGCCTATCGGGCTTTTTGCGACCACGAATTTCCTCCGCAAGCTTGGTGAATTGACCGGGCTTGATCCGGAACCTTTCATCGAACGTGAAAAACACACCACGGTGAAGCCGCTTTGGGATTTGTGGCGGAGTGTGACGCAGGATTTCTACGCCTCTGCCTCCTTCGCGGTGGTTGCCACGGATACCTACGCGCGCGGCTTGCAGCGCTTTCTGCATGATGAAATGGGCATTCCCTGCGCCTTCGCCTTTTCGCGCAAGGCAGGGCAGAAGCCTGACAATGCAGCGGTGCGTGATGCGCTGCGCAAGACACCGCCCTTGGTGTTGTTCGGTTCCTATAATGAACGGATGTATGCAGCGGAAATCAAAAGCCGCGCCATGTATATCCCGGCAAGTTTCCCGGGCGCCATTATCCGCCGCGCTACCGGCACTCCCTTCATGGGCTATGCCGGTGCAACCTATGTCATTCAGGAATATTGCAACGCCTTGTTTGATGCGTTGTTCCATATCCTGCCGCTCGGCACTGATCTTGATCGCGTCGAACCCACCCCGGTGCGCGCCGCCGAACCCTGGGATGCGGCGGCGGTCGCGCTGCTTGATGAACGGGTCGAGCAGGAGCCATTCCTTCTGCGCATTTCCGCAGCCAAGCGGCTGCGCGAACAGGTTGAACGCGCCGCGCGCGACGCGGCGGAGCCGCGCGTGACGGCTGAGCGCGTGCAAAAGACTTTGGCGGAGGTGATGGCATGACGCCCCTTCGCGAACACGAATCTTGTCTGCGAACGGACCGCGGTCACCGCTGTCGGGGCGTATGCGATGACAAGAAGGCTTGGGCGGAATTCCGCCTCTGCCGTCCCTGCCGCGCGGGTGGACGCGGTAATGGCCGTAAGGCCAAGTCGGAGGCTTACTAATGGCCGACACAAGAACGCGCTTGACAGAAGCTCAAGCGAGGGAAGTCCACAACTTGGTGGTCCAGGGATGGGCTTTCTCCGTTTTCGCTTCCATGGGCGCGCATATCCTCGTCTGGTTGTGGCGGCCGCTTGTCTATACCGGACAAGTGGTTCCGCCCGACTGGCGCTTCTTCTGAAGGATGTTCCAGGCTGAAGGAAATTCCAGAAGCCTGGGCGCAAGGAAAGGAGAATGTTCGATATGCATAAAATGTGGATGGTGATTGACGCTCGTCGTGTCGGGTTTCTCGGCGCGGCTGGTGTGGTGGCGATCGCAGCAGTGATTCACTTCGCTGTTCTGAGTTCGCCGCGCTACTGCGATCATCTGGGTTGGTGCGCAACGTCACCGACCTTCACCCCTGGCCAAAAGCTGGGCGGTTGAGCACGAGGCGCGGCTTCGGCCGCGCTTCAGCGAATTGGGCGAGGCAGCCGAAACTGCCTCGCCCGCACAGAACATCATGAGGGACCGCCAGGCGGGCAAAGCCCCCGTCGGGAGAGGAGCATCAAGCGATGGCGATGTTAAGCTTTGAGCGGAAATACCGCGTCCGCGGCGGAACCCTGATAGGGGGCGACCTGTTCGATTTCTGGATAGGGCCTTTCTATGTCGGGTTCTTTGGCGTGACCTGCGCGTTTTTCAGCTTTGTCGGAACCGCCCTGATCCTCTACGGCGCTGCGATTGGCGGGACATGGAATCCCTGGCTGATCAATATCGCGCCGCCGGATCTCAAATACGGGCTGCGCCTGGCGCCGATGCGCGAAGGCGGGCTTTGGCAGGTGATCACCATCTGCGCGATCGGGGCGTTCGTTTCCTGGGCGCTGCGGCAGGCGGAAATATCGCGCAAGCTTGGCATGGGGTATCATATCCCCATTGCTTATGGTGTCGCGGTTTTCGCCTATATCACGCTAGTCGTGATCAGGCCGGTGCTGATGGGCGCCTGGGGACATGGCTTCCCCTACGGCATTTGGAGTCACCTCGATTGGGTGTCCAATGTCGGTTATCAATATCTGCATTTCCATTACAACCCGGCGCATATGATCGCGGTGACCTTCTTCTTCACCACGGTGCTGGCGCTGTCACTGCATGGTGCATTGGTTCTCTCGGCGCTCAACCCGCCTGAAGGTGAACCGGTCAAGACCGCAGAGCATGAGAATACCTTCTTCCGTGACTTCATCGGCTATTCGATTGGCACGCTTGGTATTCACAGGCTTGGTCTTTTCCTTGCGCTGTCCGCCGGGATTTGGAGTGCGATCTGCATTGTGATCAGCGGTCCTTTCTGGACCCGCGGCTGGCCCGAATGGTGGGGCTGGTGGCTCAACCTGCCGATTTGGCGCTAGGCGAGGGGAGGGAAAAATCCCATGGCCGAATATCAGAATATCTTCACCCGGATACAGGTACGCGGACCGGCGCCGTATCCTGGTGTGCCACTGCCTGCGGATAATTCGCCGCGAGAAGGCACACCAAGGGAAGTGCATCTCTTTGGTCGCCTTGGCGATGCACAGATCGGGCCGGTTTATCTTGGCTATCTTGGCATTCTCTCGTTGCTCTTTGGCTTCATCGCCTTTGAGATCATCGGGCTGACCATGCTGGCATCGGTAAACTGGAATCTCAGCGAATTCATCCGTCAGCTTTTCTGGCTGGCGCTGGAACCGCCGCCACCCGAATATGGCTTGCGCATTCCGCCGCTGAACAAGGGCGGATGGTGGATCGTGGCAGGCTTCTTCCTGACGCTTTCCATGCTGCTCTGGTGGGTACGTACCTATCGTCGCGCACGTGCGCTTGGCATGGGTACGCATGTGGCTTGGGCCTTTGCTGGCGCCATCTGGCTTTACCTGGTGCTGGGCTTCTTCCGCCCGCTTGCCATGGGCAGCTGGAGTGAAGCGGTGCCCTTCGGCATCTTCCCGCATCTGGATTGGACGGCGGCGTTTTCGATCCGTTATGGCAATCTGTTCTATAATCCCTTCCACGCGCTTTCGATCGTCTTCCTCTATGGCTCGGTCCTGTTGTTTGCGATGCATGCTGCAACCATCCTTGCGCTTGGGCGTTATGGCGGTGAACGCGAAATCGAACAGACTTTGGATCGCGGCACGGCAGCGGAACGCGGCGGCCTGTTCTGGCGCTGGACCATGGGCTTCAACGCCACGTTTGAAAGCATTCACCGCTGGGCCTGGTGGTTTGCCTTCCTTTGCCCCGTCACGGGCGGGATTGGCATTCTGCTGACCGGCACAGTTGTGGATAATTGGTATCTCTGGGCGGTGGATCGGCACTTTGCGCCGGCCTATGTCATGCCTTGGACACCCGCTGTTGATCCCTCCATCGTACAAGGAGCGCCGCGATGAGCAGGTTTTCACTCAGCATCGCTGCCTTTGTGGCGGCGCTGCTTTGCGGGGTGATCTTTGTCACCACCTTCGAACGCCCACCAGTGCTGTCAACGCAAGGCGGCTTCCGCGGCCTTTCGATGGGTGAGGTGGAAAACCCGCGCACACTGCCTGCGCTGCTTGCGGCCAATCAGGCACCTGAAGCATCTGAAGCCGCGGATGCAACAGGCCCAAGGGCGCATGAGGTTTATGAAAATGTGCAGGTGCTGCGTGATTTGAGTGAGGCGCAGTTCAACCGCATCATGCTCGCCATGACGGAATGGATCGCGCCCAATCAGGGTTGCGCCTATTGCCACAATGTCGAGAACATGGCCTCTGACGAAGTCTATACCAAAGTCGTCGCTCGGCGCATGTTGCAGATGACGCATAAGATCAATTCGGAATGGGCGACGCATGTCGGCCAGACTGGCGTCACCTGCTATACCTGCCATCGCGGCAACGCGGTGCCGACCATGGTTTGGTCAACGGAACCGAATAGTCGTGCAGGATTGCAGGCACCACGCGGGCAGAATCATCCGGCGGCTTCCGTTGGGCTTTCCTCGCTGCCGTCTGATCCCTTCACGCCCTTCCTTTTGGGTGATCAGCAAATCCGCAATATCAGCACCACGTCGCTGCCGGGGCGGAATAGTCAAAACACCATGTCAACGGAATGGACTTATGCGCTGATGATGCATATGTCCGGCGCGCTTGGTGTGAATTGCACCTATTGCCATAACAGCCGTTCCTTTGCCGAATGGGCGGAAAGCCCGCCAGCACGGACAACGGCGTGGCATGGCATCCGCATGGTACGGGATATCAACATGTCCTACATCGAACCGCTGAAGCCGCTTTGGGCGCAGAACCCGAATGGCCCTGCGGAAGGCCCGCATGGCCCAAGGCTTGGCGTTATGGGTGATCCGCTGAAGGTGAATTGTTCGACCTGCCACCAGGGCGTGAACCGCCCCCTGAATGGCGCGCCCATGCTGCGTGACTTCCCCGAATTGAAGCAGGTCAATCAAGGCCCGCTGCGTTCGGCTGATGCTGCGCCGCGATAATGGATTGGGGCGGGTTGGCTGAACCCGCCCCTGATTTTGTTGTCTTCGGAACCTCCGCGCCTTGCGCGGAGGTTTTCCTTTTCCAGCGCCGCAGAATGGTGTTTCATGCCGACTAAGATGAAGGCCGAACAAGCATGACGAACACAGTTGAAGACAAGCGCCCGCATGCGATTGTGATCGGTTCCGGTTTTGGTGGTTTGGCCGCGGCGGTGCGGCTTGGGGCGCGCGGCTGGCGCGTGACGATTCTTGAAAAACTCGATGCGCCTGGCGGGCGCGCTTATGTCTTCCGGCAGGATGGTTTCACTTTTGATGCCGGCCCAACCATCATCACCGCGCCCTATCTGCTGGAGGAGCTTTGGTCACTCGCTGGCCGTAAGCTTGCGCAGGATATTGATCTGCGCGCGATGGACCCTTTCTATCTGATCCGCTTTGATGATGGCGAAGTGATGCGCTGTTCCGCTGATCTTGATGTCACGCGGGCCGAGGTCGCACGGCTGGCGCCGCAGGATAGCGCCGGCTTTGAACGCTTCATTCTGGAAAGTGAGCGTATTTTTCGGGTGGCCTTTGCCGAATTGGCCGATAAGCCCTTTCATAGCCTGGCAAGCCTGATCAGTGCCGCGCCGGATTTGATCCGGCTGAAGGGGTATCGCACCGTCTATAGCCGCGTTTGTGATTACTTCACCAGCGACAAGCTCCGCGTTGCCTTCAGCTTCCACCCGCTGCTGATTGGCGGGAATCCCATGACCACCACCGCCTATTACTGCCTGATCGCGCATCTGGAACGCCTGCATGGTGTGCATTACGCCATGGGTGGCATGGGTGCGCTAGTACAGGGAATTCTTGATCTTGCCACAAGGCTGGGCGGAAGCATTCGCTATAACGCCGAGGTGAAGCGCATCACGACCGAAGGTGGCCGCGCCACGGGTGTTGAACTGGCAGATGGCGAAAGGCTTCCCGCTGATATCGTGGTTTCCAACGCCGATGTCGCCTGGACCTATAGCAAGCTTTTGCAGGATTATCCACGCCGGCGCTGGACCGATCGCAAGATCGCGCGCGCGCGCTATTCAATGAGTCTTTTCGTTTGGTATTTCGGGACCAAACGCCGGTATGATGATGTCTATCACCACACCATGGTGCTCGGGCCACGTTATCAGGAATTGTTGCACGATATCTTCACGCGGAAGTACTTGGCGGAAGATTTCAGCCTTTATCTGCATCGCCCGACCGCGACGGATGCGTCGCTGGCCCCGCCGGGCTGCGATTCCTTCTATGTGCTGGCCCCCGTGCCGCATTTGGGCAGCAAGTTGGATTGGGCCAAGCATGCAGAACCCTATCGCAAGGCGATTGAAAAGCGCCTGGAAGAAACTGTGCTGCCGGGGCTTGGTGAGGCGCTGGTCACATCGCGCATGATCACGCCGCAGGATTTTCAGGATCGGCTGCTATCGGTGAATGGTGCTGCCTTTGCGCTGGAACCGCAGCTTTTCCAAAGCGCCTGGTTCCGCCCCCATAACGTCAGTGAAGAAGTAAAGGGGCTTTATCTGGTGGGGGCCGGCACACATCCGGGCGCTGGCGTGCCGGGCGTGATTTCATCTGCCAAGGTACTGGATCAGCTTGTGCCGCACGGCGATACACTGAGGCGCAACTAACGCGTCATCGCCCCAATGCGAATGGCACCGCGCGCGCCGGCCCAATCTTCCAAAAGCCGCGCCGCAGCAATACGGCCAGACATTGCTGCCATGGGAATACCAGGGCCGGGATGCACCGAACCGCCGGCCAGATACAGGCCTTGCAGACGCGTTACTGCACCGGGGCGCGCAAAGGTGCCGGTGGTGCCGTGGCTCGCGCGGCCATAGAGTGCGCCGCCTGAACCTGGGAAAAGCCGCGCGAAACCTTCAGGCGTAGTGACCACTTCCGCACCTGCGTCGCGCGCCACGTCCAATCCGCAAGCCTTCAGCAGGCCAAAGCCGCGTTCACCAAGTGCGGTGATTTCATCAGGCGAATAGCCACGCCGGTCACCATCCGGTGGCGCATTGATCAAAACGAGCATCCTTTCCGGCGTGCCCTCTACCGGTCCTGGCCCGGCTTCGCGATCCTGCGCGCAGATATAGACCGTTGGGGCAGCGGTGATGTCGCGCCGGCGGAAAATCGCGTCGAATTCTGCCGCGTAATCCTCGGCGAAGAACACATTGTGATGCACCAGCGGAAAGCCAGCGGTCGGCGCCTTCACGCACCAGGTCACGGCAGAGAGTGAACGCGCGGCGCGTGGTGTATCCTCTGCCGCGCTGCGCGGTGCCTGCCCCAATAGGCCTTGCGCCAGCGCGGCCACATCGCCGTTGAACACCACCGCATCAGCGGTGATTTCCTCACCATTTGCCAAGCGCACACCGCAAGCCCTGCCCTGGCGCGTCAGAATCTCCGCGACCTCTGCCCCAAAGCGAAACTCAGCACCCGTCGCCTCTGCCAGGCGCTGAATGGCATCCGCCACGCGCCGCATGCCGCCCTTCACGAACCACACGCCATCCTGTTCGACATGCGCAACCAGCATCAGCGTGGCCGGCGCCAACCAGGGTGAGCAACCGCAATAGGTTGCATAACGCCCGAATAGCTGGCGCAGGCGCGGATCACGAAAATGCTCACCCAAGGCATCCCAAAGGGTTTTCATTGGTGCGGTGCGGATCAGAGCTGCGATATTCGTGAAGCCTACGCGCTTGACGAGATCAAGCGGGGAGGGACGTTCCGCAGCAATGAAGGAACCGCGCAGCGTGCGGAAGATATCCGCGCTGCGTGCGCAGAAAGCGCGATAGCCGCGCGCCTCAGCCGCGCCGGCGAAATCACCAATGGCATCAGCGGAACGCGCGATATCCGCGAAAAGATCCAATCTGCCGCCAGCGCGCCAGGCATGCCGCGCCAATACATCCGCCTTCTGCAAACTCAGCGCGGTTTGCAGTGAGGCGCCGGCATCCGCAAACAACCCCTCAAAAATCCAGCGCATGGTAAAAACCGTAGGCCCGCCATCAATCGGGCTGCCATCCACCATCACCTCACGCATCTTGCCGCCGGGGGCACTCGCGCGTTCCAAGACCGTCACCGCCGCACCACGCCGCGCAAGATCAGCGGCGGCCGCAAGCCCGCCCATGCCGGCGCCAATCACAACAACGCGCGGTGCAGCCATCTTACGTCGCAGCGCTCAAGCGCCTGCCGCGCCCGGCGAATTGCCGATCCACTGCGCGACGATGCCAGATGATCAGTGCCACACCCACCACCAGAGGCACTGCCCACATGAAGGGATTGAGCGCCAATTCAGGGAAAATCCTGACAGAACCAAAAGCCATGAAGGCAGTGTAGACCGAAATACCCGCACCGACCAAAGCCTTGATATGTTCCTTGATCCAGGAACCCGGCCCCGGTTCACGCACCAGGATGAACCAGAGATTCGTCCCCGCCGTCGCCAGCCCCACCATGCAAATGCCAATCATCAACGGTTGGCCAATCAGCCAGCCCTGCCAGGCACAATTCAAGGATGCCGGAATCAGCGCATATTGGAGAAATAGATTGAGTCTCGTGCGATTCAATTCATGCCGGCGCTTGTTGCGAATGGAAAGCCAGCCATACCAGGCGAGGTTCACGGTCAGCAGCCCGGTCATCAGCATCATCCAGCCGAAAATGCCGCGGATGAAAGCCTCATCAAAGCGGCCTTCCAGATGCGGGTGAGTTTCAATCGGGGCAGCCAGTGTCAGCAGACTCATCATCATCGCGAGGCAGCCGGTGATCAGCAGCGCGAAAGTGAAGATCTTTCCCCAGCGCGCGTGATTGGCGCCGCCCTTCCGCCCAATCACGGGCACCCAGAAAGCGATGGCGCCAATGCTGCCCGTCACGATATGGGCGGCGATCAGCGCATGGAACAGGAAAAGGACCATCCGAGCCTCCCCGGCTTTTGAGTGACAATCGCACTTGACATATACTAATGTAAAGCATGGAAATCAGCCATGGCAGGTCAAGGATCGCTTCGCCCCTTTGCCCGCCCTTGCCTGGGCATAAGGCCGGGTAGGGCGGCATGAATCACGTGCCTGCTTTCCGCGCCTTTGCTCCGCCTCGGTCGGAACCCTTGCCCGCGCTGATTGCGCTGATGCGCTGCATGATCAGGGGCGATGGCGATCTGCTCTCGCTTTTGCCGGCGGAAGCCTATCGCATGCCGATCGGCCCGCTTGGCTATTCGCGGCGGTCCACCATCATCGTCAATCGCCCCGATCTGGTGCGCGAAGTGCTGACCGATCCCAAGGGCATTCTGCCCAAAAGCGATCTGATGGTGCATGCGCTGGATCCGCTGATTGGCGATTCGATCTTTGTTTCCTCTGGCGCAACCTGGCGGCGGCAAAGGGCCATGATCGACCCGGCCTTGACGATGATGCGCGTCAACCGCGCCTTTCCGGCGATGGAGGCCGGCGCGGCGGCGGCGGAAGCTACACTTACCGATCATGCTGCGCGCGATACCCGCTTTTCACTCGACCTGATGATGAGCCACATGACGGCGGACATCATCTGCCGCACCGTGTTTTCCACCGGTCTTGAAACGCGTGTGGCGCATGAGGTCTTCGATGCCTTCACCGAATTCGAACATAGCGTCGCACAGGTGGAAATCCGCCGGCTGATTTTTGACCGCGCCTGGAAGCGTATTCCGCAAAAGGAAAGCGTGCTGAAGGCGTGCAGCCTCATTCGCGGCTATCTGGGCGAATTGCTCGATACGCATTTGGGTGATGGCCCCACCAGCTTTGATGATATCGCAAGCGCCATCATCGCCGCGCATGATGTCGAAGGCAAAGCCTTCACGCGAGAGGAGTTGATTGATCAACTCGGTGTGCTGTTCCTGGCCGGGCATGAAACCAGCGCCAGCGCGCTGACTTGGGTTTTCTATCTGCTCGCGACGCAACCTGCCTTGGTGGCGCGGCTGCGGGCTGAGGTTGATGAGATTGTCGGCCCAGGGCCGATCCTGTTCGAACATACGCGTAAACTTCCATTCATTCGCAATGTGTTTCGCGAAACACTCAGGCTTTATCCGCCCATCACCTTCCTGCCGCGTGTTGCCAATGAAGCCACGCGCATCGGTGATTACCCGGTGAAGAAGGGTGCGCTGATCATGGTGGCACCCTGGGTGCTGCATCGGCATCACGCCTATTGGCGCGATCCGAATCTATTCGACCCTGATCGTTTTCTGCCGGAACGCGAAGCGGAAATGACCGCCGGCGCCTATATCCCCTTCGGCATTGGCCCGCGGGTTTGCGCGGGTGCCGCTTTTGCGCAGGTGGAAGCGGTGCTGCTGATTGCGCGGCTGTTTCGCCAATTTGATTTCCACATTGAAGCGCCTGGTGATGTGCGCCCCGCCGCGCGGCTCACCACGCGCCCGGCGCGGCAGGTGATGTGCCGCGTCACCCGCGTTGCATGACAGGCAATCTGCTGCTGACCCTTGGCCGCCTGCCCAAGGCGCTGGATGTGGCGCGCGGCTTTGCTGATCTTGGTTGGCGTGTGGTGGTGGCGGAGCCTTTCAAGCGCCATCTGGCGGGCGCTTCCCGCGCCGTGGCGCAAAGCCATCGCGTGACGGCACCGGCGGAGGACAAGCAGGCCTATCTGGCTGATCTCCGGCGCATCATCGCGGCAGAGAAGATTGATCTTGTCGTGCCCGTTTCGGAAGAAACCATGCATGTCGCCTTTCTGCGCGAAAACCTGCCCGCCACCACGCAGCTTTTCACCATGCCGCCCGAGAAGTTGCTCCGCATGCACAACAAATATAGCTTTGCACAACAAGCCGACGCCTGGGGGCTTGCGGTGCCGGAAACCTATGCGCTCAGCGATCCATCAGCCCAGGCTTTGGCGCAATCCGGCCCGGTGGTGATCAAGCCAGTGCATTCCTGTTCCGGTCGCGGCGTGCGGCTTTTGCCCGCCGGCGCTGCCCTACCCGCGCCGGAGCCCAGCAATCCCGCCATTGTGCAGCGCTGCGTGATCGGCGCGGAATATAGTTCCTGTTCCATCGCGCATCAGGGGCGCGTTGCCTCCACCGTCATCTATCGCGCGGCGCAAAAATCAGGCTCGGTCGCGGTGGCCTTTGAACGGGTGGAACATCCGGCGATTGCCGATTGGATCACGCGCTTCATCGCCGCGGCCAATTGGACTGGCTTCATCGCCTTCGACATCATGGTGGATGAAACTGGCCAGCCCTGGGGCATTGAATGCAATCCGCGCACGACAAGCGGGCTGCATTTCTGGGAACGTGCCGATATTGCGCGCGCCGTGCTGGAACCGGGTTTCATCCCGCGCTACCGGCCTGAAACCCGCCTGCAGCAATTCTATTCGGCGCTGACGGAAACCCAGATGTCGCTATTCCGACGCGGTCCGTTTCGCGAAAATCTGCGCCAGTTATTCTCCACCCGCGATGTCAGCTGGGACAGGCGGGACCCCATGCCGTTCCTGACGATGACTGCAACTTCCTGGCCTATCATCCGCATGGCCATGGCGCGCGGTGCGACCTTTGGTGAGGTCGCGACGCTTGATGTCGGCTGGTATGATTAGAGCATTTTCAAGCCAAGTGGCTTCACTTGGCGGGTCGGAAAATGCGATCAAACAAACACTCTAGCCGCGTGCGCGCGGCACCCTGAAGGGCAGCATCAACGCCTGCACCGCCAGATTATCAAAACGGTCCAAGGCCAGGCTTTCATGCACCGCAATGGCATTCTGCCCCAGTAGCCGCGTGCGGATTTCGGATCGCGTATAAAACGGCGCATCCACCAAGGCGCGCACCAGTTCTGCCTTGCCGTCCTCAGACCGTGTCGGGCGCGCCACACGCCAAAGCCCGGGCGGCATCATGGCGGGTGCTGGGATCGGCATATCGGCGACTTCCCCCGCGCGGTTCACCTGCAAGGCCAAGGATTGCGCCGATCCATCGCGCCGCGATGCATTGTATAAAATGGCGGTCGCTTCCGGCATGGGCGCGCGGCACCAATCCCAGAACAGGAAATCCTCCTCCAGCGGCGCGATACCTGTATTGGTGTCGAAATACGAAAAGCCGGACCAGCGCAGCGCAGGATTGTCGAAAGCCACTTCCACGCGCGAACGCGGCGCAATTGGCTGCCAATGATGCCGCCCCGCGCCATCCAAGCGGAACGCCCGATGCGATAGCGCCTCAGGATAAAGCGTCACACGCCCACGCAACTTGCCCGGCACCGGGGCGGTGACTTCCGCAAGATC
This sequence comes from Roseomonas sp., assembly GCA_020249865.1. Taxonomy (GTDB): domain Bacteria; phylum Pseudomonadota; class Alphaproteobacteria; order Acetobacterales; family Acetobacteraceae; genus Neoroseomonas. The sequence continues at coordinate 36 of JADCEV010000040.1, read as the reverse complement.
AACCACCAGCTTGCTGCCATCCCAGCGCATGGCACT
>JADCEV010000004.1 GCA_020249865.1 Roseomonas sp. | reverse complement strand
GGCACCACGTGTGATCCCAAGGGCGTGGTCGCGCATCATCGCGGCGCCTATCTGAATGCCTGCGGCAATGCGCTCTCCTTCGGGTTGACGGCGCAAAGCGTCTATCTCTGGACGCTACCCATGTTTCACTGCAATGGCTGGACTTATACTTGGGCAGTCACGCTGCAAGGGGGCACGCATGTCTGCCTGCGGCGTGTGGAGCCCGCGCGGATTTTCGCGCTGATTGCGGAACATGGCGTGACGCATCTCTGCGCCGCGCCTGTGGTGCTGACCATGCTGATCCATGCACCGGAAGATCAGCGGCGCCGTTTTGCGCATCGTGTTGGAATCGCGACTGGTGGTGCGGCGCCGCCCTCACCCGTTATCGCAGCCATGGAAAACCTCGGCTTCGATGTCACGCATCTTTATGGCCTGACGGAATGCTATGGCCCATCGCTGCTATGCGCCTGGCAGCCAGGTTTGCATGATCTGCCCTTGCCGGAAAAAGCGGCCTTCATGGCGCGGCAGGGGGTGGCTTTGCCGACGCTGGAAGAAGCGACCGTGATTGATCCGGAAAGCGGCGCGCGCGTACCCGCCGATGGCGCAACGATTGGCGAGATTGCCATTCGCGGCAATACCGTGATGAAGGGCTATTTGCGCAATCCCAAAGCCAATGCAGCGGTTTTCGTGGATGGCTGGTTCCGCACCGGTGATCTTGGGGTGCTGCATCCGGATGGCTATATTGAGGTAAAGGACCGCGCCAAGGATATTGTGATCTCCGGCGGGGAAAACATCAGCAGCCTGGAAGTGGAAGAAAAGCTCTATCGTCACCCGGATGTGATGGAAGCCGCCGTGGTGGCGCATCCGGATGAAAAATGGGGCGAGGTGCCGCATGCCTTCATCACGCTGAAGCCAGGGGCGGCGGAAAACCGTGATGGCATCATTACCTTCTGCCGCGCCAATCTGGCGGGGTATAAGGTGCCGCGCTACATCAGCTTCGGCCCGCTACCCAAAACTGCCACGGGCAAAATCCAGAAATTCGAACTGCGCGCCCGAGTGCGCGGTGGTTGAGGCATGATGACAGAACCCCTAAAGCCCGGCGCGCTGACCGGGCTTCGCGTGATTGACCTGACCCGCGTGGTGGCGGGCCCGCTTTGCGCGCAAATGCTGGGCGATTTGGGGGCAGAAATCGTCAAGCTGGAACGCCAAGGCAATGGCGATGATCTGCGCGCCCTTGGCCCACCCTTTGTCGCCGGCAGTGATGACAGTACCTATTTCGTCTCGCTCAATCGGAACAAGCGCTCGCTCAGCCTGGATTTCACGCAAGCCGAAGGTGCCGCCATTCTGAAACGCATGGTGGCGAAAGCGGATGTGCTGATCGAGAATTTCCGCACTGGTACGCTCGCGCGTTACGGCCTGGGCTATGAGGATTTGCGCGCCATCAATCCTCGGCTGATCTATTGTTCCGTCACGGGCTTTGGTCAGGATGGGCCTTATGCGCATCGTTCTGGCTATGATTTCGTCGCGCAAGCCATGGCCGGGTTGATGGAAGTGACCGGTGAGGCCGATGGCAAGCCAGGTGGCGGCCCGCAGCGCGTTGGCGTGCCGGTTGCGGATATGTTCACGGGCTTTGCGGCGACTGTTTCCATCCTTGCAGCGCTACGACATCGCGATCAGACCGGCGAAGGGCAATATTGCGAAGTCTCGCTATACGAGACGATGGTGTCATTAATGCAGGCGCCAATGGCATCCTGGCTCAATGCCGGCAATCTCATGCAGCGTACCGGCAATGATGCGGTTGTGGCGGTGCCTTATGGTGTATTCCAAGGCTCTGATGCCAAATTCGTCATTGGCGTTTTGAATGACCGCGAATTTATCCGGTTGGCGGCTGCGCTGGGCCATGCGGAATGGGCGGAGGATGAGCGTTTCCGCCGCGCACGTGATCGCGCGGCCAATCGCGATCTGCTGCTAGGCATGATGAATTACCTGCTGCGCCAAAGGCCAAGGGCTGAATGGTTGGCGATTTTGGAAGACGCCAAGATCACCTCTGGCCCTATCAATACGGCGGCTGATGTGGAAGCTGATCCGCATACCAAGGCGCGTGGGCTGATCGTGGAAGTGCCGCATCATGCCGGCGGGCGGGTGCGCGTGCCGGCATCGCCGTTGCATCTTACTGCGACGCCCGTGACCTATCGCTACGGTATCCCAGCACCTGGTGAGCATACGGATGCGGTGCTGCGCGAATTTGCGGAGATGACAGAAGAAGAAATCGCCGCGGCGCGCGCCGCCGGCGTTTTGTAAGGGGGCTACGCCATGGCTGGGCTTCGTTTTGATTTGCGTGATGCGCCGGATGGCGCGGCAGCGCTGCGTGCCGAAGTGCGCGCATTTCTGGCGGAACACGCGCCGAATTTCACGCCGGAAATCCGCGCCCGGTCCTGGATGGGGTTTGACCGGGATTTCACCCGCGCGGTTGGCGCCAAGGGCTGGATTGGCATGTGCTGGCCGCGCGAATTTGGCGGTGGCGAGAAAAGCTTTCTGGAACGCAATATCGTGCTGGAAGAAATGCTCGCTGCCGGTGCGCCGGTGGGCGCGCATTGGATCGGGGATCGGCAATCCGGCCCGCTGATCCTGCGGCTTGGGACAGAAGACCAAAAGCGTCATTTCCTGCCGCGGATCGCAAGCGGCGAATATGCGTTTTGCATTGGCTTGTCGGAACCTGATTCAGGCAGCGATTTGGCATCGCTCCGCACCAAGGCCGAAAAGGTGGATGGCGGCTGGAAGCTGAATGGTCGCAAGATCTGGACCACCTTCGGGCATCTTTGCGATTGGATGATTGCGCTTGTGCGCACCTCGCCGGCGCCGGAAGGCGGCGCGCGGCATATCGGGCTTTCGCAAGTGCTGGTGAATCTGCGCGCGCCTGGCGTTCATATCCGCCCGATCCGCGATCTGGTGGGTGAGAAGGGCTTCAATGAAATCACCTTCGATGATGTGATGCTGCCGGAAGACGCGCTGGTCGGGCAGGAAGGCGCGGGTTGGGCGCAGGCCACCAGTGAATTGGCCTTTGAACGCAGTGGGCCGGATCGGTATTTGTCGTCACACCCCTTGCTGGAAGCGGCGATGAAAACGCTGAAGCAGGATGGCGCGGCGGCACCCGCGTTGGGACGTCAGGTCGCGCGGCTTTGGGCTTTGCGCAATATGTCAGTTGCAGTTGCTGGCATGTTGGAAGATGGGCAGGACCCGGTGCGGCAAACGGCGCTGGTCAAGGATTTGGGCAATGATTTCGAACAGGCCCTGCCCAATGTGGTGCGTGATCTGATCGCGACCGAAGACATGCCAGAGGATATGCGCCGCATGCATGCCTATCTGACGCAGATT
>JADCEV010000039.1 GCA_020249865.1 Roseomonas sp. | reverse complement strand
GCAGCCCTCCCTAATTTTTTGTTTTAGCAACCGACGAAATCACCACCCTTGAACTTCAGCATTTCGCGTGCTTCCGCAGGTGTGGCGATTTCCAGGCTGAGTTCTTCCAGGATGCGGCGGATTTTCGCGACCTGTTCGGCATTGGATTTCGCCTGCACGCCCTTGCCGAGCCAGAGGCTATCTTCCAGCCCAACGCGGACATTGCCGCCCAGCATGCCGGCCATGGTGGTGAAGGGCATTTGGTTGCGCCCCGCCGCCAGCACGGACCAGACATAATCCTTGCCGAAAAGCCGATCCGCCGTTTCCTTCATGAACATCAAATTGCGCGGCTCGGCGCCAATGCCTCCCAGAATGCCGAAAATCGTCTGGGTGAACAGCGGCGGTTCGACAATCTTGCGGTCCAGCATATGGGCCAGATTGTACAAATGCCCGACATCGTAACATTCAAACTCAAAGCGCGTGCCATGCGCCTTGCCGAGCCGTTCCACAACCTGTTCGATATCCTGGAAGGTATTGCGGAAGATGTAATTGGTGGTGCCTTCCAGATAGGGCTTTTCCCAATCATATTTGAATTTCTTCACCCGCGCGGCCGACGGCGCGATGTTGAAATTCATCGAGCCCATATTCAGGCTGCACATTTCAGGCTTTGCCAGCAAAGGCGCCGCAAGCCTTTCATCCAAAGTCATGCCAAGCCCGCCGCCGGTAGTGATATTGATCACCGCATCGGTGGATTGCTTGATGACGGGCAGGAACTGCATGAAGACCTTGGGGTCAGGCGTCGGTTGGCCATTTTCCGGATCGCGCGCATGCAAATGGATGATGGAAGCGCCCGCTTCCGCCGCGGCGATAGATTGCTCCGCAATCTCCTTCGGTGTGATCGGCAGGTAATCCGACATGGAAGGCGTGTGGATTGCACCCGTCACGGCGCAGGTGATGATGACCTTGGTCATGGCTTTCCCCTTGATTGGCTTCTGGATGATCCTGCCGCGCGCCGCGCCGGAACGGAAGGGGGGTAAATGAGCTCCAGCACCTTAAATCTGCCCCGTTTCAATGCGGGATTTCCCGCTTCCTGCCTGAGTGCTAGAGATTGTTTCGAAATTTCGCATGGGTGATTGATGCGTATTCTGGTTTTGGGCGCGGGCGCCTTGGGCGGGTATTTTGGCGGGCGCCTGCATCAGGCCGGGCTTGATCCCTGTTTTCTGGTACGGCCAAAGCGCGCTACAGTTCTGGGGCAGGATGGTTTGCGGATATTGAGCCCCCTTGGCGATTATCAGACCAGGGTTGCTTGCATCACCCCTGATGCGCTGCAAGCCGGCTGGGATGTGGTGCTGCTGACCTGCAAGGCCTATGATTTGGCTGAGGCGATGGAGACAATCCGTCCAGCCATTGATACGCGTACCGCCATCATCCCAGTGCTGAACGGCATCAGCCATATCGAGGCGCTATGCCGCGCCTTTGGGCAAGATCGTGTTTTGGGGGGCATCGCGAAAATCCAGGCGAGCCTCCTGCCCGATGGCACGATCCGGCATTTGAATGATTGGCGCTGGCTGACCTTTGGCGAGATCGCGGGCGGCATGAGCGCGCGGGTTGAGGCCATTGCTTCGGCCTTCAGCGCAGCACCCGGCATGGTCGCGACCGCCGTGCCCAATATTATGGCGCAGATGTGGGAAAAGCTGGTGCATCTTGGCACCAGTGCCATCTGCACCGTGTTGATGCGTGCGAATGTCGGTGAAATCGCGCGCGCGCCAGGTGGCATTGCCTTCATGCATGGCGTACTCGAGGCCAATGCCGCCATCGCCGCCGCAGAGGGCTTCCCCGTAAGTGATGCCTTTATGCAGCAATATCGCGGTGTCTTTGGCGATGATGCTAGCGCCTATACAGCCTCCATGCTGCGTGATTTGGAAGCGGGCGGGCGGATCGAAGCCGACCATATCCTAGGCTTCCTGCTGGAAGCCGCGCGCCGCCATGGGCTGCCGAGCGCTGTGCACGAAGCCGCGTTTTTGCATGCCAAAGCCTATGAACAGCGGCGGGACGCCAAGCGGCTGCCGTAATGAACATTGCATTCAGGAGTATGCCATGCGTTTGAAGGACAAGATTGCAGTCATCACCGGCGCTGGTTCCGGTATTGGTCGCGCGACCGCCGTGTTGTTCGCCAAGGAAGGCGCCAAGCTCGCGCTGGTGGACCGTGACACCGCAGCGGTGGAGGAAACTGCCAAGCTTATTGGTGGCGCGATGACGCGCGTTTCCGATGTTGGCGCCCCTGGTACAGCGGATGAAGATGCGGCGGCCATACTGCAGCATTATGGGCGCATTGATATCCTGTTTGCGGCTGCGGGGTTTTCGGTCGGCGGCACAGTGCTGGACACCAAACCTGAGGATTGGGATGCGGTGTTTCGCGTCCATGTCGGCGGCACCTGGCTTTGGGCGCGCGCCGTCATTCCCGCCATGAAGCGCCAGGGGGGTGGGGCGATCATCACCACGGGATCACAGCTCGCCATCGCGGGTGGTGCCGGCAACAGTTCATATATCGCCGCCAAGGGTGCGATATTGAGTCTGACGCGCGTGATGGCGCTTGATTTTGTTGCCGACAATATTCGCGTGAATGCGATTGTGCCGGGGGCGATTGATACGCCCTTGCTTGCGCGCAGCATGAACCGCCGTGCGGATCCGGAAGCGGCCCGCGCCGCATCTCGTGCCCGGCACGCCATGGGGCGCTTCGGCCGGCCGGAAGAAGTGGCGGATGGCGTGCTTTATCTGGCGAGCGATACGGCGAGTTTCACCACAGGCATTGCCCTGCCGGTTGATGGCGGGTGGCTCGCGAAATAAGGCGCAGTTGAAAGCGGCGGTCACGATGCTATTTTGAAGCAATGCCGGTAAAACAACGTCTCACGCCCCATCTTGCGCGCCTGGAAGCGGAGGCAATCGGTATTCTGCGCGAAGGTGCCGCTGCCTTTCGCCGACCGGTACTGCTTTATTCCATCGGCAAGGATAGCAGCGTTTTGCTGCATCTTGCGCTGAAGGCCTTCTTCCCGGGCAAGCCGCCTTTCCCGTTATTGCACATTGATACTACCTGGAAATTCAAGGAAATGATCCGCTTCCGTGATGGCATGGCGGAACGCCTCGGCCTGGAATTGCTGGTGCATACCAATCAGGAAGGCCTCGCACGCGGCATCAATCCTGTCTCTTCCGGCTCTGCACTCCATACGCAGGTGATGAAGACCGAAGCCTTGCGTCAGGCGCTCGATAAATACGGCTTTGATGCTGCCTTTGGCGGCGCGCGGCGTGATGAGGAAAAATCTCGCGCAAAGGAACGCGTCTTTTCCTTCCGTGGGCCAGGCCATGTCTGGGACCCGCGCGCACAACGGCCCGAATTATGGTCCTTGTTCAATACGCGGATCCATCAAGGGGAAAGCATGCGTATTTTTCCCCTGTCCAATTGGACTGAATATGATGTGTGGGACTATATTGCGGCCGAGGAAATCCCGGTTGTGCCGCTCTATTTCGCGGCGCCGCGCCCCGTGGTGCGCCGCGCCGGCACTTGGATCATGCTGGATGATGATAGGTTGCCGCTGGAGCAAGGCGAAACGCCTGAAACCAGAATGGTACGCTTCCGTACCCTTGGCTGCTATCCACTTTCCGGCGCGGTGGAAAGCACAGCGGCCACACTTGCGGACATTATCTCGGAAATGCGCGCGGCACGCATCAGTGAACGCGAAGGGCGCTTGATTGACAATGACACGGACGCCTCAATGGAACGCAAAAAGCGTGAGGGCTATTTCTGATGGCCGCGCAACGCGATTTGCTTCGCTTCATCACATGCGGTTCGGTGGATGACGGCAAATCTACCCTGATCGGCCGGCTGCTGCATGAATGCGGGCTGATTTTTGAGGATACCTATGCCGCACTTACCCGCGACAGCCGGCGCCACGGCACCAACGGCGGGGAGATTGATTTTGCCGTGCTGCTGGATGGGCTGGAGGCTGAGCGCCAGCAGGGCATTACCATTGATGTCGCCTATCGCTATTTCGCCACGCCGCGCCGCAGTTTCATTGTCGCCGATACGCCCGGCCATGAGCAATATACGCGCAATATGGCAACTGGCGCTTCCACCGCATCGCTCGCCATCATTCTTGTTGACGCATCCAAGGGCCTGCTGCCGCAGAGCAAACGGCATTCGCTGATCTGCTCACTGCTTGGCATTCGTAATACTGTGCTGGCGGTCAATAAGATGGATTTGGTCGCTTTTGATCGCCTGCGGTTTGATAAGATCTCTGATGAATACGAAGCTTTTGCTGGAAGCCTCGGCTTTCGGGAAATCCTGCCCATCCCTTTGAGCGCGCGGCTCGGGGATAATGTGACGAACCCTTCGCAGAATACGCCCTGGTATCAAGGCCCGAGCCTGCTGCAGCATCTTGAGGAGGTGGAGGTGCTGTCGGATGAAGCCACCAAACCCTTCCGCTTCCCCGTGCAATGGGTCAATCGGCCGGATGCATCCTTTCGCGGTTTTTCCGGGACCGTTGCTTCCGGGCGGATTGCGGCTGGGCAGGATATCCGCCTGGCCGGCAGCGGTCGCACTGCCCAAGTGCAACGCATTGTCACCGCTGATGGCGATCTGCCTGAAGCGATTGCAGGCCAGGCGGTAACCCTGACGCTTGGCGATGAGATTGATATCGCCCGCGGTGACATGCTGGTCGCGCCTGAAGCGCCACCGGAGATTGCCGATCAAATCGCGGCCGATATTCTCTGGATGGGGTCTGAACCCATGCTGCCGGGGCGGGATTACCTGCTCCGTATCAGTCAGGAATGGACCCAGGCGCGCATCACGTCACTCCGGCATGGCATTGATGTGAACACAGGCAATCATATCGCCGCACGTATGCTTGAGATGAATGATTTGGGGCTTTGCCACCTGGCAACGCTGAAACCTATCGCCTTCGACAGTTACAGCGAAAATCGTGCAACCGGCGGCTTCATCCTGGTGGATCGGTTTACCCATGAAACGGTAGCGGCTGGCATGATTCGCCATGCGCTGCGCCGCGCCAGCAATATTCATCGCGCCAACTTCACCATAGATCGCGCCGCACGGGCTGAACGCAATGGGCAGCGGCCCATGCTTTTGTGGTTCACGGGGCTTTCCGGTTCCGGCAAATCCACCATCGCTAATCTGGTCGAACAGGCGCTATTCTCTGCCGGGCGGCATTGCTACAGCCTGGATGGCGATAACCTTCGCCATGGGCTGAACCGAGATCTCGGCTTCACCGCCGCAGATCGCGTTGAAAATATCCGCCGTGCCGGTGAAGTGGCGAAGCTGATGATGGATGCGGGGCTGATTGTGCTCGCTTCCTTCATCTCCCCGTTTCGGGCAGATCGACAAATGCTGCGTGAATTGATCGGTGCGCAGGATTTCCTGGAAATTCATGTTGATGCACCGATTGAAACCTGCATGGCGCGTGACCCCAAAGGGCTCTACGCCAAGGCGAAGGCTGGGCTCATTCCAAATTTCACCGGCCTGGGTAGCCCATATGAGCCGCCGGAGACCCCCGATATTTTGCTCAATACCGGGGAAGCCAGCGCTGAAGACTGCGCGGGGCGGGTTCTCGCCGCACTTCGCCAAAGGGGCATTGCCTGCTAGATGCGTCTGGCCCTTGCCCATGGCCAGCCAGATGTGCATTTTCGGGATACCCACAGGAAGCCGTCATGATCGCTCTGCCCGCCCCGAAGCCTGAGATTCTTGCCCGTCGCGCGGAAATCGTCACGGCGCTCCAGGCGCTTGTGCCTGGCGATGGCGTGATTGCGGAAGGGATTCGCCTGAAGCCCTATGAGACCGATGGGCTTGCGGCCTATCGGCAAATGCCGCTCGCGGTTGTGCTGCCTTCTTCGACCGAACAGGTCGCGGCAGTGCTGCGTTATTGCCATGAACAGGGCATTCGTGTGGTGCCGCGCGGGGCGGGGACCAGCCTTTCCGGTGGCGCGCTGCCCTTGGCGGATGCGGTGGTCATTGGCCTCATGCGGCTCAATGCCATTCATGAAATCAATTATGCCGATCGTTATGCGGTGGTGGGCGCCGGTGTGACGAATATTGGCATCACCAAGGCCGTGGAGGGTGAAGGGTTTTTCTACGCGCCTGATCCATCATCGCAGCTTGCCTGCATGATTGGCGGCAATGTTATGATGAATTCCGGCGGCGCGCATTGCCTGAAATATGGCGTGACGGCGAATAACCTGCTCGGCGTGAAATTCGTCACCATTGAAGGCGAGGTGCTGAAGATCGGCGGCACCTATCTGGATGCCGCCGGCTATGATTGGCTTGGGCTGATTACCGGCAGTGAAGGCCAATTGGGCATTGTGACGGAAGTGACAGTGCGTATTTTGCGCAGCGCCGAAGGGGCGCGCGCCATGTTGGCGGCCTTCAATTCCATTGAAATCGCCGGCGCCGCAGTGGATGCCATTATCGGCAGCGGCATCATCCCGGTGGCGCTGGAATTCATGGACAAGCCCTGCATCCATGCCTGCGAAGCCTTCGCCCATGCTGGTTATCCTTTGGATGCGGAAGCGATGCTGATCATTGAAGTTGAAGGCAGCATCGCGGAACAGGATGCGTTGCTCGCGCGGATCAAGGATATCTGCGCGCGGTTCGATCCGATCAGCCTGAAGGTCGCAGAGACTGCGGAACAAAGCCTTGCCATCTGGAAAGGCCGCAAAGGCGCCTTCGGTGCTGTCGGGCGCATCAGCCCCGATTATCTGTGCATGGACGGTACCATCCCGACCAGCGAATTGCCGCATGTGTTGAAGCGTATCGGCGAAATGAGCGATCAATATGGCTTGAAGGTCGCCAATGTCTTCCATGCCGGCGATGGCAATCTGCATCCGCTGATCATGTTTGATGCGAATGACGCCGATAGTTTCCGGCGCGCGGAGGCCTTTGGCGCCGATATCCTAAAACTTTGCGTCGAAGTGGGTGGTTGCCTGACCGGCGAGCATGGCGTTGGCGTGGAAAAGCGTGATCTGATGAATGTGCAATTCGCGCCGCATGAATTGGCACAGCAGCGCGCCATCAAAAGCGCTTTTGATCCCGCGTGGCTGCTCAACCCAGCCAAGGTATTCCCGCTGGAAGGCGCGCTTCAGCCGGCGATCGCCGCCGAATGAGCACCCTGATCGCGCCAGCCGATGAAGCCGGGATCATTGATGCGGTCCAGGCGGCACGCGCTGCGCGTGAACCACTGACCATTGCAGGCCAGGGTTCCAAGCGTGGCTTGCTCCGCCCCGTACAGGCGGCGCGCAGCCTTTCCACACGCGCGCTTACGGGCGTTACTCTCTATCGTCCGGCGGAGTTGATCATCACTGCGCGCGCCGGCACGCCACTCGCTGAAATTGAGGCAACCGTGGCAGAGAAAGGCCAGCAGCTTATTGCCGAAGCGCCCTATTTGAACGGCGTATTCGCCACCTCGGCGCCACCAAGCATTGGTGGCGTGGTGGCTGCCAATCTTTCCGGCCCGCGACGCATTGCCTGGGGTGCCACGCGCGATCATGTGATGGGGCTGCGCTTCATCAATGGCGCGGGTGAGACCATTCGTTCCGGAGGGCGCGTACTCAAGAATGTGACAGGGCTTGATCTGTGCAAGCTTTTATCCGGGTCTTACGGTACACTTGGGGTGATCACGGAAGTCACACTCAAGGTGTTGCCCGCGCCGGAGACCAGCGCAACAATACTGATTGAAACGCCCGATCTTGCCGGCGCGGTGGCCGCACTTTCTGCCGGGCTAGGCAGCCCCTTTGGCGTTTCCGCCGCTGCCGCATTGCCGCAAAGAGATCACGTGATTGCCGCGCTCAGGCTTGAGGATTTTGCTGCCTCAGTCACCTATCGCATGGAAAAACTGCGCGACATGCTGGATGGCTTTGGCGCGCAGCGCGTGATGGAAGATGGCGAAAGCCGCGCTTTCTGGCGTAGTATCCGGGAAGTGGAACCGCTTCAGGCCATGCCCGATGAAGCGATCTGGCGCGTATCGGTGCGCCCCTCTGCTGGGCCGCACATCGCCGCCGCGGCAAGCGCGATTGATGGTCGTGTCCTGCTGGATTGGGGCGGTGGGCTGGTCTGGATCGCCGCAGCGCCAAGCACTGCCAATCACGCCGCCATCAGCGCGGCGGCAGCGGCCGAGGCCGGGGCAGCCATGCTGTTTCGCGCGCCGGAATCGCTACGCCTTGCCGTACCGGTCTTGCCTGCGGAGGCAGCGCCACTTGCCGCGATCAGCGCGCGGGTGAAGGAAGCCTTGGACCCCGAGGGCCTGTTCAACCCTGGGCATCTCCGCGCCGCTTGACCACAAACTAAAGCGCCAGCTTCATGCCCTCATGGCTCGCGACAAAACCGAGGCTTTCGTAAAAGCGCAGCGCCTCGGGCCTTTGCTTGTCAGTGGTAAGCTGCACCAGCCCACAACCCCGCGCGCGGCATTCGGCAATGGCCCAGGCGAACATTTGCCGGCCAAGCCCATTGCCGCGCCGGTCAGCGGCGATGCGCACGCCTTCAATCTGGCCGCGCCACATCCCACGCCGTGAAAGCCCTGGAATGAAACTGAGTTGCAGGCAGCCAATGACCTGGCCTGCATCTTCCACCACGGCCAGGCATTGATTGGTGTCAGCGTCAATCGCGGCGAAGGCCGCGATATAGGCAGGGTTCGGTGGGTCAGCGGCATCTTCGCGCCCCTGACCCAGCCTGTCATCGGCCAAAAGCGCGATGATGGCGGGCAAATCCGCCGGCGTGGCGCGGCGAAACAGCAGCGCCACGCAGCCGCGCCTTAGATCTTCACGCGATCCGGCGCCACCCAGCTCAGCGGGTCTTTCCAGATCACTTGATCCGTCGTGACGGGGCGATCCAGCCGGTTCATGCCACGCAGCTGATCGATGGCGCGCTGGATGAAGGCAACGCTGTCATTGGTCAGGTTCATGCGATATTCCACCTTGCCCATCAGCTCCGCAATAAAGGCGCGGTCCTGACGGAGAAAACGCGCCACCTGCTGCACGGCCTGATCACGATTGCTGGCAGCGAATTCTGTTGCCTGCACCAAAGACCGCATGAGCCGTTCCGTAGTGGCACGATTGGCTTCGGCCCAAGCCTTGTTCACGTAGACGTAATTGCTCTGAATCGCGATCTCATCATTGCTCAGCAGAATCTTGCTGCCCGGAATGGCGCGCGTGCCGCGGGTTGGCCAGGGTTCCCACACGACAAAGGCATCAATATTGCCGCGTTCCATGGCGGCGACCATTTCAGGCGCTTCCACATTCACGATGGTGTAGTCGGCCTGATTGAGGCCAAGCTTTGACACCACGGAAAGCCAGAAGGTCTCACTGCCCGTGCCGCGCGCAACACCAACGCGCTTGCCCTTCAGCGCTGCCATATTCTCGACACCGCGGCCCACGACTGAAAGCCAGCGCATCAGCGCCACACCTTCGGCAACGGCCACCACATTGGCATCTCGCACATGGGCGGAAACGCCGGCCTGTTCGGCGCCATAGGCAGAATTGATTTGATTGCCGATCAGAAAGGCGATCATCGCGCTGCCGGAAGGCCCGGTATTCACCGTGACATCCAGGCCATTGCGTTCAAAGAAGCCGCCTTCCTTCGCGATGTAGAATTGCGCAAAGGAAGGATCAACACCGGTGGCGATGGTGATCTTGGTCGGTGTTTGCGCCGAAGCGGGCAGGATATAGGCGCCTGCAGCGGCGGCCGGCAGCGCCAGAAGTGAACGACGAAGCATGGTGAAATCTCCCTTTACACGGTTGCGTTGAAGCGCCCCGCAAAGGCGCGGATCAGAAAGCGAAAACTACGATCGGTCGCAAAGCCCAGCAGCCCCAGGGCTACCAGCGCCACAAAAATATCCTCGATCTGCATGAAAAGCCTGGCATCCCAGAGCATCTTGCCAAGCCCATCATTGGAAGCGATCAGCTCTGCCGCCACGATGGTGACAAAGGCATTGGACATCGCAAGCCGCATCCCTGTCAGGATATAGGGCACGGTTGCCGGCAGCGCGACCAGGCCAAATACCTGCCAGCGATTGGCGCCAAGGCATTGCGCGGCCCTGATCTTGTCCCGCCCCACCGCGCCCACACCGGCGGCGGTCGAGATGATCACGACGAAGATGGTGGTATAGGCGATCAGAAAGACCTTGCTTTCCTCCCCGATACCAAACCAGATCACCGCAACCGTGATCATGGCGACAGCGGGGATGAAACGGAAGAATTCAGTCCAGGGTTCCAGCAGCCAGCGCACCGGCTTGAAGGACCCAATGGCGAGTCCAACCGGAATGCCAATGGCCGATCCCAACAGAAACCCCTGCGCGATGCGCCTGAGCGATGCGACGATCTGTTCCTGCAGAATGCCATCTTCAATCAACATCCAACCGCGTGCCAGCACTGGCCCTGGCGGCGGGAATAGGGTGGATTTAACCAAATAGGTGGCGGCCAGATGCCAAATCAGGAACAGCAGGCCAAAGCCCGCGATATAGCCGGCAATGGTGGTCAGGCGTTCAGTGCGCACCGTGAATCTCATCATGGATAAGGCCATGCACATCGCGGAAGACCCTCATGAAGTCATCCGATGTGCGTTCGCGCGGGAAGGGCAAATCTACCGGCACAATGGCCTTGAGCGTTCCCCCCGGCCCGCGGCGCATCACGCCAATCCGCGTCGCCAAGGCGCAGGCTTCTTCAATGTCATGCGTGATGAACAGCACAGTCTTCTTGGTTTCGGCCCAAATCCGGCTGAGCTCCCCCTGCAATACCGCGCGCGTCATGGCATCCAGCGCGCCGAAGGGTTCATCCATCAGCAGCATGCGCGGGTCATTCGCCAAAGCGCGCGCAATCTGGATGCGCTGCTTCATGCCGCCCGAAAGTTCCGAAGGGTGCTTCGCCCCCTGCCCGTTCAGGCCAACCATGCGCAGGAAATGCTCGGCCTTGGTGCGGCGTTCGGCCTTGCCCATGCCGCGCAACCGCAGGCCAAAGCCGATATTGTCCAGCGCCGTCAGCCAATCATACAGGCTGTCATGGCCCTGAAACACCACACCGCGATCAGCACCAGGCCCTTGCACCGGTGCGCCATCCAGCAGGATGCTGCCGGCGGTTGGCGCTTCAACCCCGGCTACCATATTCAATACCGTTGTCTTGCCGCAGCCTGAAGTGCCGAGCAGGCAGAAGAACTCGCCCTCCGCCAGGTCAAGGGAGAAATCGCGCACGGCTTCCCAGGCACCCGTCCGGCCCGAAAACGTCTTGCCCACGCCCTGTAGCGATACCAACGCCACTTCTTCCCCCTGTGTTACAAACCCCATCTAGGCGCCGGCGCCCAAACCAGCAACCCGGCTTCACGCCCCGGCAAGCCGGGTCTAGTCTCCGCCCGGTGTAGAAGCAGGAGGAATGCCACATGCCGAATATGCTTGAAGGTAAGGTTGCCATCGTCACAGGGGCCGGGAACGGGATTGGCCGGGAAATCGCCATCATGATGGCGGGTCAGGGTGCCAAGGTGATCATCAATGATGTCGGTGCATCGCTGTCCGGTGAGGGGCTGGATGCGACGCCGGCGCAGCAAACCAAGGCAATCATTGCCCAAAATGGCGGTATATCCGAAATCTGCACCGATAGCGTGGCCACTTGGGTCAGTGCGCAGAAGATCGTGCAATCGGCCATGGATCACTTCGGCCGCATTGATATCGTGGTCAATAATGCCGGCATTCTGCGCGATCAGATTTTCCATCGCATGACGCCGGAAGAATGGGATTCGGTGATTGCCGTGCATCTTTCCGGGTCCTTTTATGTCTCCCGCGCGGCGGCGACGCATTTCCGGGCCCAGCAATCGGGCGCCTATGTGCATATGTCGTCCACCTCGGGCCTGATCGGCAATTTCGGCCAGGCGAATTACTCGGCGGCCAAGCTTGGCATTGTGGCGCTGTCAAAATCCATCGCGCTCGATATGGCGCGGTTCAATGTGCGGTCCAATTGCATCGCCCCCTTCGCCTGGAGCCGCATGACAGGCTCGATCCCCGCTGAGACGCCGGAACAGAAGCGTCGCGTGGAACGCATCATGCGCATGACGCCGGATAAGAATGCGCCGCTTGCGGTGTTCCTTGCTTCCGATGCGGCGAAGGATGTGACGGGGCAAATCTTCTCGCCGCGCATGAATGAGATCTTCGTCTATAGCCAATCCCGCCCGATCCGCGGCATTCACCGCAGCGAAGGCTGGACCCCGGAAATGATCGAAGAATATGCGCTGCCCGCGCTCAAGCAGGCCTTTTCGCCGCTTGAGCGTTCCGGCGATGTCTTCTGCTGGGACCCGGTCTGAAGCGCTTTATCACCGCTGCGCTGGCGCTGCTCGTCCTGGGAACAGGGCGCGCAGCCGCCACGGCGCCGGAGATTCTGGCGGCGGCGCAGCGCCTGCCGCCAAGCGGCGCCTTGGAAGCGATTGAGGCTGCGGCGGAATGTGCCTTCGCGCCCAATGCGCGCCATCTGGGGCCATTGCCGGCGCGGCTGGTCTGGTCGCGCCCCGCGGCGGTGGTGATCTTCAGCGGGTTGGATGGCGTGCCGGAAGGGGAACGCGCCGTGCTGATCCGCCCCACGCGGGAATTGCTGGCGCGCCATGTGGTGCGTGAGCGTATCAAAGCCGGGCGCGTTTCGCTGCATGATCACGATTTGAATACCTTGCCGGAAACCGCGCAAGAAATCGCCTTCATGGCGCTGCATATCGCACGGCCAGAAACACCACCTGAGGGCTGCGTTACGCCCGCCTTGAATTGATGGATTGACCTTATGGATCGCCTTGCCTCTGCCCTGCTCAACCCGCGCCGCATTGCACTGATTGGCGGCTCATCGGACCCGAAGCGCCTGACCGCGCGCGCGCAGGTTTACCTCCGCAAGCATGGCTTTACCGGAGAGCTTTTCCCGATCAATCCAAGTGCTGAGATGATCCTGGGCGAACGCGCCTATCCGCGCCTGGCCGATGTGCCGGGCGAGATTGACTTGGCCTATCTGCTGCTTGGCACGCAGCATGTGGAGGGCCAGATTGCGGCGGTGGCGGAAAAGCGCATTCCGGTCGCAGCCATTCTGGCCGATGGTTTTGCCGAGGCCGGGCCGGAAGGCCGCGCCTTGCAGGAAAGGCTTTTAGCAACAGCGAAAGCCGCAGGCGTGCGGCTGCTCGGCCCCAATTCCATGGGCCTCGTCAATCTCAATGCCCACACCGCCTGTTCGGTGAATGCCGCGCTGGAAGCCGAAAGCCTGCCCGCCGGGCGCATCGCGCTGGTTTCGCAATCCGGTTCCATGATGGGTGCCATCATGGCGCGCGGCGCACCGCGCGGGATCGGCTTTTCGCATCTGATCGGCACCGGCAATGAAGCCGATCTGACCGCGAGTGAAATCGCCGGCATGCTGGTGGAAGACCCGGGCGTTGATGCGGTGCTGCTGTTTCTGGAAGCGATTCGCGCGCCGGAAAAACTCGCCGCCGCAGCGCGGCGCGCGCATGCACTGGGCAAGCCGATCATCGCCTTCAAGCTTGGCCGTTCAAGCTTTGGTGCGGAGCTGGCGGGCAGCCATACGGGCGCGCTGGCGGGTTCGGATGCGGCGGCGGATGCCTTCTTCCGCGCCAATGGCATAGCGCGCGTGACGATGATTGAAGCGCTGTTGGAAGCGCCCGCCTTGTTCATTGGGCGGAAGCCCTTGGCCAATCCGCGCCGCACCATTTCCGTCATGACCACCACCGGTGGCGGCGGCGCCATGGCCGTGGATGCCTTGGGCGTTGTCGGCATTGAAACCCGCCCGCCCGATGCCGCTGCCGTCGCCGGGTTGGAAGCCGCTGGCCTGCCGCATCATGGGCGGATGATTGATGTGACACTCGCCGGGACCAGGGCCGATAAGGTGGAGGCCGCGCTTTCGGCCCTCGCCGCCGATGCGGGCACGGATATGGTGCTTTCCGTGGTGGGGTCTTCCGCGCAATTCCGCCCGCATGATGCGGTGGCAGGGATTACCGGCGCGGTGAAGGCCGGGCTCGGTAAACCCATCGCGGCCTTTCTGGTGCCGCAGGCCGATGCGTCGCTGCGATTGCTGGGGGAAGCCGGCATCCCCGCCTTCCGTACCCCGGAATCCTGCGCCGACGTGATCCGCGCCTTTTTTGATTGGCGCGCGCCACGGGCCGAGACGCCAGCGCCTTCCATCAGCCACACTACGCCCGCCAACCCGGATGAGGCTGATGCACGGCGACTTTTCGCAGCCTTCGGCCTGGATAGCCCCTTTGCGGTGATGGAAGCGCCCGATGCCGTGCCGGATGGCTTGCGCTACCCGGTCGCGCTCAAAATCCTCTCCCCCGATCTGGCGCATAAGACGGAAGTGGGTGGGGTGGCGTTGAACATTCCCGATAGCGCGGCGCTGGAGGCGGAAGCGGCGGCGATGCTGACGCGCGTGCAGGCCCGCGCCCCGGCGGCACGCATCACCGGGTTTTTGGTGCAGCCCATGGTGAAGGGCCTGGCCGAGGCGATTATCGGCTTCCGGCGGGACCCGGAGGCAGGGCCGGTGATCCTGGTTGGTGCTGGCGGCATCATGGCGGAATTGCACCGCGATACGGCACTCCGCATCGCCCCGGTAGATGAGGCAGAAGCGCACGCCATGATCGCGGAAGTGAAGGGGCTGAAGCCCTTGGCCGGTTGGCGCGGGCTGCCGCGTGGGGATTTGGATGCGCTGGCGAAGGCGGTGGTCGCGGCGTCACGTTTGGCCGCTCAGCCAGGCGTGGCGGAAGCGGAAATCAACCCGCTCATCATTCATGCCGAAGGCCAGGGCGTGACGGTGGCGGATGCCTGGGTGGTGCCCGCTTCCCCTTGATGGCGCGCGGTGCCAGTTTGGCGCCATGAAGCCCGAAGACCTGATCCGCGCGCGCCACGGCGCCCTGCCCTTCACCCCGCCCGAGGCGATTCCACCCGCGCTTGCGGCACTGTTGGATCGGCGCGTGACGCGCCGCTACAGCGCTGAGGCGGTGAGTGACGCGCTATTGGATACGGTATTGGCGGCGGCGCAATCGGCACCCTCCAAATCCGATTTGCAGCAATATTCGATCATCGTGACACGTGATCCGGTGAAGATCGCGAAGGTTGCCGATTGGATCGGCACCATGCCCTGGATCAAGGATGCGCCGTTGCTGCTGATTTTCTGCGGCGATATGCGGCGCGGCCAGGCCGCTTGCGCGCGCCATGGGCGAGAACACGCCAACAACAATATGGACACTTTCCTGAATACGGCAGTAGATGCGGCGTTGGCTTTGGGTGCCACGATTGCGGCCGCTGAGGCAGCAGGGCTTGGCACCTGCCCCATTTCCTATGTGCGCAGCCATATCGAAAAAGTGGCACCTTTATTTGCGCTGCCGAAAGGGGTTTATCCGGTGGCGGGGCTTTCGCTTGGTTGGCCTGCAGCGCGCAATGACATCACGCCGCGCCTGCCGCCATCGGTCGTGATCCATCGCGAAGCCTATTCCAGCGCGCATGAGGCCGAGGCGATTGCGGCCTATGATGCGCTGCGGCCCAGGCAAAAGCCGCGCTACCCGGAAATTCATGGCCCTGCGCCGGAAGGCTGCACCTGGTCCGAAAACGCCGCGCGGCAATTGTCGGTGCCGGAACGCTTCGGCTTCCGCGCCTGGCTCCGCAGCCGGGGGTTCGACCTTGACTGACCGCCCAAAGCGCGAAGACCCAACCGCCGATAATCCTGGTGGTGCCGATGTTGAAGGCAAGCGCAGCCCGCGCGCCCGCACCGCGCGCCCGCGTGATGCCGCCAGCCTGATTGTCTGGCGGCAAAGCAAGAAGGGGCCGGAATTGCTGATGGGCAAGCGCCATGCCGGGCATCGCTTCATGCCGGATGTGATGGTGTTTCCTGGTGGGCGCGTTGATCCGGATGATCATCGCGGCCCTGCCATCAGTGAATTGCGCAGCGAAGCTCGGCGCCTGCTGGAACGGCGTGCAACGCCAGCGCGGGCGCGTGCCTTGGGGATCGCGGCAGCGCGCGAATTGTTTGAGGAAACCGGGCTTGTTTTGGGCGAGAGGCGTGGCGAGGGCGTGGCAGCGGCGTTAGGGGCGCTTGATTATTTGTGCCGCGCCATCACGCCCACAGGCCGGCCCATTCGCTTTCATGCGCGGTTTCTGGTGGCACCGGCGGAAGCGGTGCATGGCGCCATCCAGGGTTCCGGCGAATTGGAAAAGCTTGGCTGGTACAGTCCTGAAGCGGCGCATGCGAATAATGTCGCGACCATCACAGCGCGCGTGATGGGGGAATTTTTGGCTTGGTTGGCACTGCCTGAGGCAGCGCGCGGCAAGCGTGACTTGATTGTGTTTCGCGGCATGGATGATCGGCGGGTGGAGCGTTGAATGGCCGCTGACCCGCATGCCGCCATGCTACAGGCGGCGCTGGCCCTGCAACAGCAAGGACACCTGAAAGAAGCGCGGCGCAAATATGAAAGCATCATCGCCCGCGACCCGCGCCATTTCAACGCATTGCAACTTTGCGGCGTGGTGGCCATCCAGCAGGAAGCCTATCGCGATGCGGTCAAGCTGATCCGGCGCGCCTTGGCATTGCGCAGCAATGACGCGCCGGTACTGACAAATCTTGGTGTCGCCCATCACAAATTAGGTCAAATCGCCGAAGCCCTGGACTGCTTCGACAAGGCCATTACCGTCAAGCCGGATTTCGCCAGCGCCCATCACAATCGCGCGAATTTGCTGCGCGAAGCCAAACGCCATGCAGAGGCCCGAAAGAGCTATGATCAAGCTCTTGCTTTGCAGCCAGACAACGCGCTGATCCATGCCAATTACGCTTCCTTGCTGTATGATCTGCATGAATATCAAGCTGCGTTGCAGGCTTTGGACAAGGCCTTGGCGCTACGGCCGGATTACCACCCCGCTTATTTTCGCAAGGGTGAGATTCTCCTCGAATTGAACAGGCCGGAAAATGCGCGGACGGCGTTTGAAAACGCCCTCGCTCTCCGCCCGGATGACACACAGGCACAAAATCTTCTGGCACAAGCCCTGGGGGCACTTGGCCGACGGAAGGAAGCGGATATCGCGCTCAGGCGGGCCATCACGCTAATGACCGGCACGGATAATAAGGCTGAAATCATCCAGGCAATCTGCGCTGCAGTGAATACGGCAAATCTGCTGCCTGCCGTTTATCAAACTGAAGCGGAGATATGCGAAAGGCGCGCGGAGCTTCTGGCTGATCTGCACCAGGCCC
Source organism: Roseomonas sp. (assembly GCA_020249865.1). Taxonomy (GTDB): domain Bacteria; phylum Pseudomonadota; class Alphaproteobacteria; order Acetobacterales; family Acetobacteraceae; genus Neoroseomonas. The sequence continues at coordinate 905 of JADCEV010000039.1, read as the reverse complement.
ACGCCATGCTGATTGAAGCCGCCCCGCACAGCGCCACCGCCTCTGCCGCCTTCAAGGCTATCGCCTATGGTACAGCTGGCTTCTACATCGCCTATCAGTAGGAAAATGATCTTCAGCCGAACAGGCTTCTTTCCGAATGCCTAACACACATGCTGGCCATCCCTGATCGCCCAGCACGAGAGGGACCACGCAAGCCAGGCCCCATCCGTTTCGGTATCGCTTCAGAAAATCTCTATCGCCATAATGGTGCAAGTTGGGCACTGCCCTGGCTGAGGCAGCTGCCACCCGATTATCAATTTTTCTCCTATGCGTTTCACGGCATTCATGATGACGTCTCTGAGGGTTTTGCCGCGCTAGGGATGCAGCGCCGCCTGTCCTTCGATACAACCGCGCTTTCAAAGACGATCGCCACCATGCGCGCCGATGATCTGGATTTCCTGATGCTGCCCGATATTGGCATGACACCTTCAAGCCGCATTCTTTCGCTGCATCGCATCGCGCCTGTTCAATTCTCTGCCTGGGGCCATCCCGTCACCAGCGGTTCGCCAGTGATGGATTTCTATCTGTCGAGTGATCTGATGGAACCGGATGATGCCGCTTCGCATTACTCGGAAACACTGATCCGCTTGCCCAATCTGGCGCTCTACCTCGAACCGGCAAGCACCATACCGCCGGCCAAGGATTTTCCGCTGCCCGAAGGGCGCGTGCTTTATGGCTGCCTGCAATCACTGTTCAAATACCTGCCGCGCTATGATGACATTCTGCCGCGCATCGCGGCCGAGGTACCAAGGGCGCTATTCGTCTTCATTGAAGGCATGTCGCCTCATATGACAGGCATCACCCGCGCCAGGCTGGAGACCGGCTTTGCCAAGGCTGGGCTATCGGCAACCGAACATGTCGTGTTC
>JADCEV010000038.1 GCA_020249865.1 Roseomonas sp. | reverse complement strand
GTCATGGGTTCCTGAAAAATCATCGCCATTTCGGCGCCGCGCAAGGCCCGACGTTCTTCTGCCGGCAGGCCGATCAATTCCCGCCCCATCAGTCGCGCGCTGCCCGTGACCATCGCGTTTTCCGGCAGCAGCCCCATGATGGCGAGCGACGCCACCGATTTGCCGCAACCACTTTCCCCCACAATCGCGAGGGTCTTGCCCGCTTCGGCGCGGAAGGAAATGCCATCCAGAATGGAAAGCATGCGCCCATCCTGGCGAAAGCCAAGGCTGAGCCCGGACACGTCCAGCACCGGCGCGGTCACTGGGAAAACCCTCTGGCTGAGATGGGCGGCTTCATCACGCGACTAGAAACCCCCAAAGCGCTTCTTTCGCAAGCCCTGACCTGGCGCGGCGCGCCCCAGCGGCAAAGCGCCCTGCCCAAAAGCAAAGCGCCCCTGCCGCTAACCGCAGCAGAGGCGCCTTGTTTCGAGAGTGCGGCTGGCCTTACAGGCGCACGCGCAGCAGATTGGCGATTTCCCCCACAATACCGCGCCGGAACGCAAGCACGCAGGCAATGAAGATCACGCCCTGGATCACCGTGACCCAGGCGCCCATCTCCGCCAAATAGTTCTGCATGGCGACAATCACCGCAGCGCCAATCATGGGCCCAAACACGGTGCCGAGCCCGCCCACCAGCGTCATCAGCAGCACCTCACCGGACATGGACCAATGCACGTCAGTCAGCGTGGCAATGCCGAAGACGAGCGACTTGGTGCCACCCGCCACACCAGCCAGCGTCGCGGAAAGGATGAAGGCCACCAGCTTATAGTCATCCGTCCGATAGCCAAGCGATGTGGTGCGCGCTTCATTCTCACGAATGGCTTTCAGCACCTGTCCGAAGGGCGAATGCACAATGCGATGGATCAGCAGGAAGCAGGCGACAAAGATGATTGCGACAAACCAATACATCGTCATGTCGGACGCGAGCGAAATCACGCCAAACAGATGGCCGCGCGGCACTGCCTGAATACCGTCTTCACCGCCGGTGAAGGGCGCTTGCAGACAGAAGAAGTAGATCAGCTGCGCCAGCGCCAGCGTAATCATGGCGAAGTAGATGCCCTGGCGCCGAATGGCGATCCAGCCGAAAATTGCCCCCTGCACACCCGCAAGCAGCGCACCGACAAGGATGGAAAGCTCCGGCGAAAGCCCCCAGACCTTGGCGCTATGCGCGGCGATATAACTCCCCATGCCGAAATACGCGGCATGGCCGAAGGAAGTCAGCCCCACATAACCGATCAGCAGGTTGAAGGCGCAAGCGAAGATCGCGAAGCAAAGCAGCTTCATTAGAAACACGGGGTAGAGGAAGAAGGGCGCGACCACCAGCGCCGCAAACATGACCAAAAGGGCCACGAATTGCGCCTTGGTGAAGCCAAAGATTTCCTCCTGCGGTCCCGCAGGTGCTGAGCTGCTGCTTGTCATGGAATGACCGGCCATGGATCATGCCCTCCCAAAAAGGCCGGCAGGACGCGCCAGCAAGACAATGACCATGATGATGAAGATCACAGTGGCCGAGGCTTCCGGATAGAAAACCTTGGTCAGACCTTCAATGATGCCAAGCCCGAAACCGGTCAGCACGGAACCAAGGATGGAGCCCATGCCGCCAATCACCACCACCGCGAACACCACGATGATCAGATTGGTCCCCATTTGCGGATTGACCGAATAGATCGGCGCGGCCAACACGCCGGCAAGCGCGGCCAGCGCCACGCCCGCCCCGTAGGTGAGCGTGATCATGCGCGGCACATTCACGCCAAAGGCCTGCACCAGCGGCGCGTTTTCCGTCGCCGCCCGCAAATAGGCGCCAAGCCGCGTCTTTTCGATCACGAGCCAGGTGGTGATGCAGGCAAACAGCGCAAATACAACGACCCAGCCGCGATAGACCGGCATGAACATGAAGCCCAAATCCCAGGCGCCGGAAAGCTGCGACGGGATCCGATACGGCATGCCGGAGGAGCCGTATTGATTTCGGAACAAGCCTTCCAGGATCAACGATATCCCGAAGGTCAGCAGCATCCCGTACAAGTGATCCATCTTGTATAATCGACAGATCATTGTTCGTTCCAATATAACCCCCGTAAGCCCGACCAGCAGCGGCGAGAGGATCAGCGCCCACCAATAGCCGATGCCCAGGTAATGCAGCAGCATCCAGGCCACGAAGGCGCCCATCATGAACTGCGCGCCATGGGTGAAGTTGATGATGTTGAGCAGCCCGAAAATCACGGCGAGGCCGAGTGACAGCATCGCGTAAAAGGCGCCATTGATCAGTCCGAGCAAAAGCTGCCCAAAAAGCAGCGGCGTCGGTATGCCGAATATCTCATCCATACGGAGAATTCCCTCAGGGCGCCGCCGCCCCATGGCCGAAGCCACAGGCGGGGCACGAAGTGGATAGGGTGTGCGTCATGTCAGGTACGAACGAGAGGGCAATTACCCTCATTCATTGGGCGGAAGGCCTCATTGGCCGGGGTCGTTTGCAGAAGCTTGTAGTAATCATAAGGTCCGCGGCTTTCGGAAGGTGCCTTCACCTCAAACAGATAGGAAGGGCAAAGCTTGCGCCCATCCGGGCGAATGATGCCGGGGCCGAAGGCGTCATCATCGCAGGGGATGGACTTCATGCGATTGATCACGTCAACGCCTGAAACCTTGGAGGCAGCAACCCCCATATCGGCAATCGCCTTCAGGTAATGCAGCGCGGCGGAGTAATTGGCGATAGAGGCCATATTGGGCCGCACATCCCGCAGCCTTGGACGGAGCCTTTCGGAAATGGCGCGGGTGCGATCATTCAAATCCCAATAGAAGCTTTCCGTCAGGATCAGCCCCTGCGCCGTTTGCAGGCCAAGCGCATGCACATCGGGCAGGAACATGAGCAGCGCCGCAAGCTTCACGCCGCGGCGCGTAATGCCGAACTCAGCCGCCTGCTTCACCGTATTGATGGTGTCCGCGCCGGCATTGGCCATGCCGATGACCTTGGCGCGGGACGCTTGCGCCTGCACCAGGAAGGATGAGAAATCGGTTGTTGCAGGGAAAGGATAACGCACCTGCCCCACCACGCGCCCACCCGCACTGCGGACGAAATTCCCCGTATCGCGTTCCAGCGCATGGCCGAAGGCGTAATCGGCCGTGATGAAGAACCAGCTATCGCCACCTGCGCGCACCATGGCGCCACCCGTGGACTTCGCCAGCATGTAGGTATCATACATCCAATGGACGGTATTGGGCGTGCAGGCCGGCCCGGTCAGGTCCGATGTGGCGGAGCCTGTATTGACATAGGCCTTGTTTTTCTCGCGCGCGATATTGGCAACCGCGAGGCCGACCGAAGAGGTCGGCACATCCAGCACCATATCAACGCCCTGATCGTACCATTGGCGCGCGATATTCACGCCGATATCGGGGCGGTTCTGATGGTCCGCGTTAATGACTTCAACATTGAAGCCGCGATTGCCGAATTCCTGGACAGCCTGGCGCGTACACTCAAGCCCATAGGGGCCGCTGATGTCGCGATACGGGCCGGACATGTCATTCAGCACGCCGATGCGAATGGTATTTGCCGCCTGCGCGCGGGCGGAACGCCATGGCAAGCCACCAAGGGCAGCGCCGCCAGCGGCGGCACCCCCCAGAACATTACGCCTTGTTGTTGTCATGACGTTTCCTTCCCCAACAGATCAGATCACGAACGCACGAGCGCGCAGCCGCCTTCACCGATCGGGCGGAAGGCTTCCTCGGCCGCGGTGGTTTGCAGCAGCTTGTAGTAATCCCAAGGCTTGGTGCTTTCCGCCGGAGACTTGACCTCAAACAGGTAGGAGGGGATCAGGCGCCGGCCATCCGGGCGGATGGTGGCGCGACCGAAAAGCTCATCCTCGGAAGGCTGCGCCTTCATGCGGTTCACAAGATCAAGGCCAGACGCCTTGGCGGCCGGCACGCCCATTGCCGCCACGGTTTTAAGGAAGTGCAGCGTTCCCGAATAGCAACCGGCATGGATCATGTTGGGGTAGTTATTGGGAATGCGCCGCAGCATGCGTTCAGTCCAGGCGCGGGTCTTGTCGTTCAGATCCCAATAGAAGCTTTCGGTACAAACCAGCCCCTGCGCCGTTTGCAGCCCCATGCCATGCACATCATTCACGAATAGCAGCAAGGAGGCGAGCTTGATGCCGCGCCGCGTGAGGCCGAATTCGGCGGCCTGCTTCACACAGTTTTGCGTATCGGCGCCCGCATTCGCGAGGCCAATAACCTTCGCGCGGGAGGCCTGCGCCTGCAGCAGGAAGGCAGAGAAATCCGTGGTACCTGGGAAAGGTGTACGAACCTGCCCCAGAATGCGCCCACCGGCGCTGCGCACGAAATTCGAGGTATCGCGTTCCAGCGCATGACCGAAGGCATAATCAGCCGTGATGAAGAACCAGGTATCGCCGCCCGCGCGCACCGTTGCACCACCGGTGGAGCGCGCCAGCATGAAGGTGTCATAAGCCCAATGGATGGTATTCGGGCTGCATTGCGCACCGGTCAGATCCGCCGTCGCTGAACCCACATTGATATAGGCCTTGTTCTTTTCCCGCGCGACACCTGAAACCGCGAGCCCCACGGAGGACGTCGGTACATCAATGATCAGATCAACCCCCTGATCATACCATTGCCGCGCAAGATTCACGCCGACATCCGGGCGGTTCTGGTGATCGGCTTCGATGATTTCCACCCGGAAGCCGTGGCTCGCGCCGAATTCCGACGCGGCTTCACGCGCGGCGGCAACCGAAGTCGGGCCGGTATTATCACGATAGGTGCCCGACATGTCTGTCATGACACCGATGCGAACGGTATTCGCCGCCTGCGCGCGCGCAAGGGAGAGCGGCAGGGCGCCGGTGGCGGCCGCTCCGGCTAAAACACTACGACGTGAAACCTGCATTTTCTTCTCCCTTAAGCGATGATGTTGTCGGATCAGCTGCGCACCAGCGGGCAATTGCCTTCAGCCAAAGGCCGGAAGGCTTCCTCAGCCGGTGTGGTTTGCAACAGCTTGTAGTAATCCCAAGGACCACGGCTTTCGGCTGGTGTCTTCACTTCAAACAAATAGGAGGGATGAAGCTTCCGCCCATCCGCGCGAATGGTGCCCTTGCCGAAGCAATCATCATCCGTTGGCGTCGCCTTCATGCGCGCAACCGTCGCCGCGCCATCGGCCTTGGCGGCCGCAGCCCCCATATCAGCCACGGTCTTCAGGTAATGCAGCGTAGCCGCATAGCAGCCCGCGTGCGTCATGGACGGCATATTGGGCGCCATGGCCGAACGCACCTTATTGGTGAAACGCCGCGTTGCGTCATTCAAATCCCAATAGAAGGTTTCCGTCAGCACCAGCCCCTGCGCGGTTTGCAGGCTGAGCGCATGCACATCATTGATAAACATAAGCAATGAAGCGAGCTTGATGCCCCGGCGCGTAATGCCGAACTCAGCAGCCTGCTTCACGCAATTGGTGGTATCGGCGCCCGCATTGGCAAGCCCGATCACCTTGGCGCGCGACGCCTGCGCCTGCACCAGGAAGGATGAGAAATCGGTCGTGCCCGGAAAGGGCGTGCGCACTTGTCCCAGCACGCGCCCACCAGCATTGCGCACGAAATTGCTGGTATCGCGTTCAAGCGCGTGACCAAAGGCGTAGTCAGCCGTGATGAAGAACCAGCTATCGCCACCCGCACGCACCATCGCGCCGCCGGTGGATTTGGCGCACATCCAGGTGTCATAGGTCCAATGCACGGTATTGGCATTGCAACGTGCCCCGGTCAGGTCGCTGGACGCGGCGCTGCTGTTCAGATGCACCTTGTTCTTTTCACGACAAATATCCGAAACCGCGAGCGCCACGGAAGACGTGGTGACATCCAGCAGCACATCCACGCCATCACGATCGATCCATTGCCGGGCGATATTCACGCCAACATCGGGACGGTTCTGGTGGTCCGCCGCCAATACTTCGATATTGATGCCACGCCCGGCAAATTCCTGCACCGCCGCACGCACGCAGGCAACCGCGCTCATACCTGCAATGTCGCGATACATCCCGGACATGTCGTTCAAAACGCCAAGCTTGATGGTGGGGCCGCCCTGCGCCTTGGCGCTGCGATAGGGCAGCGCACCAAAGGCGGCGGCGCCGGCTGAACCGGCCAAAATGTCCCGACGTGAAAGGCTCATTTTCTGGTTTCCCCTTTTTTGCTTGGCCGCCCCGGCTTGGAAAACGGCCCTGTTAAACGCCAAGATATTCATGCAACCGGTCGAGTGATGCATTCAGGTCTTCATTGGCGACCATATCCACCACACGGCCATGTTCCATGACATAGTGCCGATCCGCGACTGTTTGCGCGAAGCGGAAATTCTGCTCGACCAGCAACACCGTGAAGCCGCGCTTCTTCAATTCGCGGATGGTGCGCCCGATCTGCTGCACAATCACCGGCGCCAGGCCTTCTGATGGCTCATCCAGCAAAAGCAGCCGCGCCCCGGTGCGCAGAATCCGCGCAATGGCCAGCATTTGCTGTTCACCACCCGAAAGCTTGGTGCCTTGGCTGCGCGCCCTTTCCTTCAAATTCGGGAATAGCGTGTAGATTTCATCCAAGGGCAGCCCACCGGGGCGCACCATGGGCGGCAGCATCAGATTTTCGGTCACGTCGAGCGAGGCGAAAATCCCCCGCTCCTCGGGGCAATAGGCAATGCCGGCGCGCGCAATCACATCCGAACGCGCATTGACGAATTCCTTGCCCTCATACTTGATGGAACCACTGCGGCGCGGCACCAGGCCCATGATGGAACGCAGCGTTGAGGTCTTGCCCGCGCCATTGCGGCCAAGCAGCGTCACCACCTCGCCTTCGCGGATATCAATATCCACGCCGTGCAGGACATGGCTTTCGCCATACCAGGCCTCAAGCCCGCGAATTTCCATCAGCGCGCCGGTGCTGGGCTTCGTGCCCGCGGGCGCGGTCATCACATCAGCCATGGGCGGCCTCCGTCGGGGCTTCCGTACCAAGATAGGCCGCGACCACATCAGGGTTGCGCGACACGGCCGCGTAGTCACCTTCCGCCAGCACACTGCCGCGCGCGAGCACGGTGATGGTATCGCAAAGCCCTTGCACAACACGCAGGTTATGTTCCACCAGCAGAATGGTACGACCCACGGAAACCCGCTTCACCAGCGCCACCACGCGTTCCACATCATCATGGGTCATGCCGGCGGTTGGTTCATCCAGCAGCATCATCACCGGATCCAGCGCCAGCGTCGTGGCGATTTCCAAGGCGCGCTTGCGGCCATAGGGCAATTCACCCGCCGTCAGATGCATCCATTCCGTGAGGCCCACATCGGCCAGCAATTCCTCGGCCCGCGCATCGAATTTGCGCAGCACCGAATCGGAGCGCCAGAAATCGAAGGAACCGCCACGGGCGCGCTGCAAGGCCACGCGCACATTTTCAAGCACGGTCAGATGCGGAAACACGGCGGAGATCTGGAAGCTCCGCACCAGGCCAAGGCGGGCCACCTCGGCCGCCTTCATCCCCGTAATGTCGCGACCATCATAGCGAATGGCGCCACGGGTCGGCGGCAGGAATTTCGTCAGCATATTGAAGCAAGTGGTCTTGCCGGCGCCATTCGGGCCGATCAAGCCATGGATGGTGCCGCGGCGGACATTCAGGTTCACGTCGCTGACTGCGACGAAGCCCCGGAATTCCTTCGTAAGCCCTTCCGTTTCAAGGATGGTGTCAGACACCCGAACCACGCCCCCCTTCTTGTAGCGGTGAATACCGCCAGACCTATTTGGACCCCTACCTATGCGAGGCGTGGCCTTCCTGCAAGCCACCCCTTTCATTTCCCGACAAAAATCGGCGGCGCGCCATCTGAACAAAAAAAGGGCAGAGGTTTTCCCCTGCCCTTTTATGCCGTGACCGCTCGCCGGGTCAGGCTTCCGACAATTCCTCAGGCTTCACCTGACGCTCGGCCACCTTGGCCAGTTCCAGGATGAAGTCCACCACCTTTTCCTCAAAGATCGGGGCGCGGAGGTTTTCCATCGCATCCGGATTCTTGCGGAAGAACTCGATCACCTGCTGTTCCTGGCCACGGTAGCGCGCGGCTTCCTGGCGAAGCGCGCGGCTCAATTCATCCGGCGTCACCTGGATATTGTTGCTCCGGCCAATCTCGGAAAGCAGCAGGCCAAGCCGGATGCGGCGCTGGGCGATGCCGCGATATTCGTCGCGCAGCGTCGCCTCATCCTTGCCGGCATCATCGGAATCGAGCCGACCCGCCTTCAAATCCGCTTCAACGCGCTGCCAGATCTGGCTGAACTCACCCTCCACCATGCCTTCCGGCACGGGGAAGCTCGCCTGATCGGCCAGCTTGTCCAGAAGGGCGCGCTTGAGCCGCATGCGCGCCATGGCGTCATATTCGCGCTGCAGGCCTTCCTTCACCTGGGCCTGCAAGGCGGCAAGGTCCGCCTGGCCCACGGTTTTCGCCAATTCATCATCAATGGCGCGCGGCACGCGCTGTTGCAGCTTCTTCGCCGTGATGGAGAAGACCGCGCGCTTGCCCGCCAATTCGGCCGAACCATACTCCAGCGGGAAGACCACCTGGATATCGCGGCTGTCGCCAACGGAAAGACCTTCCATCTGTTCGGTGAAGCCCGGAATGAAGCCGGGGCCACCCACTTCGATTGGCATGTCGGTGGCCGAACCACCCGCGAAGGGCGCGAGCGCCGGTTCTTCCGTGCCCGCGATCAGCCGCGCCGGGCCGATCCGCAGCGTGAATTCCACCGCAGCACCCGCCGGTATGCCGTGCAGATAGATGAAGGGACGGCAGGCGCCGATTTCCGCCTGATTGGGGAAGGTGAAGGCAAGCGTACTGCGCCCGGCCGTCACGTCAAAGGCGTCGCGCTGCATATCCAGGAAATCAACGCCATCGGCGCGCAGGCTGTAGAAATTGAAGCCAAGCTTACCCTGGGTGCCTTCCGGCAGGCTGCCGCCAGCCAGCTTGGTGCTGACCATCAGGCTTTGCGTGGCACCCGGCGCCGCGGCAATGCCCTTCGGCCCTTCAAGGAACACCTGGACCCAGCCGGCCTCACTCGTCGTGCCGCTGACGCGCAAATCGAAATAGGGCAGCGCCTCATCCGTGCCGATGGCGGCAATTTCGGATTTGAGCCCGCCCGAGAGGCCAATTTCCCACCCGCGCGGCGCCTGGCCCGGAATGCCAGGCACGGCGCCAAGGGCCGGGCCATTGGTCAGCAGATCGGGCACGACCGAGCCGGCGAAATCGCAGACCATCACCTCGCCCTTGGTGGCGGGGCGGGCCTCGGTCACATCCGCCAATTCGCCGTTGCGGGTCGCGAGCGTTTCAAGAATCTTCTGGACTTCCTCATCGGAAGGCTCGGCGCGCAGGCGTTCCAGTTCAATGCCGGAAAACTCTGGCATCGGCACATCCGGCAGCACTTCCAAATCCATGCGGAATTCAAGATCAGCGCCTTCGGCGAAATTCGTCACTTCGATCTTGGGTTGCAGGGCAGGCTTCAGGCCGCGATCCGCCACCAGCTTGCGCTGCGCATCATTGACGGATGCTTCGAGCACCTCACCCATCACGGCGGTGCCATAGCGCTGCCGCACAATGGAAAGCGGCACCTTGCCCGGGCGGAAGCCCGGCAGCGAAACCGTCTTCGCGATTTCGGCAAGCCGCTTTTCGCGGCTGGAGGCGATATCGCCCGCCGGAAGCGTCACGGAATAGGCGCGCTTCAAACCTTCTTGCGCGAGCTCATTAACCTGCATCGGAGGATCGTCCATCCCAAGTTAGAGAAACAAAAGGCACTGGCGGCGCTTTGGTGCGGGCGAAGGGACTCGAACCCCCAAGGCTTGCGCCACCGGAACCTAAATCCGGCGTGTCTACCAATTCCACCACGCCCGCGCCCAACGGCGCCGCGCCGCGGTCGGCGGCTGGGCTTTAGCCTATGCCTTCACGCTTTCCAAGTGAGGTAACGCCATTTCCGCGTCAAGAAACCAAAGCCTGGGCGCAGGCATCCAAAATGGCGGCCTCATCCAGCCCATATTCGCGATACAGGTCGGGGATATCGCCAGCCTGACCAAAGCGGTCCACGCCAAGCGGTACCACCTTCTGCCCGCGCACGGACCCAAGCCAGGCATGGGCGGCGGGGTGGCCATCCAGCACCGTGACCAAGGCCGCATTGGGGGCCAGCGGTTCCAGCAGGGTTTCGATCCAGCTTGGCGCGCCGAAGCCGGCACGCGCCTTGCGCCGTGCGGCGAGCCAATCCGTATGCAGCTTGTCCGGGCTGGTGATGGCGAGCAAACCGGCTTCGGGGATGTCTTCGCGAATGGTGTTGAAGGCGGCCAGAGCCTCGGGCGCCAGGGCGCCTTGATACGCCAGCGCAAAACTCGCCCCCGGCGCGGGCGGCACCACCCAATAGGCGCCGGCGATCACCGCCGCCGGGTCCAGGTTGCGTTCGGGCTGTTCCAACCCGCGCGTCGAAAGCCGGAGCCATACCGCCGAGCCATCGGGCTTTTGCATGTGATGGAAGGCATGGCGCATCAGGATCGCCAATTCATCCGCATGGGCCGGTTCATAAGATACAAGCCTATCCTGCGCCATGCCGATCAAGGGCGTATTGACGCTTTGATGCTGGCCGCCTTCCGGTGCCAAGGTCAGGCCTGAAGGCGTTGATATTAAAAGAAACCGCGCATCCTGGTAGCAGGCATAACTCAGCGCATCCAGGCCGCGATTGACGAAGGGGTCATAGACCGTGCCCACCGGCAAAAGCCGCGCGCCATAAAGCCGATCCGCAAGCCCCAACCCCGCCAGCAGCAGGAACAAATTCTGTTCCGCAATGCCCAATTCCACATGCTGGCCTTCCGGGGACATACCCCAACGCTGGGCGGAAGCCAGCTTTGCATCGCGGAACACATCATTCTTTTTATGGCGATCAAAAATGCCGCGCCGGTTCACCCAGGGGCCGAGATTGGTGGAAACCGTCACATCCGGGCTGGTGGTGACAATGCGCTTGGCGAGTTCGGCATTCTCCCCCTGCCCGCGCCCGATCTCGGCCAGAATTTCGCCAAAGGCGGCCTGGGTGGAGTGCTTGCGCCCTGCCGGCACGCGCGGTGTCGCAAAGCGGTCTGGCACATGGATCAGGGGCGATTGCAGGGCGCGTCCCTGGGGAGATAGCGGCTTGGCGAAATCAATGCTGGCGAGGAATTCGCGCACTTCTTCCTCGGGGACTTCCAGCCCTTCGAATTCATCCCATTCATGGCCGGGACGAATTCGCATGGCGGCGCGGAAGCCTTCCATCTGCTCCTTCGTCATCAGCCCGGCATGGTTGTCCTTATGGCCGGCAAAGGGCAGGCCCATGCCTTTGATGGTATAGGCTATGAAGCAGGTGGGTTGATCGCCAGCGGCATCCTGGGCGCGGAAGGCCTCGGTCAGGGTTTCAATGTCATGCCCGCCGAGATTGGTCATCAGCGCCGAAAGCTCATCATCCGAAAGCGGGTCAATAATGGCGCGAATGCCGGCAACGCGGCCAAGATCAGCCAGGATGGCGGCGCGCCAGGCGGCACCGCCCTGAAAGGTCAGCGCGGCGTAGAGGCTGTTCGGGCAATCATCAATCCAGCGGCGCAATTGATCGCCATCGGGCCGCGCAAAGGCCGCTTCCAGCTTGCGGCCGTATTTGAGCGTGACGACATTCCAGCCCATATCGCGGAACAGGCCTTCGACCCGGCCGAAAAGCCTGTCCGGCACAACGGAATCGAGCGATTGGCGGTTGTAATCCACCACCCACCAGACATTGCGGATATCGTGCTTCCAGCCTTCCAACAGGGCTTCGTAGATATTGCCCTCATCCAATTCGGCATCACCGACCACGGCGACATGCCGGCCGGGTGGAATACCCTCAGGCGCCAGGCGATGCAGATGCACATAATCCTGCACAAGCGACCCGAAGGAGGCGAGTGCCACGCCAAGCCCGACGGAGCCGGTGGAGAAATCCACCTCCGCCCCGTCCTTGGTGCGGGAGGGATAGGGCTGGATGCCGCGGAATTGCCGCAGCGTTTCCAGTTTTTCCCGCTGCTGCCGGCCCAGCAGGTAATTGATGGCGTGAAACACCGGCCCGGCATGGGGCTTCACCGCCACGCGATCGGCCGGTTTCAGAATATCGAAGTAAAGCGCCGTCAGGATGGAAATGCAGGAAGCGCAGGATGCCTGATGCCCGCCCACCTTCAACCCATCCCGATTGGGGCGAATGTGGTTGGCGTGATGGATCATCCAGGAAGACAGCCAGAGCAACTTCTTTTCCAGCGCATGGAGGATTTCAATCCGCCGCGCGCTGCCCGGCAGATGGCGCGCCTTGCCCTTGCCCTGCACTGTCATGATCCGCTCCCCCGACAACCTGCTTGGAATATGGCGCTTTGCCCGCGCCGAAGGAAGGGGCAAATCAGGCGCGGATCAGCCGCTTCAGCCCGCCCGAGGCCGCGCGCTGCCCCTCCCCCACATAGGCTTCGTGATTTTCCTCGATCGAAGCCGGGTCATAGAGGTAATTCACCATCAGGCCGCAGGATTGGCGAAGACCATTCTCCGAGACATCAGCGCGCCAATTGAGCCTTTCGACGCGCGCGCCGTTCGAGAGGTGGAAATGCGCCACGGGATCAAGCGCGCGACCGGGTTTCCCATGAGGGGCTTCCTTGACCAGATAGCGCGCACCAAGCCGGATCAGAATGGGCGCCATGGCGCGGGCCAGCGCTTCCTGCTTGAGCCAGGCGCGGTCCGTGATGAGCTTGGCGAAATCAAGCGCCGTGCCATTGCCCATGGCAGCGGTCAGGGCGGCCTCTTCCTCGGCGGTCAGCAGTGCCACGCCATCCCGCGCGCTTTGTTCCAGCCAAGCGCGAAAGCCCGGCATGGGGGAAAGCGTGCAAAAGGTTTTCAGTTTCGGGAATTCCGCAGCAAGCAATTCCACCACGCGCTTGATCAGGAAATTGCCGAAGGAAATGCCATCCAAGCCGCGCTGGCAATTGTTGATGGAATAAAACACCGCCGTATCCGCCTGCCCGGCATCCTGCACCGGCGCCTTTTCATCAAGCAGCTTTTGCACACTCGCCGCCATGCCGCGCTCCAGTGCCACTTCCACGAAAATCAGCGGCTCATCGGGCATGCGCGGATGGAAAAAAGCGTAGCAGCGGCGGTCCGAATCAAGCCGATTGCGCAAATCGCGCCAGGTGCGAATGCGATGCACCGCTTCATATTGCACCAGCTTTTCAAGCAAAGCGGCGGGTGATTTCCAGTCAATCGCGCGCAATTCCAGAAAGCCGACATCGAACCAGGAAGCGAGCAAGCCCTTGAGGTCAGTCTCAAGCGCCTGCAAGGGCGCTTCATGATCCTTGAGGCGGAGCAATTCCGCGCGCATTTCCACGAGGAACTTCACCCCATCCGGAATGGCGGCAAAGGCCGTCAGCAGCTTGAGGCGCGGCGGTTCCAAGGCACGGCGCAGACCCGCAAGCGCAATGGCGCGCAAGGCCGCATCTGGCGCGGCGCTCAGCTTTTCAATGGCGCGGGTGACGGCGACGCCATCTGAATCAAACGCCGCAAGGGCTCGCAGGAAACCAAGCCGCCCCGCTTCATCCAAGCCGCGATAACGCTCAGCCAAGGCAGCAGCACGGTTACGCGCGGAGACCTCGCCACCACGGGCTTCCAGGCAGGCGCGAAACTCCTCGGCAAAATCATTGCTGGCTTGTGGGCTGCGTTGCACCACCCAAGCCAGATCGCGCCAGAGCGATGCCACACGGCGCATGGCGCGATCCATCAGCCCGGCTTCAGTGGCGATATCGGACATGTCACCCGATCCCCTTCACGGGGAAGCCTATCGAAAGATTGGTTAAAAAATCAAAGCATTTTTTGTGGCAATTGCGCGGGCTTTTGCGCTTTCAGGCTGACAGCGCCTGACGCGCCGCGGCCATGAGGGCGGGCAAATCCTCGGCAATCAAACCAGGCGGGCCGGCGGCAGCACCCGCACCATGCAGCCAAACGCCGGCGGCAGCGGCTTCAAACGGCGCCATGCCCTGCGCGAGCAAGGCCGCGATGGCGCCGGCCAGAATATCGCCCGTGCCGGCGGTAGCGAGGGAAGCCGGCGCATTGTCATTGATGATCACGCGGCCATCCGGGGCGGCGATGATGCTATCCGGGCCTTTCAGCACCACCACCGCGCCAAGCCGCGCCGCGGCCGCGCGTGTGGCAGCAAGCCGATCCGCGCCCGGCGCGCCAAATAGCCGCGCAAATTCGCCTGCATGGGGTGTGATGACGGCCGCGCCGCGCAGGAGTTCGGGCGTATCAGATGCCGCCATCAAGGCGCCCGCATCAGCGACCAGTGTCTTGCCGGCCGCAATCAGCGTGCGAATGGCATTGCGCGTTGCCTCATGCGGCAAAAGCCCCGGCCCGGCGAGCCAGACCTTGCGCCGGGCATCGGGCAGCAGCGCATCAAGTGTTGCATCGCTCACCAATTGGCCAGGCGCATCGGCGCGCAGCATCCCGGCCAGGTCCAGGTTCTCGGCATGCAGCGTGACCAGCCCCGCGCCAAGCCGCCGCGCCGCCGATGCCGCCAAGCGCGCCGCACCGGGCATGGCAGCACCCGCCAGGATCGTCAGATGCCCGCGCGTATATTTATGCGCGCTGAGGTCAAGCGATGGCAGCGCCCAAAGCGAGGGGTGATTGCGCCAGCAGCGCGGCGCGATGTCCTGCAAAACCGCCTGAGGCAAACCGATGTCAGCAAGTAGCGTCTCGCCGCAAAGCGCGCGACCCGGCAGCAAGAAATGCCCTGGCTTCAACCGAAAGAAGCTGACCGTCAGTGCCGCTTGCGGGGCATAGCCAAGCATTTGCCCGGTTGCGCCATCCAAGCCCGAGGGCACATCCACCGCCACCAAGGGCGCCTGCACCGCGCGCAGAAGCTGGATCACCTCGGGCGCCAGCGGGCGCGTGAGGCCGGCGCCAAACAGCGCATCCACCACTAAAGCAGCGCGCGCGGCCTCCGCTTCACCGAACGCCACCACGGGCCCGCGCCAGCGCGCTGCCGCTGCGGCGGCCGCCGTGCCGGGGTTGGGTGGCGCAAGCGCCGCAACCGAAACGGGCCAACCTGCCTGTTCCAAATGGCGCGCGGCGACATAGCCATCCCCGCCATTATTGCCGGGGCCGGCCAAAACCAGGGTCCGGCATGGGCGGAAGCGGGCGCGTATGGCCCGCGCCACGGCCCGCCCCGCAGCCTCCATCAGGGTTTCGGTGGGAATACCCGCCGCCAAAGCCGCCGCATCGGCGCGCGCCATCTCGGCCGGGGTCAACAATTCGGTTGGGTCATGGCGCGCCATGAGCCCTTTATAGCCGATCCGCGCGCTGCCCATATGGGCTGCATCAAGCTCTGCTATAGAGGCGCATCGAGAACAGGAGTCGTGCATGGCCTTCGTGATCGCCATCGCCCAGCGCAAGGGCGGCGCCGGCAAATCCACCGTGGCGGCCAATCTGGCCACCGCGCTCGCGGAATCGGGCCATCGTGTCGGGCTTTTGGACATTGACCCGCAGCGCAGCCTGGCGCGCTGGGACCAGCAGCGCGGCGTCAGCAAGAAGGCCCATACGCTGCATTTTGAGGCACCGACCGGCTGGCGCCTGCCCGCCACCCTGGAAAGACTGCGGCGCGAACAGGATTTCGTGCTGCTGGACACGGCGCCGCATGATGACACGGATGCCAAGCTCGCCATGCGCGGGGCAGATCTGGTGCTGGTGCCCTTGCAGCCATCCGCGGCTGATCTTTGGTCCATGGATGCCACGCTTGATATCGCCAAGCAGGAAAGGCGCCCCTTCCGGCTGCTGCTGAACCGCGCCCCTGCCTCGGGCAAGCTGCGCGAGGATATTGAAGGCCAAATCCGCGACCGCAAGCTGCCATTGCTCGAGACAACGCTCGGCAATCGCACCGCCTATGCCCAGGCCTTCATGGCCGGGCTTGGCGTGGTGGAAGCCTCACCGCGCGGGCCGGCGGCAGCGGAAGCGCGCGCCCTTGCAGCGGCGCTGGAAGCCATCCGCAAGAAAGGTGTTTGATCATGGTTGATATCTTGCTCGCGCTGCATTTGCTGGGCGCGGTGCTTTGGGTGGGCGGCATGGCCTTCGCACTACTGGTGCTCCGCCCCGCCGCGCATGAGGTGCTGCAAGCGCCGGAGCGCCTGGCACTCGCCCAGGCCGCCTTTAGGCGTTTCTTTCTGATTGTGTGGCATGCCATGCCGATTGTCTTGCTGACCGGCTGGGCCCTGTTCTTTCTTTGGTATGGCGGCTTTGCCGGCGCGCGATGGAGCTTGCACCTGATGCATCTGCTCGGGCTGATTATGGCTTTGATCTTTCTTGCGCTATTCTTAGGCCCTTGGGGCGCGATGCGCCGGGCCATGGCGGCCGGTGACAGGCCCGGCGCGGCGCGCGCCTTGGAAGGGATCCGAAAGCTGGTGCTGACAAATCTGATTCTGGGCCTGATTGTGGTGGCCTTCTCCGGCTTTAGGCGCCTTGCAGGATGAGCATTACGCTGAAGGACGGCATCCAGATTGTTGAGGATGCCGCGCCGGAATTCGAAGCGGTCGCCGCCATTCAGCGCGGCCTGCATAATTTCAACCAGGAAACCGGCGGGCCTTATGACCGCGAACCGGTCACGCTTTTGGTGCAGGATGCCGATGGCAAGACACTGGGCGGCTTGCTCGGCCTGACCTTCTGGGGTTGGCTGTTTATTGATTGGCTCTATCTGGAACGCGGCATGCGCCGGCAGGGCATTGGTGAGGAATTGCTGCGCCGGGCGGAAGCGATTGGCCGTGAACGCGGCTGCACCAATGCCTATACGGACACCTTCAGCTTCCAGGCGCCGGGCTTTTGGAAGCGCAATGGCTATGTTGAATTCGGCAAGCTGGAGGGCATGCCGGCTGGCCATGCGCGGGTGTGGTTGCGGAAGGCGCTGTAGCGGGTCTTGGCGCCAAGGCCCGCGATAACCTGATCCTCTGAAAGGATCAGGTTATCAGGTTTTGGACAGATCAGCCCTTCAGTGTCGCCAAAGCCTCATTCAAGGTCTTGCTCGGGCGCATGGCGGCTGAGGTTTTCGCATCATCGGGCCGATAATAGCCGCCCAGCTCCTGCGGCTTGCCCTGGGCGGCGATCAGTTCCTCATAGATCTTCTTCTCATTGGCCGAGAGCATATCGGCGAGCGGCTTGAAGCGCGCCGCAAGGCCCGAACTATTGTCGCGTGCCGCCAGAGCCTGCGCCCAATAGAGCGCCAGGTAGAAATGTGAGCCGCGATTGTCGATCTCACCCACCTTGCGCGCGGGGGAACGGTTATATTCCAGGATCTTGCCGTTGGCTTCATCAAGCGTTTCGGCCAGCACCTTCACATCCTGGTTATTCGTGGCCTGCGCCAGATGCTCGAGCGACGCGCCAAGGGCCAGAAACTCCCCAAGCGAATCCCAACGCAGATAACCCTCGCCCTGGAATTGCTCGACATGCTTCGGCGCCGAACCGCCCGCGCCGGTTTCAAACAAACCCCCACCATTCAGCAAGGGCACAATGGAAAGCATCTTGGCCGAGGTGCCGAGTTCCATGATCGGGAAAAGATCGGTCAGGTAATCGCGCAGCACATTGCCGGTGACCGAAATGGTATCGAGCCCCTTGCGGATGCGATCGAGCGAGAATTGCATCGCCTCAACCGACCCAAGGATGCGGATATCAAGCCCGGAGGTGTCGTGGTCCTTCAGGTATTTCTGAACCTTCTTGATCAGTTCAGCATCATGCGCGCGCTTCGCATCCAGCCAGAAGACCGCGGGCGTATTGGTCAGCCGCGCACGGCGCACGCCAAGCTTCACCCAATCCTGAATGGGCGCATCCTTCACCTGGCACATGCGGAAGATATCGCCGGTCTCCACCGGGCGTGAGAGCAGCACGGTGCCATCATCGGCGACCACGCGCACCTCACCATCGGCGGCCAGTTCGAAGGTCTTGTCGTGGGAGCCATATTCCTCGGCCTGCTGCGCCATCAGCCCGACATTGGGGACCGTGCCCATGGTCTTCGGGTCAAAGGCGCCATTGGCCTTGCAGTCATCAATCACGGTCTGGAAAAGCCGCGCATAGCAACGATCCGGGATCACGGCCTTGGTGTCATGCAGCTTGCCATCCGGGCCCCACATCTTGCCCGATTCACGGATCATGGCGGGCATGGAAGCGTCAATGATCGTATCGCTCGAGACATGCAGATTGGTGATGCCGCGGTCGGAATTCACCATGGCCAACGCCGGGCGCGCCTTATAGGTGGCATCAATATCAGCCAGGATCGGTGCCTTTTCGGCCTCCGGCAGGGTTTCGATCTTGGCCAGCATATCGCCAACGCCGTTATTCGGGTTGACGCCAAGCCGCGTCAGCGTCGCGCCATGCTTCTGGAAGACATCGGCGAAAAACACCGAAACCGCATGGCCGAACAGGATGGGATCGGAGATCTTCATCATGGTGGCCTTGAGGTGCACGGAAAACAGCACCCCTTCGCGCTTGGCGGCATCAATCTGTTCCGCGAGGAAAGCGCGAAGTGCCTTCCGGCTCATCACTGACGCATCAATGATTTCGCCCGCGATCAACGGCGTCTTGGCCTTCAGCACCGTAACGCTGCCATCCTTCGCCACCAATTCAATGCGTGCATTGGTCGGTGCGGCGATGGCTGTCGCCACTTCCGAGCCATAGAAATCCCCGCCCGGCATATAGGCGACATGGGATTTGGAGTCCTTCGACCAGGCGCCCATCTTATGCGGGTTGTTGCGCGCATATTGCTTGACGGCACCCGCCGCGCGGCGGTCTGAATTGCCTTCACGCAGCACGGGGTTCACCGCGCTGCCGAGTACCTTGCCGTAACGCGCGCGGATTTCGCGCTCGGCATCATTGCTGGGATTGTCCGGGTAATCCGGCACCTTATAGCCCTTGCCCTGCAATTCCTTGATTGCGGCCTTGAGCTGCGGGACCGAGGCCGAGATATTCGGCAGCTTGATGATATTGGCCTCGGGCTTGAGCGCGAGCTTGCCGAGTTCCGCGAGTTCATCATTCACCCGCTGTTCGGGCGTCAGATTTTCCGGAAAATTCGCGAGGATGCGCCCCGTCAGCGAAATATCCTTGAGGCTCATTTTCACGCCGGCGACGCCCACGAAGGATTCCACGATGGGCAGCAGGGAATAGGTCGCCAAGGCAGGCGCTTCATCCACCTTGGTCCAGACGATTTCGAGTTCTGACATGCTGTTACCTTCCATAGCCTGGGCCGTTGGGGCCGCCTTGAATGTTTTGAAATTGCGACCGTCTTGTCGCACCAGGGGGGACGAAGGGCAAGTGGGCAGAGCCCGTGGTTGCACGCGCTCCGCTTTCTAAGAAAATATTAATTCTTCTGCCCAATCAAAGACTTAAGGGCTGGGAGGATCAGCGGTCCCCATAGCCCCGGGGATGCGCTTCCCGCCAGGCCCAAGTGGTGCGCACAATCTGATCAATATCGCCAAAGCGCGGCGCCCAGCCGGTTTCGCGCCGGAGCCTTTCACTCGCCGCCACCAGCACGGCGGGATCGCCGGCGCGGCGCGGCCCGATGCTATGCGGCACGGCGCGGCCACTGACGCGTTCAATGGCGCCAAGCACCTGCTTCACCGAATGGCCTTCGCCATTGCCAATGTTATAGCGACAGGACCCATGAGATTCGAGCCGCGCGAGCACGCGCAGATGCGCATCCGCCAGATCAGTCACATGCACGTAATCGCGAATGCAGGTGCCATCGGGCGTTGGGTAATCATCGCCAAACACGGTCAGCGCCGGGCGGCGGCCAAGGGCCGCGTCAATCGCAAGTGGCACCAGATGGGTTTCGGGGTTGTGATCCTCGCCCGCGCGGCCGGCAGGGTCTGAACCAGCAGCGTTGAAATAGCGCAGCGCCGCATAGCGCAGCCCATGGATACGTTCAGCCCAGGCAAGCGCGGTTTCCACCATCAGCTTGCTCTCGCCATAGGGATTGCCGGGGGCGACGGGGCAATCCTCATCAATCGGGATGCGTTCCGGCTTGCCGAAAAGGGCGGCAGTGGAAGACAGCACGAAACGCAGGCATCCGGCGCCGACCGCAGCTTCAATCAGCCGCACGCTATTGCCGAGGTTTTCCGCCAGGTAATGCATGGGCGATTTCATGCTTTCGCCCACCAGCGAAAGGGCCGCGAAATGCAGCACCGCATCAAAGCGCCAATTGGCGAATACCCGGGCGAGTTCCGCGCGATCCGCAAGCGGCGCCTGCACCAAAATCGCAGCAGCGGGCACGGCAGCGCGATGGCCCTGGCTGAGGTCATCCAGCACCACCACCTCATCACCGCGATCAAGCAGTGCCAGCACCGCATGGCTGCCGACGAAACCGGCCCCGCCTGTCACCAGATAACGCGCCATATCCTATTCCTGCCCCAAAACCTCAGCGCCGGGGCGGAGCCTCTGCCAGCCTTTCGCTGCGCGGTGCATCCAGCGCGCGGAGATAGGCCGCATCAAGGCCGTAAACATCCCGGCGCATGACCACATTGCCGGAGTCAACTACCACCGTGTCATAATGAAGGCGCACCGGGATGGGCCGGGCCAGGGAAATGCCCTGGGTCACTCCGCTATCCAAGACACGATCGAAGCGTTCCTGATTCCAGGCGGACATGCCGCTGAAGGCTTCCGCCAGCAACTCCATCGGCCGTTCCAGGCGAATGCAGCCAGAGGAAAAGGCGCGTTCCGCCCGGCGGAACAAATGCCGATCCGGCGTGTCATGCATGAAAATGTCATCACGGTTCGGCATGACGAATTTGATGCGGCCGAGTGCATTCGCCTCGCCGGGATCCTGGCGGATGATGAAGGGGAAGCGGTCCTTGGAATAGGCGCTGAAATCCACCGTGGTCGCGTCAACTTCCGTAAGTTCGCCATCAATCCGCTGATAAAGCCGATAGCCCAAGGCCTGCATCCGCCCAGGCTCACGGCGAAAGCGCGGCAGCAAATCCTCCCGCGCATTGCGATCCGGCACGCCCCAGGGCGGGTTGAATTGCACCGCGACCAGCCGGACATCGAGCATCGGTGTTTGCCGATCCGTCCTGCCAACCACCACGGCCATATCCTGCACCACGCGCCCGGCATCGGTCAGGCGCAGGCGGAAATGGGGGATATTCACCTCAATCCGTCGTTCGGGCGGGGCGGCCAGACCACGGCGCATGTCAAGCGCCACGCGAAGCTGGGCAATCTTGGCCTCAACAGGCGTATTCAAGGCAGCCCAAGTCAGGCGCCCGATGCGGCCATCCGCTTCCAGCCCTTCTGCGGCCTGAAAGCGCCGGACGGCTTCTTCCAGCCGCACATCGTAAACGGGGCTTTCCGCCGCCGCGCCGCGCAGCACTTCCGGATCAAGCAGCGCCAGCCGTGCGCGAAGCTGCCCGACCCGCGCGGCATCATGGCTGCCGGGTTCGAGCGTGCTGGTAAGATTGCCTTCAATGCCCGGCCAACCACCGCGCGCGGCGATGGCCAGAAACCGCGCCAGCGCTGCCTTGATCGGCGCCGCATCGGGATGAAGCATCGCTGCCTGATCAAGGACGCTGGCTGGATCGGCACTTGCGAAAAGCCGGTCGCGCCAGGCGGGAAAATCAGCCCGCGCGGCATCACGCCTGATATCCGCGCGCCCAGGCAGGGATGCAACCCGGCCCAGCACCAGATCACGCAAGGCCGCTTCGGCACGCGACATCAGCGCAACGCCCGGCAGATCATAATGGCGCGGGTCCAGCCCATCTTCACCAAGCGCTTCCAGCCGGCGCGCCAAGCGGTCAAGCGCCGTGCGAGATGCGGCGCTGGCATGCCGCGCCATGCCCACGGCAAGCCCGGCCACGCCAAGCCCCAATACCGCCCGGCGGCGCACGAATCGCCTTGGCCTACCAGCAAAGTCAGTCATGTTGTTCTGATAGCGCCTTCATTGGTTCGCGTGCAATTTCCTTTGCAAGGCTCAGGAAATCCTATCCGCCCCGTGTTGCGCCCCGGCAAGTTCATTGACGGTGATGGGCTTATAGGGCGCGCGGGGGCGGAAATGCCCAACCTCCTCCACCGCTGCGCCACGGATTTCGGCAATCACCGCCGCCACGGTCGGGCCGCAAAGCCGCCCCTGGCAAGGCCCCATGCCGCAGCGCAAATAGGCCTTGGCCTGGTTGGGGCCGGTTGCGCCAATCGCCGCCGCCCAGCGCAAAGAACCCGCCGTCACTTCCTCACACCGGCAGATGATGGTGGATTCTTCAGATGGCGCCAGGATTTCCTGCGATGGCACGTAAAGCGCATCCAAAAAGGGGCGGAGCGCACGGGCCTGCAACAGCGCATCCGCACTCGCCTCCGCCCGGAAATCACGATCCGCCCCTGCAAGCCTGCCAAGCCTGAAGGCCGCATCCAAGGCGGCCAATTGCCCGGTGGCAACTGCCGCTTCCCAGCCGCCAATCACCGCGCCATCGCCGGCCACCGCAATGCGCGCATGGGAAGATGCGCCAAAAACATCCAGCTTGGGCCGCCAGCAAATTTGCCGCGCATCCCAAACATGCTCCAGCCCAATCGCCATGGAGATATGTGTGGAAGGAATTACGCCTTCATGCAGCAGCAGCGTATCGCAGGGTTCAAAACCGCCTTCAAAGCGCAGTGTCTGTACCCGGCTGCTACCTTCCGCGCGCAAATGCTTCGCGCCCGTGATCACCCGCATGCCGGACTGACGCGCCTTCAGAATCAGCCCAATGCCTTTGGCAAGCTGCGCAAAGCCCGCAAAAATCCCGCCCTGTTCCAAGGCCGTGCGCAGGATCGGCTGCGTGCGTGTTTCCACCAGCACCGGCATGACACCCGCGCGGATCAATTGATTGGCGAGCAGCCACATCAGTGGCCCCTGCCCTGCCAGCACCACCTTGCCCGATGGCACCATGCCGGCGGTCTTCAGCGCTATCTGCGCCGCGCCAGCACTCATCACCCCAGGCAGAGTCCAGCCCGGAATGGGCACTGGCCTCTCCTGGGCGCCGGTTGCAAGCAGGATGCGATCTGCCACAAATTCCAGCGTCTCATTCAGGCGCGAAAGCGAAAGCGTGCCCGTATCGGGATCAAGCATCCAAAGGGTGGCACCGGGGCGATAGGTAATATCAAGCGCGCGAAACCGTGCGATCAGATCAAGCCCGGGCGCCAAATCGCGCGCCAAGGCGGGATCGGTGCCGGCCAATTCGGCGGCGCGAAACACCTGACCGCCAGGCGCCGCGTTTTCATCCACCACCAGCACGGAAAGCCCGCATTCGCGCGCCGTGATCGCGGCCGCCATGCCCGCCGGCCCAGCGCCCACAATGGCGAGGTCGAAGCTCTGCGGTGCCTGCGGTGTGGTGACGGGCACAAGGCTCATCGCTGCGGCTCCCGCGCGCCATGCTGGCGGGCGATGCGCATGCCGGCCGCAACCGGCACCATGCAGGCTTGCCGGTTCGCGACCCCATCAATCTCGGCCAGGCAGTCGAAGCAAACGCCCATCATGCACCAGGGCAGGCGCGGGCTGCCGGAGACCGCTGTTTCACGAATGGCCGGCAAGCCCGCGATCAGAATGGCGGCGGCGGCGCTGCTGCCTTCCGGCACCATCAAGGCGCGGCCTTCGACAAAAACCTGCACCGTCTCCGGCCGATGATCGGGGCGCGTGCGAAACATCAGAAGCGCTTTGCCGAGAATGGCGCCAGGAAAGGGTCAAGTTCTCCGCGCGCAATCATGGGTGCCAATAGCTTGCCATGCGCGGCCGCCAGCGTGACGCCGGAATGGCAATTTGCCGTATAGGCGCCGGGCAGAGTTTCGGATTGGTCATAGATCGGCAGCCCATCGGGCGACATGACACGCAGCGCCGACCAGGCGCGCACCACATTCAGCTTGCCAATCCAGGGAAAGCACAGCGCCGCGCGATGGGCGATTTCCGCCATCACCGGTTGGGTCTGGCGTGTATCGAAGCCCACTTCTTCCACACTATCGCCCAGCATGATGCTGCCTTCACCGGTTTGGCGAATGGTGGTGGTGGGCATGGGCAGGGCAGCGCGCGTGCGTTCCGTCACCAGCACCTGCCCGCGCTGCGGGCGCACCGGTGCCTTCAAGCCGAAATGGGAAGCGAGGGTGGCATTGCCGAGGCCAGCCGCCAGCACGGCGCGTTCTGCCTGGATGGTGCCGAGGTTGGTTTCCAGCAGGAAATTGCGTGGCGCTGTTGCGATACCAGTAATCTTCACATTTGGCAGATAAACCCCGCCAAGCGCCGTGAAACCGTGATGCAGGCTGCGCAGAAGCGCCAGCGGGCTGACATGCCCATCATAAGGCGTGAAGGAAGCGCCAACCACCGCAGGGCCAAGGCCGGGCAGCATCTCACGCGCTTCCCGCGCATCCAACATCCGGTATTCAAAGCCATAATTGCCCGCTTCGCGCTTCATCTGTTCCAGACGCTCGGCACGTTCCTTCATTTCACGATCGGAAAGGCATAGATGCAGACCGCCCGGCTGAGCAAGGCCAAGGGATTGGCCAGTCTGCTTCGCCAAATCATCCGCCAATTCCGCCCAGCTTTCCGCTGATTGGCGAGTCCAGCGCTGATACCAGGGCGCGCCGAGCCCCTTGGACTGCACCCAGACCAGGCCGAAATTACCCCGGCTGGCGCGATAGGCCGCGTCACCTTCATCCAGCAGCGCAACGGAAAGCCCTTCGCGCCGGAGGCCCCAGGCAATGGCGGAGCCCACCAGCCCGCCCCCAATCACCATTGCGTCAAAGCGTCTCGCGGTCATGACAAGGCCCGGTCTACGCGCTTTCGGTTAAGGAAACATGGGATCAGCGCCCGCCCCCCACCTGCATGCAAGAAGCGGTCACGTAGGAAGCGGCGTCGGACGCCAGGAAAAGGATGCATTCCGCCACTTCCTCTGGCTTGCCAGGCCGGCCCATGGGCACCAGCGGCCCAAGCCGCGCCAGCCGATCCGGCGCGCCGCCACGGGCATGGATTTCGGTTTCAATCAGGCCGGGATTGACCGCATTTACCCGCATGCCTTCCTGCGCCACTTCGCGCGCCAGGCCGATGGTGAGCGTATCCACCGCTGCCTTGCTGGCGGCATAATGGACATATTCGCCGGCGCTGCCGAGTTCCGAGGCGCGGGAGGAAACATTCACAATGGCCCCCCCCTTGCCGCCATGCTTGGTGGACATGCGCTTCACCGCTTCACGGCAGAACATGGCAAGGCCAGTGACATTGGCGCCCATGGTATTGGCCCAGCCGGCATGGGTAATGGACTCCAGCCGCCCGCGCGGGCCCGTGCCGCCGGCATTATTTACCAGCACATCAATGCGCCCGAAATGCTTCATCACGGCGTCAAAGGCGCCGATGGCATGCGCCTCATCCTCGACCGAGCCTTGCAGCAGCAAGACCTTGGCGCCTGCGGCTTCGCAATCGCGCTGCACGGCTTCGGCGCTGGCGCTATCCTGCTGATAGGTCAGGCATAAATCATAGCCGCGGGCGGCAGCCATACGCGCGGTGGCCGCACCAATC
Organism: Roseomonas sp.; assembly: GCA_020249865.1. Taxonomy (GTDB): domain Bacteria; phylum Pseudomonadota; class Alphaproteobacteria; order Acetobacterales; family Acetobacteraceae; genus Neoroseomonas. The sequence goes on along the minus strand of JADCEV010000038.1, from coordinate 5,445 downwards.
CCGCGCCCCGCGCCAGTGATCAGCATGACTTTTTTCGACATGGACAATCCCCTTTGTTTTCCCGGTCTTTATGGCATGGGATGGCAGGCTTGCCGATACCCGCGCGGCGGGTGAGCATCCAGATCGGAGGCACGCCATGACACAATACTCCCCCAACAGCTTCAAACCGCTGACCTGCCAAGATGCCCTGCCGCGCTTTCCAGCGCCTCACCACGCATCAGCGCCGGTGCAAGACAGGAAAGGCTGAATCATGACACGCATTCTGGAGGGCAAGAGCGCGCTTGTGACTGGCGGCGCCTCTGGCATAGGGCGCGCTACGGCGCTCGCTTTTGCGCGCGAGGGAGCGCGGGTGGCGGTGGCCGATATCCTGGAGGAGGCGGCACAAGGCACTGTCTCCGAGATCAAGGCGATGGGAGGCCAAGCGCTCGCCATCGCCTGTGATGTCACGGATGATGACGCGGTAAAAGCCATGATCGCCGCGACGGTGAATGCCTTTGGCGGCCTTGACTGCGCCTTCAACAATGCTGGCATCGCCCCTTATCAGGTAAATGCCGGGGGCAGAAAATCGCGGATGTCGCGCCCGAAGCGTGGCGTCGCCTGATTGATGTGAATCTGACTGGCGTTTGGCTATGCCTGCGGCATGAAGTGGCACAAATGCGCGCACAAGGTTCGGGCGGCGTCATCATCAATACGGCTTCGATCCTTGGGTTGGTCGGGACGGCTACCTCCTCTGCCTATGTTGCGGCCAAGCATGGTGTGGTGGGTCTCACGAAGACAGCGGCGGCTGACCATGCCGAAGATAACATCCGCGTCAATGCGGTTTGCCCGGGCTATATCGAGACGCCAATGACCGAGGAGACGATGCGACGGCGGGGTGAGCGCATTCTGGCGCGCGTGCCAATGGCGCGCATGGGCCAGGCAAGTGAGATCGCCGAAGCGGTCGTATGGCTTTGTAGCCCGAAAGCGAGCTTTGTGACGGGAGTCTCCTGGGCGGTGGATGGCGGCTATACGGCGATTTGACGCACTTCCTGAAGCGGGCATGATTGCCCCCTGGATTGCCGCTGCCATCCCGCCCATTTCTGTTTGAGGAACGCCAATGTCTGAAATCGAGATCACCGATGATGCGGGGCTGCGCATCATTCGCCTGAACCGGCCGGAGAAGAAAAACGCGCTGACGCGGGCCATGTATAGCGCGATGGCGGCAGCGCTGCGGGAGGCTGCGGCCACACCGGCCATTCGCGCCGTAATGATCACAGGCGGAAATGCCTGTTTCACCTCCGGCAATGATGTCGCGGATTTCCGCGCGCGCGGCGAACAGCAGGCGGAGGTCCCCTCACCGGCGCGGGAAATGTTGGCAGCGCTGGCGGAATGCCCGAAGCCCGTGGTGGCGGCGGTGGCGGGTTATGCGATCGGCATTGGCACGACGCTGCTGTTGCATTGTGACCTGGTCTATGCCGGCGATAACGCCATCTTCCGCATGCCTTTTGTGGATTTGGGGCTTTGCCCGGAAGGCGGTTCATCCCTTCTGGTGCCGATGCGCGGTGGGCAATTGCTTGCCAATGAATTGCTGATGCTGGGGGAGGCCTTTGCGCCGGACGTCGCATTGCGTGCCGGCATCATCAATGCCGTGGTGCCCGCCACCGAATTGCTGGCGCATGCTGAAGCCAAGGCACGCGCTTTGGCCGCCAAGCCGCCGGCGGCCATGGCGCAAACCAAGGCGTTGCTGCGCCGCGCCGATGCAGCGCGGATTGCCGAACATATGCAGGTGGAATTCGCGGCCTTCAGCGCGCTGCTGCGTGGGCCAGAAGCTGCGGAAGCGGTCGCGGCGTTTCAGGAAAAGCGCAAGCCGGATTTTTCGCGCTTTTTCGCGGGCGGAAAGGGCTGAAGCGATGCTGCATCAATGGCCGGCCCAGGCGCGGGTTTATCATGATGTGAGTGTGGCCGAGGCGCTGCCGGATGAAATCGGCAGCACCGCCCGGATTGCGCTGGTAACGACGCGTTCGCTCGTGCATAGCCGCATTGCCGCGACAGTGCGTGACGCCTTGGGCGCAAGGCTGGTCGCGGAAAGCGCTGCGATGCGCGCCCATAGCCCGGTTGAGGATGTGTTGGCCTTGGCCGCGCTGCTACGCGAAAGCCGTGCCGAATTGGTGGTGTGCCTGGGTGGCGGTTCGGTGATTGATGGCGCCAAGGTCGCCTGCCTTGCGGTCTGGCGCGGCATTACGGAGCGCGCGGCGTTGATTGAAGCGGCGGTCTCTCGCGGCGCATCGGCCGGTGCCTGGGATGGTGCCGCGCCCTCGCCGCGTTTGGTCGCGGTGCCAACCACGCTTTCCGCCGCCGAATTCGCGCCCGCTGCCGGCTATACGGATTTGATTGAGGGGCGGAAATATCGCGCGCTTGATCCCTGGATGGTGCCGCGCGCTGTTCTGCTGGACCCCGCAGCCACTTTGGAAACGCCGGCTGAGCTTTTTCTGTCATCAGGCATTCGCGCCTTGGATCATGCGGCGGAGCGTTGGTGCGCCTTGCAGCCCGCGCCTTTCTCCGATGCGGTATCGCGCCAGGCCATGCTGATGCTGGCAGAGGGCCTGCCGCGCGTGGCAACCGCAGCGGGGGATTTGCGGGCGCGCGCGCTTTGCCAGCAAGCGGCCTGGCTTTCCGTGCAGGGCGGATGGGCGGGCGTGCCGGTTGGTGCCAGCCATGGGCTTGGCTATATTCTGGGTGCCGCGCGCGGCGTGCCGCATGGCATCACCTCCTGCCTGATGCTGCATGCGGTGATGCGTTGGAATGCGCCGGTGAATGCGGCGCGGCAAGCAGATATCGCGGCGATTTTCGGCGGTGCGGAAGCAGGCCCGGCGATTGAGGAATTCGTTGCGGGGCTTGGCCTGCCCACACGCTTGCATCAGCAAGGCATTACCGAGGCGGAAATCCCTGGCCTCGCCGCGCGCTGGACCGGCGATGCGCCGATTGCGACCAATCCCCGGCCCGTGCGTGGGGCAGCGGATTTGGAGGCGATATTGCGTTTGGCACTTTGACCGGATCTGGACGGCTCCGTCGCCGCTTCAGAGACAAAAGATTAGGTGGGTTTATAATTGCCGCTCCCATAGTCACCTTAATTTTCGGGGTTGCTTCGACTTAGTTTGCCGAATATTCAGTAGAGAGCTTCTGGGCAGTTTTATTTCTGCACACATGATGCGTGGTCGCTTACACTCTTGCCGATCGCCGTCACCCAATCAGCGATTTTATGCGGCAGGAGCATTAACGGGAGTCCCGGCTTTTCTTCTTTCGGACGGCCGATTTACCTGCTATCGTTCATCGCTGTTATTCTTCTGCGCATGCTGCAACTACAAAAGCGATGCAGTTGAAGAAACGCCGACTTTGACGCTTCTTCAAGTCCACGAAGCGATGCCGTACAAGGGAAAATCAAGACGCATGAGATCAAAACTCGCCAGGATACTGGCTAAAGATTGCCCACCTCGTAGCTCCGACCGCAGAAAAGTCTTGCCAAATCATGGCGCGTGTCGCTCGAAAGAGCCAAGCGCTTGAGGGAACCCTTGAACATGACGTCAGAGACCGCCTCGAAACACAATCATGAGATTCACCCAGCCCCGGGATGGCTTGTTCCTGTTGCCGGCATCTTGGTGGCGTTGATCGTCATGTTCCTTAGGCGGCCCGATATCCTGCTCGATGCTAAACTTTGGGCTGAAGACGGTAGAGTGTGGTACGCAGAAGCTCACAGTCAGGGTCCGCTGGCGGCACTTCTCCGCCCTGAAACCGGTTATTTCCAGACTATCTCTCGGTTGGTATTCGGATTATCATCAATCCTCCCGCTCGAATACGTACCATTGTTTGCCAACTCCGTGGGGCTTCTCATCCGCGCAGCTCTTGTCGGGTTTTTGCTGTCGCGGCGGTTCGATTGGATTCCGTGGCCAGCAAGGCTTGCACTCGTGCTTTACTATCTCTTGATGCCGAGGATTGGAGAAGTGCACGCAAACATAACCAATACGCATTGGTATCTGGCTCTCTATGCCTTAATGGTGGCGATCGCCAGCCCTGCTTATGGCCGCGCGGGCAAGATTCATGACTATGCGGTGTTTGCCATAGCTGGTTTAAGCGGCCCCTTTATCCTGCTTCTGACTCCGTGCCTCGCAGTGCGGGTTCTTTGGGATGCAGAGCACCGCACACACGCTCTTCGACTCCTATTCTGCGGGATCGTTTTCTCGGTGATACAGTCGGCGGCTATTGTGACGCAGGGCGCCGACACCCGATCACTGGGTCCCCTAGGCGCTACAGCGGAACTACTTGTAAAAATTTTGGGATCTCGGGTGATTGCGGAGTCTATTCTGCCGCGCGGACCTCGAGATCTAGCCTCCAATTCCATCATCGTCCTACTTGCGACAACAATTATCCTTTTGGGCATACGCGCTGGAGGATGGCGCGCTCTCTGCATCGCGCTACTCGGAGCGCTTCAGATGGCCGCAGCAATGGCATCGCCAATAATTTCACACAATGAGCCTCAATGGCCATTGCTCATGATTGCGGGCGATCGCTATTTCGTTATACCGCGACTCACATTTATTGCTCTCGTATTGTTTGCGTTTTCGCAGCTACGCGCTAGAGGTCGGGTGAAGGCCGTGCTGGCAGTAATTGCAATTCTAACACTACTGCCGAGCTTCCGCCTCAAGCCTGTGCAAGGCCCCTCCTTCGCTAAAGAGGTGAACCTCTATCGCGAAGCGAACCAGGGAGACGTCGTCGCACTTCGTATTGCGCCGCCGCCTTGGACAATGACCCTAGTCCGCCGCTGAGGCACGGTTCCGTATTGCACGACGGAGTGTTGCTGAAGCACCCGGAGTGCAAGGCAGGGCGTATGCGTAAGCTGCGATCGCAGCACCTTCCCCTAAGTCAGATCAGAGTGGCTTCCGAGCGTGACGTGCAACCCATCAGTGCAATGCACGACGCAGAGCGTTGCTATGTTGGGCCTGTAGCAGCGGAAATCCCTGGCCTTGCCGCGCGCTGGACCGGCGATGCACCGATTGCGACCAATCCTCGGCCCGTGCGCGGGGCGGCGGATTTGGAGGAGATTTTACGTTTGGCAGCTTAGAGGTTCCTGCGTTCCGCCCGCAGCGTGGGAAGCCCAATGCCTGTTGCATCAAATCCCCCATCCACGGCAATCACCTGGCCGGTCAGGTAGCTTGCGCGGTCACTGCACAGGAAGAACACCGCCTCCGCCAATTCCGCTTCCAGCCCATAGCGATTAAGCGGCAAATGATCATGATAATCCGCGCGGATTTCCGGCGTATGCACGGCCTTCGCCATGGCCGTATCGACCGGGCCGGGGGCGACCGCATTCACGCGTATGCCAAGGCTCGCGAATTCCACCGCCTGCTGTTTGGTCAGGTGCGCAAGCCCGGCCTTGCTTGTGCCATAGGCAACGCGGAGCGTCGAAGCGCG
>JADCEV010000037.1 GCA_020249865.1 Roseomonas sp. | reverse complement strand
GGTGATGAGGTGGTGGCGCATGAAACCAGCCACATCCTGCATAGCGAAGGCGGCACCCATGCCGCGCTGACCGGTGTGCAGATCATGCCGATGCGCGGGCCGAAGGGCATGTTCACCGCGGATGACCTCCGCGGCGCCATTCGCCCGAAAACCCGCTACACCCCGCCGCAGCGCCTTTTGGAGGTGGAACAAACCGCCAATATCGGCGGAGGCGCCGTTTGGCCGCTGGCGCAACTCAACGCCGTCGCGGCGGTCGCGCATGGCGAAGGCTGGGCGACGCATATGGATGGTGCGCGGCTGATGAATGCCTGTGTCGCCGCTGGTGTGGCGCCCAAGGATATGGTCGCTTCCTATGACAGTGTGTGGCTCGATTTCACCAAGGGGCTGGGCGCGCCGCTGGGGGCCGTGCTCTGTGGCAGCAATGAGTTTATCGGCCGCGCCTGGCGTTGGAAGCAGCGCCTGGGTGGGTCCATGCGCCAGGGCGGCATTTGCGCTGCTGCCTGCATCTATGCGCTGGACCACAATATTGATCGGCTGGCGGAAGACCACGCCAATGCCAAGGCGCTGGCGCGCGGCCTTGCGCAGATTGAAGGCGTGAAGGTGGAAGACCCGGAAACCAATCTGGTGTTCTTCGATATCAGCGGCACCGGCATGGATGTCGCGCGCTTGCAGGAAAAGCTGCAAATGCGCGGGATTGCGGTCAGTGGCCTTGGCGGGCGTGTGCGGGCCTGTACGCATTTGGATGTGACAGCGCCGATGATTGATGAGGCGGTCACGGAAATCCGCGCTGCGCTGAAGGCAGCTTAACCTAGCGTCTGGTCTGCCTGAGCCTTTAAGCCTAGGCAGACCAGCCCTAACCTTCAAAGCGGGGCAAGGCCACGCGCTTGCCAAGCGCCAGCGCATCCAACGTCATTTGCAAGGGCGTCAGGTCGGCCTCACTCTCGCCGTTCGATACCAATTCGGCGAAGCGGGCATAGAGCATCGGGTATTCCTCCCGCGCTTCCTGCAGCGTCACCTTACCGTCAATTACCAGAGTGCCGCCGCTATCGAGCAATACCACTTCATGACCGCAGCGTGTTGTCATGTGCAATTCCCGCTGATCAGAGCCGACATGGCCCCAATTGGCGTGCAGCTCCAACGGCCCGGCGTCATCCAGCGTGCCGAAGCGAATCATGGCCGCAAGAGGTGCGGCGTGGTTCGCGGCAATATGTAGTTCCGCGCTTTGTACGAAGGGCGGTGGCGCAAACAATCGGCTGATCACCGACAGCGCATTGATCGCCATATCGAAAACGCCAAGCCCATCAGCTTGCCAAATCCATTCCTGATCAGGGTGGTAGAGGCGAAAATCCTCATGCCAATCCACGCGCAGCCTGGCCAAATGCTTATCGGCGAGAAACAACCGCGCAGCCTCTACCGCGCGATTGCATTGCGAATGCCAGGACGCATAGAGAACGCGCCCAGAGCGCGCCGCCAATTGCACCAGCGCCTCAGCCTCACCCATTGTTGCGGCGGGCGGTTTTTCCAACAGCACATGCTTGCCCGCCAGCAGCGCATCGCGCGCAATGGCGAAGCGCGCCACGGGTGGCGTGCAGATGGCCACCGCATCCAGCGCGCAAGCGGCGAACATGGCCTGATGGTCCGTATAGATGGGCAAACCGGCAATTGGTTCCCCGCCGCCAAGATCAGCAAGCCCCGCCAAGGTAAAGCCGGCATTGGCCGTGATTGCCGGCACATGTCGCTTACGCGCAATTTGCCCCAAGCCCACAATGCCAATGCTGATCGCCATGACCGCCCCCTTCATCACGCGCCCACCAATAGCGCGCGCATCGGCGAAGCTTATCGGAATTCAGGAATCAGCCCAGTGGCACAAGCCAGCTTTCGCTTGACATGTTGGCGCGACCCCGAATGACATGCGCCTGATGCCTCAGAACGGAGCCCGCCTTTGACGCCGCCGCGCGCCATGCTGCGCAAGCGGCGGCTTTGGGTATTCGCCGCTTGCCTTGGCGCGCTTTTGCTCGCGCCCTTCGCGCTGGATCGGCTTTTCCCGCCCAACCTCTCGCGCCTGCATTCTGTGGGCGTGGAGGTGCAGGATCGTGAAGGACGCATTCTTTCAGTTTTGCCAGCGCCGGGCGGCTTTTGGCGGCTGGCGACCAGGCCCGAAGATGTCTCGCCCATTCTGCTCGATCTGCTGATCGCGGCAGAGGATCGGCGCTTTTTTGACCATGCTGGCGTTGATCCGCTGGCGCTGGCGCGCGCAGCGGGGCAATGGCTGCGCGCGGGGCGGGTGGTCTCGGGCGGGTCCACCATCACCATGCAGGCGGCGAGGTTGTTGGAACCGCGCCCACGCGGGCTGCGTGCCAAGGCGATTGAAATCTTCCGCGCCCTTCAATTGGAAGCGCGCTTCAGCAAGCAGGAAATCCTGGGCATCTGGCTTACCCTCGCCCCGCAAACCGGCAATATCGAAGGCATTCGCGCCGGCGCCTTGGCCTGGTTTGGCCGACCCTCCAGCCGTCTTGATGCAGCGGAAGCCGCCTTGCTGATTGCCCTGGCGCGCCGCCCGGCAGCGCTCAGCCCTGACCGCCACGCGGAAGCGGCGCGCGCGGCGCGGGATGATGTGCTGCGCCGGCGTGGTGCGGCCATGCTGTCCCCCGAAGATCAGGCCTTGGCGCTGGCGGCACCCTTGCCAAATGCGCGGCTGCCCATGCCGGTCTTGGCGCCGCATTTGGCGCGGGAATTGGCGCGGCGCGGCGATTCCCCGATCCGCAGCAGCCTGGATGCCGGGCTGCAACGCGCCAGCGAAAGATTGGCGCTAGAGGCGCTATTGCGGCTACCGGAGCGGGCCAGCGTGGCGCTGATTATCGCTGATCTCCGCACACGCGAAACCCGTGCCCTGGTGGGCGGGGCCTTTGGCGCCGAAACCCGCGCCGGCACGCTTGATCTGACGCGCGCGACGCGTTCGCCTGGTTCCGCGCTAAAACCCTTTCTCTATGCCATGGCCTTTGAACAGGGGCTGGTCAGGCCCGATACGCTGCTTTCCGATTTGCCGCGCCGCTTTGGCGCCTATGCGCCGGAGAATTTCGATCGCGGTTTTGTGGGCCGCATTACCGCCGCCGAGGCCTTGCGGCTTTCGCTCAACCTGCCTGCGGTCGCGCTTTTGGATGGCATTGGGCCAGCGCGGTTTGCGGCATCGCTGCGCTCAGCCGGGGCAGCGCCGGTGCTGCCGCGCGGGGTGGATGCGTCCCTGCCGCTGGCGCTTGGCGGCGCGGGGACGACGCTCCGCGATATGGTCGGGCTTTATGCCCTGCTGGGGGATGGCGGGCGGGCGGGCGGGCTGCGCTTCACCCCGGGTCCCGCGCCACCAGGCGCGCCGGTGCTGGAAGCACGCGCCGCTGCCGCGGTGGCCGGGCTTTTGGTGCAGGAATTCCCAGGCGGCGGGCCGCGCGGGGTGGCGTGGAAAACCGGCACTTCCTGGGGGGGGCGCGATGCCTGGGCCTTTGGCTTTGATGGCCGGCATGTCGCGGGGGTTTGGGTGGGGCGGCCTGATGGCACGCCAATTCCGGGCCTGACCGGGCGGGATGCGGCGCTGCCGGTGCTCGCGCGGGTTTTTGCCCTGCTGCCGGAAGCGCCGCTGGAACGCGCGCCAAGCCGCCCTGATGCGCCGGTGGCGGCGCTGGGGAGTGATCCGCTGCGCCTGATCTTCCCCCCACCCGGGGCGGTATTGGCCGAAGGTGCCGGCCCCGTGGTGCTGCGCGTTGCTGGTGGTCGGCGACCCCTGACCTTCCTGGTGGATGGCGCGCCGCTCGCGCGGGATGCCGCACGGCGGGAATTGGGCTGGACCCCGCCCGGCCCCGGCTTTTACCGCATTGCGGTGATGGATGCCGAAGGCGCGCTTGTCGCCGCCGATGTGCGGGTTGCACCCCCCAGCGCCCCGCGGGCGGAGGGGGCGGTTCTGCGCCTGACGCCCGCCGAGTGATGCGGGGGCTTGCGCGCAAGGGGCGCTCGCCCGACCATAAGGGCAGAAAGACGGAGCAGAGCGTGGCGCAGTTCAAAGGCACTGAAAGATATGTCGCAACCCGAGAGCTGGAGGTTGCGGTCAATGCCGCGGTGGCGCTGGAACGCCCGCTGCTGATCAAGGGCGAACCCGGTACAGGCAAGACCGTGCTCGCGCAGGAAATCGCCAAGGCGCTCGGCTATCCGCTGATTGAATGGCACATCAAATCCACCACCAAGGCGCAGCAGGGTCTTTATGAATATGACGCTGTCAGCCGGCTGCGCGATGGCCAGCTTGGCGATCCGCGCGTGCATGACATTGCGAATTACATTGTGCGCGGCAAGCTATGGGAAGCCTTTGAAGCCGACCATCCGGTGGTGCTGCTGATTGATGAAATAGACAAGGCCGATATCGAATTTCCAAACGATCTGTTGCTCGAACTCGATCGCATGGAATTCTATGTCTATGAGCTGCGGCGCAATGTGAAGGCGCGGCATCGGCCGGTGGTGATCATCACCTCCAACAACGAAAAGGAATTACCGGACGCGTTTTTGCGCCGCTGCTTCTTCCATTACATCCGCTTCCCGGATCGGGAGACGATGGAAAAGATTGTGCAGACGCATTTCCCGAATATCCGCCAGGATTTGCTGCGGGAAGCTCTCACTGTGTTCTTCGATGTGCGCAATGTGAATGAATTGAAGAAAAAGCCCGCTACATCCGAATTGCTGGATTGGCTGAAGCTGCTGACGATTGAAGACATGCCGCCTGAGGCGCTGCGCAGTCAGGACAATAAAACCGCTATCCCGCCGCTTTATGGCGCGCTGCTGAAGAACGAACAGGATGTGCATTTGTTCGAACGCCTGGCCTTCCTGACACGGCGGAAGGTCTGATGCGGCGGCTGCAGCGATAGGCACGGCCGATGTTCGCGCCCTTCATCATTGCGCTGCGCGCGGCCGGGGTGCCGGCTTCCATTACGGAATATTTGGCGTTGCTGCGCGCCATGAAGGCCGGTGTGGCTGGCTTTGATGTGGAGGATTTCTACCACCTCTCGCGCGCCGCGCTGGTGAAGGATGAACGCCATCTGGACCGCTTTGACCGTGTTTTTGGCGAAATCTTCAAGGGGCTGGAATCACCGCCCGGCACAGCGGAAACCACGGTGGAAATCCCCGCCGAATGGCTGCGCAAAATGGCGGAGAAATTCCTGACCGAGGAAGAACGCGCCCAGATCGAAGCGCTTGGCGGGTTCGATAAGCTGATGGAAACGCTGCGCCAACGCCTCGCGGAACAAAAGGGCCGGCACCAAGGAGGTTCAAAATGGATCGGCACCGCCGGCACATCGCCCTTCGGTGCCTATGGGTATAATCCGGAAGGTGTCAGGATCGGGCAGGAAGAAAGCCGTAATCGTCGCGCCGCCAAGGTGTGGGATAAGCGCGTCTACAAGGATCTGGATGAGGATGAGGCGTTATCCTCGCGCAACATGAAAGTCGCTTTGCGACGGCTGCGCCGCTTTGCGCGCACGGGTGCGGCGACAGAACTGGATATGCCAGGGACCATTGGCGCGACGGCGCGCAATGGCGGGTCGCTTGATCTGCATATGGTGCCGGAACGGCGCAATGCGGTGAAGGTGTTGCTGCTGATGGATATTGGCGGTTCCATGGATGATCATATCCGCATCTGTCAGGAGTTATTCTCCGCCGCGCGCGGTGAATTCAAGCATCTGGAATTCTACTATTTCCACAATTGCCCGTATGAACGGCTCTGGCGTGAAAATCGCCGGCGCAAGGAAACCGAAAAATCCACGCAGGAGGTCCTTCGCACCTATGGCCCGGATTGGCGGCTTGTGCTGGTGGGTGATGCCACCATGGGGCCTTACGAAATCTCTCAGCCTGGTGGGTCGGTTGAGCATTGGAATGAGGAATCAGGCGCGGTCTGGATGGGCCGGCTGACGCGGCATTTCCGTCGCGCGGCCTGGCTCAATCCCGTGGATCAGCAGCATTGGCGCTATACCCATTCCATCGGCATGATGCAGGGGCTGATGGAAAACCGGATGCATCCGCTGACGCTGGCGGGGCTTGAATCCATGGCGCGGGAATTGGCGAAATGATGCCAGCGCTGCAATCAAATTATCGTAAGAAGGAAACGTTGTTTCATGGCCTCTAAGCCTCGTCTGCCGCGCGGGCGGCAATTCTTTGCCAATCCCGGTCCGACCAATATTCCCGATTCCGTGCTGCATGCGGTGGCGCATGTCACGGTGGATTTCAACGATCCTGCATTCATGCCGGTTTATGAAGCCTGCGTCGCGGGGCTGAAGCGCGTTTTGAAGACCGAACAGGAAATCTTCATGTATACCGGGTCCGGCCATGCCGCCTGGGAAGCGAGCCTGGTCAATCTATTCTCCCCCGGTGACAAGGTTGCCATCATCGAAACCGGCTATTTTTCGCTAAGCTGGGCGCAGATGGTGAAGGATCTGTCCTTGGAAGCGGAAACCATCGCCGCCGATTGGCGCCGCGGTCTGGATTTCGCCGCGCTGCGTGCTGCGCTGGTTGCCGATACGGCACATAGCATCAAGGCTGTCTGCGCCGTGCATAATGAAACCGCAACCGGCATGGTGCTGCCGCTCAAGCAAGTGCGTGCGGTGATGGATGAGGTTGGGCATCCCGCCTTGTTGTTGAGCGATACCATCTCCTCACTCGGGTCGCTTGATTTTCGGATGGATGAATGGGGCGTGGATGTCGCGGTGGGCGGCAGCCAGAAGGGCCTGATGCTGCCAACCGGCATGTCCTTCACCGGTGTTTCGGCCAAGGCGATGGCTGCGCATAAGACATCGCGCCTGCCGAAATCCTATCTGTCCTGGACGAATATGCTGACGCGCAAGCACAAATCCTTTGTAGGCACGGTGCCGACTTCCCTGTTCTACGGTTTGCAGGAAAGCCTGCGCCTGCTGGAAGAAGAAGGGCTTGATCAGGTTTTCGCGCGGCATTCACGGCTTGCGGAAGCGGTGCGGCGTTGCGTGCGCCATTGGTCGGGCAATGCCGGGCCGCAGCTTTTCTGCACCAATCCGGATCGTTATTCGGATAGCGTGACTGCAGTGATGATGCCCGAAGGCCATGATGCGGAAGCGGTGCGCCGGACGGCGCTGCAAAGCTTCAATGTCTCACTCGGTGGTGGGCTGGGGCCTTTGGGCGGCAAGGTATTCCGCATCGGCCATTTGGGGGATTTGAATGAACCGATGATCCTCGGCACACTTTCTGTCGTGGAAATGGCGCTGAAGCTGAACGGCGTGCCGCATGCGCCAGGCGGCGTGGCGGCGGCGATGGAATATCTGGCGGAAGCCGCGCGTTCGTGAACGAAAAGGGGCGCGCCATGAAGCGCGCCCTTCATTGATCAGACCGGCGCAACAAGCCGGCGGAGCAGGAGGAAGCAGAAAAATGTCCACCACCCATCGCGGCGTCTATCGCCATGCCGATATGCAGCGGCTGTTCAACCCTGCCTCAATCGCCGTGATCGGCGCATCCCCGCGCGCGGGGTCCTTCGCGGATCGCACCATCAGCGCGCTGTCTGGCTATACGGGGCGGCTGCATCTGGTGAATAGCCGCTATGAAAAGATTGCTGATCGGCCCTGCTATCCTTCCGTCGCCGCACTGCCGGAAGTGCCCGATTGCTGCATTGTCGTTGCTGCCAAGGATGCGGTGGAAGAAATCGCGACCGATTGCGCCAAGGCCGGCGTTGGTGGCGTGATGATTTATGCCTCTGGTTTTTCGGAAACCGGGCGGGCAGAGGATATCGCGGCACAGCAGCGCCTGGCGGCGATTGGCCGCAATGCGGGCATGCGCATTGTCGGGCCGAATTGCATCGGCATGCTGAATTTCGGCACCAAGGCCGGCGTGACCTTCATGATCCCACCGCCGATGGAAGCGCCCTTGCCGCATGCGCTTGGCCTGGTCAGCCAATCCGGCGCGCTTGGCTTTTCCCTGGCGCAGGCGGTGATGCGTGGCGTTTCCGTGAGCCACCTTCTGACTACCGGCAATTCTTCCGATATTGACGTGGCGGATTGCGTTTCCTTCCTGGCGGATGATCCGGGCTGCCGCGCGATTGCCTGTGTTTTTGAAGGCATGCCGGACCCGATGCGCTTCATTGAAGCCGCGCAAATCGCCGATGCTGCCGACAAGCCGCTGATTGTCTTCAAGCTGGGGACGGGCGAACAAGGCGCGGCGGCGGCGATGTCGCATACGGGGTCTCTGGCGGGCTCTCAGGCCGCCTATCGCGCGGCGTTTGAGCGTGCCGGGGCGATACTCGTGGATAACTTCGAAGCCATGGTAGAAACCGCTTCCTTCATGGCCAAGGCACCAAAGCCCAAGGCGCGCGGTGTGGCGGTGGTTGCGGTCTCGGGCGGGGCCGCAATCATGTCCGCCGATCGCGCGGAAGAACGCGGCATTCCGCTGCCGCAGCCAACGCCACCCGTGCAGGCCATTCTGGAATCGCGCATTCCGGATTTCGGTTCCGCGCGCAATCCTTGCGATGTTACTGCGCAAGTTGCCAATGATCCGGAAAGCCTGACGGCGTGTGCTTCCGCGATGTTGGGCGAAGACCATTACGGCACGCTGCTTTATGCGCAGATTTATTCGACCGAGCTTTCCGCCAAGCGCCCTGGCGAATTAGCCGCCATTGCGGAAAAGCACGACAAGCCGATTTGCGTGGTCTGGACCACGGAATGGCTGGAAGGTTTTGGCTCCAAGGAGGCAGAGCAAAACCCACGCATCGGACTGTTCCGGTCCATGGATCGCTGCTTTGCGACACTCGATCATTGGCATAAGCGCGAAGAACGGCGCAGCGCCGGCCCGCGGCAATATCAGCGCCTGGCACGCCCGCAAGCGACGCAGGAAGCGGCAACGTTGATCAAGGCCGCGCAGGATCGCGCGCTGACGGAACGCGAAGCAAAGCAGGTGCTGGCCGCCTATGGCGTGCCGGTGGTGCCGGAACGCTTAACCAGCACGGAAGATGAGGCGCTCGCCGCCGCCAAGGCGCTGGGCTGGCCGGTCGCGATCAAGGTGGAAAGCCCGGATTTGCCGCATAAGACGGAAGCGGGTGTGATCAGGCTGAAATTGAAGGATGAGGCTGAATTGCGCGATGCCTTCCGCGCTGTCATGGCCAATGCCAAGCATCATGCGCCGAATGCCCGCATCAATGGTGTGCTGGTGCAGCCCATGGCGAAGCCAGGGGTTGAGATCATGGTCGGCGCGCGGATTGATCCGCTGATGGGGCCGCTGATAGTGGCAGGCCTGGGCGGCGTGCTGGTGGAATTGATGCGCGATTCAGCTTTGGCCCTGGCGCCCGTCACCAAGACGGAAGCGCGCGATATGCTGGGGCGCCTGAAAGGCCGCGCGGCGCTGGAAGGCTTCCGTGGCGCGCCTGCCGCCGATATGGATCGGTTGTCCGACATCATTGTCCGGCTATCGGAATTTGCGGCCGATCAGCGCGATCTGATCGTTGAGCTGGATGTGAACCCCATCATCATCGCCGGCAGTGACGCTGTGGCGGTGGATGCGCTGATCGTGAGAGCCTGAGGCATTCCCATGACGAAACCGCTTTTCCTGCTCTGGACCGATGGCGCGGATGCCTATCGCGAGGCGATCACCGATGCCGGGCTTGATCAGCACATCAGGCTGGATGTGCTGGCGCGCAGTGCGACGCCGACAGCCGAACAATTGCAGGAAGCCGAGGCGATGCTGACCTGGGGGCCGCCCGCCGGCATGCTCGCGCAAATGCCAAAGCTCCGCTGGGCCCAGGCGTTGACGGCGGGGGTGGAACATTGGCTGGCGCGCGCTGATTTGCCGCCTGGCCTGACGCTGACCTGCGCGCGCGGCACGCACCGCGTGCAAATGCCGGAAAACATTTTGGGCGCGCTGTTTCACATCACCAAACCCTATGCCGCGATTGTCGGCGACAACGCTACCGCCACCTGGACGCGTCGGGTTTCCTCAACACTGGCGGGACAGACGCTTGGTATTCTTGGCCTTGGTGCCATTGGGCAGGAATTGGCGCGCAAGGCCGCAGCCCTTGAAATGCGCGTGATCGGCACGCGCCGCGCTGGCGGCACGGTGCCGCATGTCGAGCGCGTCTATACGCCCGCCGAAACCGATGAGGTACTGGCGCAATCAGATTTCGTCGTGCTGCTGCTGCCGGCAACGCCGGACACTGAGAATATCATCAATGCCGCGCGGCTCGCGCGCATGAAGAAAACCGCCTGGCTGCTCAATTTCGGCCGAGGCGCCTTGATTGATGATGCGGCTTTGGTCGCCGCCGCCAAGGCCGGCACCATTGCCGGCGCCATCCTGGATGTATTCCGCCAGGAACCCCTGCCCAAGGATGATCCTTTCTGGGGCACGGAAAACATCCTGGTACTGCCGCATATTGGCGGGCTGCATCCGGCACGGGATTCCATGGTGGCGGCGCTGCTGGTGGAAAATCTGCGTCGCTTTCTGGATGGCGCGCCGCTCAAGGAAGTGGTGGACCGCAAGGCGGGTTACTGACCCCCATGGCTTATCGGCCCTTCGATCTCAGCGGCAAGGTGGCGCTTATCACGGGCGGCAATTCCGGTATTGGGCTTGGCATGGCGCAGGCCCTTGCCGAAGCAGGCGCTGATATCGCGATTTGGGGCAGCAATGCCGCGAAGAATGCGGCGGCCTTGGAAAGCCTGAAACCATTTGGCGTGCGCCTGCATGCGCTGACCTGCGATATCGGCGATGAAGCGGCAGTGGAACGCGCCTTCGCGGAAACCGTCTCAAGACTCGGCCGCGTGGATGCGTGTTTCGCCAATGCCGGCACCTATGGCCATGCCTCGCGCTTCACGGCGTTGGAAACCGCCGAATGGCAGCGTGTGATGCGCATCAATCTGGATGGCGCCTTCTTCACCCTGCGCACCGCAGCGCGGCATATGGTGGAACGAGGCGGCGGTGGTTCCCTGGTCGCTACAGCATCACTCGCCGCCATCGAAGGCGCGGCGCGCAATGCGCATTACGGTGCGACCAAGGGCGCGCTGGTGGCCATGATTCGCGCCTTGGCGGTGGAAATGGCCCGGTATGGCATTCGCGCCAATGCGATCCTGCCCGGCTGGATCGAAACCGCCATGACCGCCGGCAATGTTGCCGATGAGCGTTTCAGCAGCGCCGTGCTGCCCCGTATCCCCGCCAGGCGCTGGGGCCAGCCGGCGGATTTCGGCGGTATTGCGGTGTATCTGGCAAGCGACGCTTCCGCCTATCATTCCGGCGATTGCCTGGTGATTGATGGCGGCTATTCGCTGTTCTGACCCCCCTCTGGACCCCGGCCCCCCGCTTGGGTTAGGAAAGCGCTGCGTTGCCCCTGTGGCGGAACGGTAGACGCAGACGACTCAAAATCGTCCGCCCGTAAGGGCATGGGAGTTCGAGTCTCCCTGGGGGCATTCTTCCACTCAGACACGCGCCAAATAAGTCGCGACATGGCGATGATAATGGCCAAGCGAACGCGGCTTGCCCGCGCCAGCACGTTCCGCCCATCGGTTCATCGCACGCCAACGCCATAGGATGCGCGCCACTTCCGGGGTGGCAGCGCCAAAATGCGCAGGATCATCGCGCAGCATCGCCAGTGCCGCGGCGTAATCGGCATCAAAACTGCTGGTGCGCGTTTCAGTGAGCTGCCCTTCGCGCAGCTGGTAGCGATAGGCCAGGGCATCGCAAACCGGCGCATGCCCGCCGGCCTGGGCCAGGCCCCGCAAATCCCACCAGACATCATCAATCAAACGAAAGGGCCTAAAGGCCTCGGCGGTGGCGCGCGGGCGCAGCAGATGGAGCGAGGCGAATGCCCTCTGCCATTCATGCCAGCCCATCTCCTGCACCCCGTCACCCGGCACGTGGCGGAGCGCCGTGCCATCCGGGGCGCGGATGATGCTCGGGATCACAGCCGCACCCCGGGCGCGCGCCAGGGCAAGCGCAGCAGCCAGGCCATGCGCCTCCCCTTCATAGGCATCATCGGCGTCCAGCATGGTCACAAAGCTGCCTTGGGCCAAAGCCAGCGCCCGGTTGCGCGCGGCCGGCGCGCCAGAGGCAATCGGCCCAATCGGGGCAAAGACCAATCTTGGGTCGGGCGGCAGGCATTCCCGGTAATCCGTGCCGTCATCTGAGGCGATGATGAGCTCCACCGCCGCATCCCTGGCATGGGCAAAGACCGAGGCGACGGCGGCCGGGATTTCCGCGCGCAGGCCATGGGCGGCCATCAGGATGCTGATGTCTGGGGCGGCGGGGGGCATTAGGTTCCGGCTTGGGTTCGGTCGCTCTTCCTGGCGGGTATCTGGGCTCCCCGGCATGACGAAAGTCAAGTAATGCGGTGTCCCAGGGCTGTTATGGGTGAAATTTCAGGCTTTTGGCATTTGGTGCTGGACAAATGAGGCAAGACTTGATTCTTTAGAGATCACTTTAAGTCGCGGGGTTATCGCGCCGATGGCGCTGCTTTCCAGCTTCAAGCGGATCCTGAAGGGGATGCTCGTGCCGGCCGTTTTCCTGGCGGTATCCGGCTATTTCGCCTGGCATGCCGTGCATGGCGAACGCGGGCTGAACGCGCGCGAAAAGCGTGAAGCCGATATCGCCGCCGCGCGGTCCGAACTTCGACGCGCCGAAGCAGAGCGTGACGCGATGGAACGCCGTGTCGCCGGTCTGCGTGGTGACAGGCTTGATCGGGATCAGCTTGAAGAACGCGCCCGGTCGCTGCTGAACATGGTTGGGCGGGATGAGGTTGTGGTGCCCTTCGGGCCGGAACGCCGGCTTTATTGACCCAAGGGCGCCGCGCCCGATTTTTCCTGATATTTCAAGCCTTACTGCGCCAAGCTTATGCGATGGGGCTTGCCCCCAAGCCGGCCTCAGCACTGCGAAACAAACACTTAACTGAATTATAGTTAATTGCATTATTGCATTGCAAAAACACGGTTTTTTAGTCTTTCAAGGCTTGAAATCCATAATTGCTCGGCGCTAAGTGCGCTTGGAAGCTAAGTTCTGGAGGTCCAATACCATGCCCCAAGCCACGGAAGCCGCCACCAAGCGGCGCGGCAAAGCCAAAACGCCATCCCTATCGCGGGAAGAAATGCTGCGCGCCTATCGCGACATGCTGCTGATCCGCCGGTTTGAGGAAAAGGCCGGCCAGCTTTACGGCATGGGACTGATTGGCGGTTTTTGTCACCTTTATATTGGCCAGGAAGCGGTCGTGGTTGGCATGCAAATGTGCCTGAAGCCGGGGGATCAGGTGATCACCTCCTACCGCGATCATGGGCATATGCTGGCGACCGGCATGGAAGCCCGCGGCGTGATGGCGGAACTCACCGGGCGCATTGGCGGCTATTCCAAGGGCAAGGGTGGGTCCATGCATATGTTCAGCCGGGAGAAGGGTTTTTACGGCGGGCATGGGATTGTTGGCGCGCAGGTCTCGCTCGGCAACGGCCTCGCCTTCGCGAATTGGTATCGGCAGGATGGGCGGGTTGCGGTGACCTATTTCGGGGAAGGCGCTTCCAACCAGGGGCAGGTGTATGAGAGCCTGAACCTGGCGGCGTTGTTCAAGCTGCCCTGCATTTTCATCATCGAAAACAATAAATACGGCATGGGCACCAGCGTTGATCGGGCCTCGGCTTCACGTGACCTGTCGCAGAATGGCGCGCCCTGGGGCATCCCCGGTGAGCAGGTGAATGGCATGGATGTGGCTTCCGTGCGCGAAGCGGGTGAACGTGCGGTGGCGCATTGCCGCGCCGGCAAGGGGCCGTATCTGCTGGAGATGAAGACCTATCGCTATCGCGGCCATTCCATGTCCGACCCGGCGAAGTACCGCACCCGCGAAGAAGTGCAGAAAATGCGTGAAACATCGGATTGCATTGAAACCGCGCGCAAGGCGCTGCTGGATGATTTTGGCGTCACCGAGGCAGAGCTCAAGGTGATTGATGATGAGGTGAAGGCGATTGTCCAGGACAGCGCCGATTTCGCACAGGAAAGCCCGGAACCGCCCGAGAGCGAATTGATGACTGACATTCTGGTGGAGGCAAACTGAGATGGGTGCCGTAATCCTGATGCCCGCGCTTTCCCCCACCATGACGGAAGGCAAGCTGGCCCGCTGGCTGAAAAAAACCGGCGATAAGGTGAAATCCGGTGAGGTGATTGCCGAGATCGAAACCGATAAGGCGACCATGGAAGTGGAAGCGGTGGATGAAGGTGTATTGACCTCCATCCTCGTGCCGGAAGGCACCGAAAATGTCGCCGTGAATACCGCGATTGCCGAATTGGATGGCGGTGCCGGCAACGCGAAAGCCGC
>JADCEV010000036.1 GCA_020249865.1 Roseomonas sp. | reverse complement strand
GGCGGCTTTGACCAGCGCCACGCCGGAAACCTCCGGCGCCTTGCTCAATGAAAAGCTGGCGACTGAATTGCGGCCCACACTGTTTTTGGCGCAGCTTTCCAATCTGCTCGCGGGCAATATCTCGATCGTGCATGGCGTGACGGGATCTTCGCGCACGCTGATGGGCGAAGAAGAAGCGGCGGCCGACGCCATCCGCATCGCCGCCGCGCGCCTGGCGGAAGGGCGTGGCGAGATCGCTTTGGTAGGTGGCGCTTTTGCGTCTCAGCGCTGGGACATGGTGCTGCTTTACGCGCCGGGTGGCGTGCTGTGGCAGGGCGATTACGCGCCGGTTTCCGCGCGTGGCGATGCGGGCGGGCTGATCCTGGGTGGCATAGCGGCGTTTCTGGTGTTGGAAACGGCAGAACATGCACGCGCACGCGGCGCCACAGCCCTGGCGCGGATTAGTGGCATTGCGAGCGACGCGGCGCATCAGCGCGGCGGTGGCGGCAGCGCCGCAGCAGCCAAGGCGCTTTGGCAAGGGATGGCAGCGCAACAAGACGGGCTTGGCGTGATTTCCGGCATGACCGGTGTGGCGGAAGCGCGGGTTGAAGAAGAAGCCTTCCTCGCTGGGCTTGGCAGCGTGCCGGTGCGGCGCAGTGCCTCCTTGCTGGGGCATGGGGTAGAGGCGAGTTTCCCGGCCAATGTCGCGCTGGCGGCACTCGCGCTGTCGCGCGGTGGTTTTTATCCGGCGATGGACCCCGCTGATAAGGGCGATGGCGCGGTGGAGCGCATTCTGGTGACCGGCTTCGGCCAATGGCGCGGTGAAGCGCTTGCCCTGCTGGAGAAAGCGCCATGAAGGATCATCTGGGCCGCCCCTTGGTGGCGGTGACGGGGATTGGGCTGGTGAGCCCGCTCGGCTGGGGCTTGGACAGGAATTGGGCGGCGCTGCTGGCGGGCACTTCCGGCATTACGCGCATTCGCCGCTTCGCCACTGATCATCTAAAAACCACCATGGCCGGCACGGTGGATTTGCCGGAAGAAATCGCGGGCGGCGAACCTGTGCCCGCGCCGGTGCGCGTGGAACGCATGGCCGCTGCGGCTATTGCGGAAGCGCTTGTTGCGGCGGGCATGAAGGAAGGCGCCTTTGACAGCCCCCTCATGCTCGGTATGCCGCCGGTGGAGATGGAATGGCCGCAACGTGTGGCACTCGCCCGTCGTGCGGGTGGCCATGGCCATGCCGCGCTTTCGGTCGCGAGTATCGGCCAGCGTGATTTGTATGAAACCTTTCTCTATGGCGGCGTCGGCGAAAGGCTCGCCTTGCGTTTCGGCACCAAGGGCGCGCCGATTGCGATCACCACCGCCTGCGCCACCGGGGCTTCCGCCATTCAGCTTGGTGTTGAAGCCATCCAGCGCGGTGAGGCGAAATCCGCCATTGCGCTTGGCACGGATGGATCGGTGCAGCCGGAAGCGGTGATCCGGTTTTCGCTGCTGTCGGCGCTGTCCTCGCGCAATGAAGACCCCACCAAGGCATCACGCCCCTTTGAGAAATCCCGTGATGGTTTCGTGATGAGCGAAGGCGCGGCAGCGCTGATCCTGGAAGATCTGGACCATGCGCGCGCGCGGGGTGCGACCGTGATCGGCTTGGTGAGTGGCTGTGGCGAAAGGGCGGATAATTTCCACCGCACGCGATCAAACCCCGATGGTTCATCCATCATTGGCGCCATGCGGAACGCCATTGCTGATGCCGGCGTGCAGCCAGGTGATATCGGCTATGTGAATGCCCATGGCACCAGCACACCGGAGAATGACAAGATGGAAGCGCTTGGCATGCGCGCCGTATTTGGTGAGGCGCCGCCGCCGATATCCTCCAATAAATCCATGATCGGCCACACGCTCTCTGCGGCCGGGGCGATTGAAGCCGCCTTCAGCCTGCTGACGCTGCGCGATCAGATCCTGCCGCCCACCATCAATCATGTGGAGCCAGACCCGACCCTTGGGTTGGATGTGGTACCGAATGAAGCGCGGCGTGTTTCCGGCCTGCGCCATGTGCTTTCGAACTCCTTTGGCTTTGGCGGGCAGAATGTCTGCCTGGTGCTGAGTGCCGCGCCATGATGCGCGCCCTTCGCCTGCATGGGGATCGTGATCTGCGGCTGGAAAGCGTGGCGCCGCCACCGCCACCCGCCGCGCATGAGGTGCAGATTCGCATCCGCGCTGTTGCGCTGAACCATATTGATGTCTGGGGCTTTCGCGGCATGGCCTTCGCCAAGCGCAACCTGCCGCTGACGGTGGGCGCGGAAGCGGTCGGTGAGATTGTCGCGGTTGGTTCCGGCGTGACAGGCTGGAAGATCGGCGATCATGTCGCGCCCTATGGCGCCGCGACATGTGGCGTCTGCAAGGCGTGCCGTGAAGGGCGCGATAATCTTTGCGAAGATGTTGGCGGCGTGAAGGGTTTTCACTTGGATGGCTTCGCGCAGGAGTTGATGAACCAGGATGCGCGGCTGCTGGTGCGCGTGCCGGATGGGCTTTCCTTCGAAGATGCCGCTTGCGGGCCAATCACCTTTTCCACCGTTGAGCACATGCTGTTCGACAATGCGAAATTGGAAGCAGGCGAGACCATCCTGATCCATGCCGCCGGGTCTGGCATTGGCACGGTGGCGGTGCGCATCGCGAAGGATTTGGGCTGCACCGTGATCGCGACCGCGGGCGATGATGAGAAATGCGCCAAGGCAAAGGCTTTGGGCGCGGATCATGTGGTGAATTACACGACGCAGAATTTTCCGACCGTGGCGCGGCGCGTCACTGGCAAGCGCGGCGTGGATGTGGTGTTTGAACATGTCGGTGCTTCGACCTGGTCTGGCAGCTTGCTCTCGCTCAAAATGGGCGGGCGGTTGGTGACCTGCGGGTCAACATCGGGCGTTTCGGCGGAAACCAATCTGATGATGCTGTTTCAACGTCAGCTCCGCATCTTCGGGTCCTTTGGCGCTTCCATGCGCAATATCGCCGATGGCTATGCGAAAATGGCGCGTGGCATTCTGCCCGTGTTGGATACGGTGGTGCCTTTGGAGCGCTTTTCGGAAGGGCTGGAACGGCTGGAAAGCCGCCGCGTCTTCGGCAAGATCGTGGTGACGCTGTGAAGCGCGTCACGCCGCGCGGATGAATTTTCTGATCGGGCTTTTGCTGCGCGCCGGCTTCGGCTTTTTGCGCCTGCTTGGGCCGCGCCTTGCTCCGGCGCTTGGGGCGTTTCTGGCGCGCAATCTGGGGCCGATTACGCCCGCGCATCGCATCGGGCGGGACAATATCGCCGCCGCCTTTCCTGAAAAATCAGCCGCCGAACGCGCCGCCATTTTGCGCGAAGCTTGGGACAATCTGGGCCGCACCGCCTGCGAATATGTGCATATGGATCGGATTTGGGATTTTGATCCCGAAAACCCGAAGCCTGGGGGGCATATCAACGCCTCGGCTGAAACCGTGGCGCTTTATGAAAGACTGCGGGATGACGGCAAGCCCGCCATCGTCTTTTCCGCGCATCTCGCGAATTGGGAGTTGCCGGCGGTGGCGGCGGCGAAGCATGGCATTGACAGCGCCGTACTGTATCGCACCCCCAATAACGCCGCCGTGGCGCGGGAAATCCTGAGGCTCCGCAAGGATAGTATGGGGGTTCTGGTGCCGGCCGGCATGGGCGCGCCGTTGCGTTTGGCGCGTGCGCTGGAAGCGGGGCAGCATATCGGCATGCTGGTGGATCAACGCTTTGGGCGCGGCCCGCGCGTGATGTTCATGGGGCGCGAAGCAACGGCCAATCCGCTGCTCGCGCAATTGGCGCGGCGTTATGATTGCCCGGTGCATGGCGCGTGCGCCATTCGCCTGCCTGGCGGGCGCTTTCGCCTGGAGCTGACTGAAGAAATCGCCATGCCGCGCGATGCGGAAGGCTTGATTGACATCAACGCCGCGACGCAAAAAATGAATGAGGTGATTGAGGGCTGGGTGCGGGAATATCCCGGCCAATGGCTTTGGATGCATCGTCGCTGGCGGTGATGCGCTTCGTGTGAAAGGCGGGGTCTCATGCTCAATATCCGGCGCGCCAAGCCGCTTGCCGAACTTGATCGCGGCGAGGTGTTTGAAGCGGAAGATAAGCTGAATGCCTCAAGTGCTGCGGCGTTTTCCGTATTGTTCGGCCTGGATGACAAGGCGGTGCCGGCGCGCGCCGCGGGTGCCCTGATTGCACATGTGATCACCACGCGCTTTCCGGGGCCGGGCAGCCGGATCCAGGCAGAAAACCTCCGCTATGGCGGGAATATGCTGGAAGGCGATGCGCTGACCACCAAGCTTGTTGTTTTGGATGTGGATCGCGGCGCGGGGCTTGCGCGGCTCGGATGCCGCGTGACCGGGCCCAAGGGCGTGGTGCTGGCAGAGGGTGAGGTTGAGGTACTGCCCCCCACCACCGCCGAAGAACGCGCGCTGCCGCAAATGACTGGGCTTGGGCCGCATGCCGGCAAGGTGATGGCCGCACTTTTCGCGCGCTGCCGCGCCTTGCCGCCGGTACCGACCGCGGTTGCCCATCCCTGCGATGCGGAAAGCCTGCGTGGCGCGATCCTGGCTGCGCAGCAAGGGTTGATCACGCCAATCCTGACCGGGCCGGAGGCTCGGATACGCGCCATTGCAGCCAAGGAATCGCTTGATCTTTCAGGGATTACCCTGATTGGCACGGAACATAGCCATGCCTCGGCCGAAGCAGCGGTGGCGCTGGTGCGGGAAGGCCGTGCGGCGGCGCTGATGAAGGGCAGCCTGCATACGGATGAACTCCTGGGCGCGGCGATTGCCAAGGAAGCGGGGCTTCGCACCGAAAGGCGCGTGAGCCATGCCTTTGTGCTGGATGCGCCGCTTTACCCGCGCCCGCTGATCATCACCGATGCGGCGGTGAATATTGCGCCTGATCTGGAAGCCAAGGCGGATATCATCCGCAATGCCATCAAGCTGGCGCAGGCGATCGGGATCGAAACACCCAAGGTCGCCATTCTGGCAGCGGTGGAAACCGTGACGCCCAAGATGCAGGCAACACTGGATGCCGCCGCGCTCTGCAAAATGGCGGAACGCGGGCAGATTACCGGCGGCGTGCTGGATGGGCCGCTCGCTTTTGATAATGCGATCAGCCCGGTAGCGGTGGCGGCCAAGGGGATACAATCCCCGGTTGCAGGGCAGGCGGATATCCTGCTGGTGCCGGACCTTGAGGCTGGGAATATGCTCGCCAAGCAATTGGCCTATCTGGGGGGCGCGGAATCGGCCGGCATTGTGTTGGGGCTTAGGGTGCCCATGGCGCTCACCAGCCGGGCGGATAATGCCATGGCGCGGCTGGCCTCGGCGGCCTTGTTGCGGCTGATGGCGCCGGCGTGATGCGCTAAAGCTGCGGCTTGCGGTTTCTCTTTTCAGTCCAAGGCTGGATGCGCTAGAAGGCATCCATGAAGAAACCCCGGACCCGCTTCCTTTCACCGCGCATCGCCTTGCTGCTGCCGCTTGGGCTGATCATGGCCGCCTGTAGCGGTGACTCCTCCCAGGTGCGCGAAGTGGAGCGCGACGAATACAATACCGGCAGCCGGCGAGAGCAATTGCTGCGCTCCACCTCGGCTGCCGGTACATCAGGCGGTATGACGATATTCGGCGGCGGCACGGAAAAAGGCCAGGAGAGCGGCGGCGGCGGCGGCGGGCTTGGTGTGAATGCCTTCCTTTGGCGCGCCACGCTTGATACGCTTTCCTTCATGCCGCTGGCATCGGCCGATCCCTTTGGTGGTGTGATCATCACGGATTGGCACGCGCCGGGCGGCGTTTCCAATGAACGTTTCAAGGCGACCGCCTATGTCCTTGGCCGGCAATTGCGATCCGATGGTGTGCGGATTTCGGTGTTCCGTCAGGTGCGGGGGCCGGGCGGCTGGGTGGATGCACCGGTCAGCACCGCAACGGCAGCGGAACTGGAAGACAAGGTGCTGACGCGTGCCCGCGAATTGCGGAGCCAATCGGCAGGGCGCTGAGAGCATTTTCAAGCCAAGTGGTGACACTTGGCGACTCGGAAAATGCGACCAAACCTAAGCATTTTCAAGCCAAGTGGTGACACTTGGCGACTCGGAAAATGCGACCATAACCAAGCATTTTCAAGCCAAGTGGTGACACTTGGCGGCTCCGCAAAGGTTTGCTTCCCCCCGTCAGTCACCAACCACGTTCAGGCTATTGACGGGGATGTTCACAATGCCCGGCACTGTGAGCGTCACAGGCGTCGCGAGCGGCGCCCAGAGCAGCGGATTGCCGGCCGTAAGCGCGTCAAACACGCCGATATGGGTCAGCGTACCTGGAGCGCTGGTGAAGGTGAAGCGCACTTGCGAGATATTGTATTGAAGGCCCGTGCCAAAAAAGGTCACGGCTTGGCGGGCATAGCCCGTGCCGGAGGGCTCCCCCGAAACACCGCTTGCATCGGACCCCCCGGTACCCAGGGCAATGAAGACGGCAGAAGGCAGGGCGGGGCGCCGACCAACCACGGAACGGCCGAGCAAATTCTTCGTATAATCAGTCATGGAGGTCATGTTGTTCTTCCTGAATGGATCAGTTGCGGTTGGCGCCTGACCCGCGCAAGAAAACTGCGTGGCGGATCAGGCACGAAAACATGCTTTGAAGATCAGGCAACAACCGCACCATCAGGCCAGCGCCAGCTTGCGCCGTCGCTGATCGCAAAGCGCCGATTGGTCGCGCCATCCGCGACATAAATCATGCAGCGCGGATAGGTTGCCGCAGGCGGCAGTGTCGCCACGGTAAAGCTTGGCAATTGCAGCGGAGAACCCGACTGCACCGCACCTGTGCCCTTGCCAAGCAGCAGAAGATTCACATTGGTATCGGTGCCCTGTGCGGTGATCTGCGGCGGCGCAGCAGCGCCCGCGCCATTGATGCGCACGAAATTCACCGGTGTTGCCACCGCATTGACTTCAAGCGCGATATTGCCGCGGCTGTTCAACCGCACCGGTGCAATGTTCTTCGCCGAAAGAGCGAGCGGAATATTCGCATCCGTACCTGTTGCCGCAAGGCTTGGCGTACCGCCAAGGGCGCTGCCCGTAACCGTGACCTGATTGACCGTGGCTGTCGGCGTAGCGACAGCCAAAGCATGGGCACCTGGCGCACCACCCAAGGATATACTGCCGGCCGCCACGCGCATTTGCTCGGCGCCACCGGCCGATAGCGCAACAGCCCCGCCCGCCGGCTGAAACAGCCCGGTATCCTGGGCACCTACCATCATGCCTGGCCGGTCAACTCGGCCAGCCGGCGCGGCGGAGGCAACAAAGCCATTGGTGCCTGAATTGATCAGCGGTCCGCCATTGCCATTCCCAAGCAAAGGCGGTGTTCCAAGATATACCTGATTGGGCGTGCCGGTAACGACATTGGCAAGATGAATCGCAGCCGAACCATTATTCAGGTAATTGTAGTATTCGGCACGGAAGGCGAAAATATCCAAACGGTTATTGCTGCCATTGACACGAATGGCGTTGTTTTCGGTGTCATCCACACGGAGATTGCCGATCTGTACGCGCACATTGCTGCCATCAATCTGGATGCCTGCCGCGCCAGGAAGCGGTACCGACGCGCCTGCAGTAATCAACTCCCCTTGGGTCGTCATATTGGCGATGCGGCCTTCGACATCATTGCCATCAATCCAAACGCCATATCTCGCAAAATCGGCATAGATGTTGCTGCCATAGAATTTTGTGGTGACACCGTAAGCCGATGAACTGAAGCGCAGCGTGGAACGCGCGCCAAGGACAAAGATGTCATCAAGAAAGACACCATCCACCTTGCGGAAAACCAGCGCGTCCTGATTGTTCTGCTGCCAGGTGACGACATTCGCGTCATTCGTATGGAATGTCCAGAAATGCACATGTTCCAGGCGGCAGATATCCAGGCAACGATCAACTTCAACCCCGCGCGTATAGACCTGCCCGCGCAGGCGCCGGATGTTCATGCGCCCGGAATTGTCGCACCAGATGCCGCGATTGACCGCAACCAGGAAGACATTCTCGAAATCCACGGCGCCAAGGCAATCCTGAACGCGGAATACATAATCGTAATCGGTTGGCGCCCAGGTGGCGCTTGGTGCGGGGTGAAATTGCCGTATCGCGATATCGCGCACGATCGAACCGCGCGCCATGGTGCCGGAGAAGGTGAAGGGCGTGAAACCGGTCTGGTCAATCCTGAACCAGGTTCCATGTGTCTCATTCGGGCCTTCGGTGAAGCCGGCACCCTGCAGAATGACCGTGACGCCATTGATCACGATGGGGCTCGCAATACGGTACAGGCGCGGGCCGAATTGCAGAATACCGCCGCCCACAAGCTTCAAGGCATTGATGGCCGCCTGGATCGCCGGCCCGTCATCGGCAACACCATTGCCAACGGCCCCATAGTCCCGCACATGGAAGGGGCGTTCCACAAACAGGCCGCTGCGCAATTGTGCAAGGCTTGCACGGCGTGTCGCAATCGTTGCGCCACTTGTCTGCACAACGGGCAGCATATCCGCATCAGCGGTGTTGGAAACGCTGGGAAGCGCGCTGATCTTGGTGTCTGACATGGTTGACCTTTTCATGGTTGCTGCCAGGCACTTCGGATCTGCGGATCCAAAGCCTGGCGCTTTCTGGGTTGTCGGGGAAAAAAAAGAGGGTTCAGAACAGCAGCAATTGGCCGTCGTTTTCGAGCAGCAGAACGCCGCCTTCTTCATTCAACAGTCGCGGCGGCATACCGATCGCAAAAGGTGCGGAGAGGGTGGAATGATTGGTATCCGCCGCATTGCGCGCCAGGATGCGATAACCGCCGCCCGAGGCCTGAGCAGGAAAGAGTGCGCTCGCCCGGCCATTGGCGACCGCGGAATCCTGAGTGGCAAGGACGGTCCCGGCTGCGTTACGGAGCTGGAAGGTGATATTGATAATGCCGCCCTGGACCGTTGCGCCGACCGGAATGGAAGCGCCGGGCTCTATCGCATTGGGCATGGGATCAATGGTGATGGCACGCGCCTCGGCCGTACCGGTAAGCGTCTGGCGGAAGGGCAGAGTCGCCGAACGCTGGATGGTTGGCGGCGCGACGAGCGACTCCAGCACAACCGCGGCGCCCATCAGATTACCCGCACGGACCGGCAACATGGTGGTGCCATCACTGGCCTGCACCATGATGATGTCTCCGGCGCGCACCCGGTCAGCGGCGGGGGCAAAATAGCCGGGGGCCTCGGTCTCGGCGCGGGTATCGCTGGTGCGATAATGCCAAAGGGTGAAGCCATTCGCGGCGCTGAGCGGCGAGAGGCTGGTGGCAATGAAGGGCATGGGCGCTCCTGCTGGCGGCCAGGCAGCAGGGCGCGCGCCCGGCTGGTGGCAAGCTTGGGTCAAGGTTCGTGGAGGGAGGGGAGCTTCGGGCGCAATTCGGCCCTTGATGCGATTTTGGATAAAGGAATAATAGCCTAATGTCAAGGAATTTTTATGGTGTTGTCGAATTTTCTTCCTTTCCCCAAAACTGCCCTGCATTGCGCTACAAAAAGCCCATTGATTGCGGAGCCGCGCCCATGATCCGTCGCCTGATCGTCTTGCTTGCCCTGCTGCTTTTGCCAGGCCTTGTCGCCGCGCAGGAGCGTGTGGTGAATGTCTATAATTGGTCGGATTATATTGACCCCTATGCCGTGCAGCGCTTCACGCGCGAAACCGGCATTCGCGTACGCTATGATGTCTATGACAGTCTGGAAACGCTGGAAGGCAAGCTTTCCGCAGGGCGTTCTGGCTATGACATTATCGTACCAACCAGCGAACCCACTTTCGCGCGGCTGCTCCGCGCCGGGGCTTTGGCGCCGCTTGATCGCGCACGTATTCCGAATTGGCGCAATCTTGACCCGACGCTCATGGCGCGTGTGGCGGAGATTGATCCGGGCAATCGCCATGGCGCGATTTACTTATGGGGCACGGTGGGGCTTGGGCTTCGGCTTGATCGCATCAGGGCCATCGCACCTGACATGGCGCTTGATGGCTTTGATGTTCTGTTGAAGCCGGAAAATGCCGCGCGCTTGGCGCGTTGCGGCATCATGGTGATGGATAGCCCGACCGATGTGCTGCCTTCCGTGCTGCGCTGGGCGGGGCGCGATCCCAATGCCCACAG
Source organism: Roseomonas sp. (assembly GCA_020249865.1). Classification (GTDB taxonomy): domain Bacteria; phylum Pseudomonadota; class Alphaproteobacteria; order Acetobacterales; family Acetobacteraceae; genus Neoroseomonas. Next base: position 11,516 of record JADCEV010000036.1, on the reverse strand, counting down.
TCTTGAGGATTTGCGTGTGGCCGAACAGGCGCTGATGGGTATTCGCCGGCATGTGCGCGCCATCCTACCCTCGGGGGCCATTCTGGATGCGCTGGCGAATGGGGAAGCCTGCGTGGCGCTGACCTATTCCGGTGATGTCATCCAGGCGCAGGCGCGCGCCAAGGAAGCTGGGCGCGGCGTTGAAATTGGCTATGTCGCACCACGCCAAGGCGCGCAGCTTTGGTTTGACATGCTGGCAATCCCCGCCGATGCACCGAATAAAGAAGCCGCGCATGACTTCATCAATTTCCTGCTGCGGCCTGATGTGATGGCCGGCATCACCAATCAGGTGCGCTACCCGAATGCCGTGCCGGCATCACTCGCCGCGGTGGATGTTGCGGTGCGCGAAGACCGCAATGTCTATCCGGATGAAGCCATGCTGTCGGCGAGTTTTGTCGCCAGCACCCCGCCGCGCGATATTGAACGCGCGCGCAGCCGGCTATGGTCGCGCTTCAAGGCGGGCCGGTGAAGCAGTGCTGATCGCGACCGCGCTGGAAAGGCGCTTCGGTGCGGTGCGCGCACTCGCGGGGCTTGATCTGGCGATCAATGCTGGCGAGTTCTTTGCGCTGCTCGGTGGATCGGGTTCGGGCAAATCAACGCTGCTGCGTGTGCTGGCGGGGTTTGAGGCGCCGGATGCTGGTGCGCTGACACTCGATGGGCAGGATTTGCTGCCGGTGCCGCCCTGGGCGCGGCCGATCAATATGATGTTTCAATCCTATGCGCTGTTTCCGCATATGAATGTGGCCGACAATATCGCTTATGGGCTGAAGCGTGCCGGCGTGGCCGCAGAAGAACGCCGCAGCCGCATTGCAGCGGCGCTTGATCTGGTGGGGCTGCAAGGGCTGGAAGCACGCCGGCCGCAACAGCTTTCCGGCGGGCAGAAGCAGCGCGTGGCGCTGGCGCGCAGCCTGGTGATGCGCCCGCGCTTGCTGTTGCTGGATGAACCCATGGCGGCGCTGGATGCGGGCTTGCGCGAACGCACCGGGCTTGAGCTTCGTGCCCTGCAACGCAAGACCGGGGCGGCCTTCATCATGGTGACGCATGACCAGCAGGAAGCGCTCGCGCTCGCGGATCGTATCGCCGTGCTGGAAGCCGGGCGCGTCGCGCAAATCGGCCCGCCGCAAGAAGTTTATGCACGGCCCGCGACACGTTTCGTCGCGCGGTTTCTGGGTGCGGCGAATGTGCTGGAAGGGCGCATGCGAGATGGTGTGTTTGAAAGCGCCGAAGCGGGCGGGGTTATCGCCTCTGGTTTGCCAGCGGCAACTGTCGCGGTTGCCCTTCGCGCTGAGCATATTCGCCTGACCAATGCCGATGAAGCGCCCTGCATTACAGGCAATCTGGAAGATGCGGCGTTTCGTGGTGAGGATTGGCTGCTGATCATTCGCCTGCCGGGTGGTGCTTCTCTGCGCGTGCTGCATAAGGCGCCGCCGCCAGCGCCGCGCAGCCTTGTTGGTTTGGCGTGGGGGGCGGGCGCGGTGGTGCCGCTTTTCGCCTGATGCCGCGCACCATCCTGCTTGCCCCCTTATGGGTGTGGTTGCTCACGCTGGTCGCGGCACCAGTACTGATTTTGGTGGTGATGGCCTTTGCGACACCCGCCGATGGTGTGCCGCCCTTCACGCTCGGGCTGCGCTTTACCGCCTTCGCCATGCTGGTGGAGGATTTCTATCACGCCGAGGCTTTGCTCGCGGCGTTGCGCCTCGCAGCGACCACGGCGGGGCTTTGCCTTTTGATCGCCTATCCGATGGCGCTTGGCATGGCGGGTGTGCAGCCCCGTTGGCGGCTGCCTTTGCTCGCCCTGCTCATGCTTCCCTTTTGGACAGGGTTTTTACTGCGTCTTGGTGCCTGGATCGGGTTGTTGCGCGATGAGGGTCTGGTCAATCATCTGTTGCGCAGCCTCGGGATCACGGATGCGCCCTTGGCATTGCTCTACACGGAAGGCGCGATGCTGGCCGGCATGGTGCATGCCTATTTGCCTTTCGCGGTGCTGCCGATTTTCACCGCGCTGATCCGGCTTGATCCCGCCTTGTTGGAAGCCGCCGCCGATCTTGGCGCGCGGCCTGCGCGGGTGTTTTTCAGCGTCACCTTGCAGCTGACCTTGCCCGCGGCAGCGGCGGGGTTTCTGCTGGTGTTCATCCCGGCGGCGGGGGAATTCGTCATCCCTGAATTGCTCGGCCCGCCCGAGGCGCAGGTGATTGGCCGGGTACTCTGGCAGGAATTTTTTCAGAACCGAGATTGGCCCTTGGCGGCGGCTTTGGCGTTGGCTTTGCTTGCACTGCTGATCCTGCCCATGCGCTGGTTCCAGAAACTGGGAGCGAGCACATGAAGCCGGGCGGGTTGGTGCGCGCGGTGATGCTGGCGGGCTTCCTGTTCCTGTGGCTGCCCATCCTGCTGCTGGTGGGCTTTGCCTTCAGCGCGGATCGCATCCCCTTCCAATGGGGCGGTTTTTCGCTGCGCTGGTTCGGCGCGCTGGCCACCAATGAAAGGCTGCTGGAAGCGGCCTTTCTGTCGCTTCGCATCGCTGCTGCCAGCGCGACGCTCGCGGTGTTGGCCGGCGGCGGCATTGCCTTTGCGCTGGCGCGGTTTGGTCCCTTTCGCGGACGCGCGCTGTTTGGCGCCCTGATCGGCGCGCCGCTGGTGCTGCCGGAAGTCGTGATCGGCCTGTCGCTGCTGCTGCTTTTTGTTGCCCTGGAAGGGCTGATCGGTTGGCCCGCCGGGCGCGGCGCCTTCGCCATTCTGCTGGCCCATACCGGGTTTGGCGCGGCCTATGTCGCTGTGGTGGTGCAGGCCAGGCTGGCGGAAGCCGAGCGCAGCCTGGAAGAAGCCGCAATGGATTTGGGTGCCACCCCCTTGGTCGCATTTCGGACCATCACCCTGCCCTTGATTGCGCCGGCCTTGGTGGCTGGCTGGTTGCTGGCCTTCACTCTTTCGCTCGATGATGTGGTGATTGCTTCCTTCGTGTCGGGCCCCGCCGGCACCACGCTGCCGATCGCACTGTTTTCCATGCTGCGCCTTGGCCTGACGCCGGAGGTGAATGCGCTCGGCGCCTTGGTGGTGCTGGTTGTGGGCAGCATGCTTGCCCTGGCGCTTTGGCTGCTGGGGCGGCGGCGAGCATGAGGCAGCGCCATGATTCAGCCCTGACTTTCCCGCTATAAGGCAATCATGCGCGTATTGCCCATTGCCCTTGCCTTGCTGCTGGCCGCCTGTGCCGAGCGCTGGGAAAAGCCCGGCGCGACGGAGGCGGATTCGGATGCGGCGCAAGCCGCCTGCACCGCTCAGGCGGCGGAACAGATCAAGCCCGCCATGGTCTGGATGCAGGTTCAGCCCGCCTACTGGGAACCGGGCGAAACGCGCTGCTGGACCAGCCCCAATGGTGTGACGAGTTGCACCCGTCGCCCGCCGCGGCTCCGCCCGCCAATCTATGATTGGGTGGATGTGAATATCCCCATCCGGCAGGAAGCCCGCGCCAAATGCCTGAATGAACAGGGCTTCACCTATAAGGGGCTACGCCCGCTGCGGCTTTTTTAGGCATCCCCGGGTTGATGCGACGGGGGCGCGGGATTAGCTTGCGCCGCTTGCTGAAAAGGTTCTGTCCCAAATGAAGCTCATTGCCGATCGCCTCGATCGTATTTCGCCCTCCCTCACCATTGCCATGACCGCCAAGGCGCGCGCGCTGAAGGCCGCGGGCAAGGACATCATTGGCCTGTCATCCGGGGAGCCCGATTTCGACACGCCGCGTAATGTGAAGGATGCGGCGATTGCGGCGATTGAACGTGGGGAGACGAAATACACCGATGTCGCCGGCACGGTGGAACTCCGCAAAGCCATCTGCACGAAGTTCAAGCGCGATTCGGGGATTGAGTACACGCCCGAGGAAATCCTGGTCGCGACCGGCGGCAAGCAGGTGATTTTTGACGCGCTGGTGGCGACGATCAACCCAGGCGATGAGGCGATCATCCCCGCCCCCTGCTGGGTTTCCTACCCGGATATCGTGGCGCTGGCGGAAGGCACGCCGGTAATTGTGCAATGCGGCCAGAATTCCGGCTTCAAAATGACCGGTGAGCAGCTGGAAGCCGCGATCACGCCGCGCACCAAATGGCTGATACTGAACAACCCCTGCAACCCGACCGGCGCTGCCTATAACGCGGCCGAGTTGAAGGCGCTGACCGATGTGCTGATGCGCCATCCGCATGTTTGGGTCTTCACCGATGATATCTACGAAAAACTTGCCTATGACGGCTTCAAGCCGGCGACGGTTTTGGAAGTGGAACCGCGGTTGAAGGACCGCACGGTCACCATGAATGGCTGCTCCAAGGCCTATGCCATGACCGGCTGGCGCATTGGCTTTGCCGGCGCGCCGATTTCGCTGATCAAGGCGATGGATAAGCTGCAAAGCCAGTCCACTTCCAATACATCTTCCGTGTCTCAGGCGGCGGCGGTGGAAGCGCTGACCGGGCCGCAGGAAAGCATTGAGGATATGCGCAAGGTCTATGAACGCCGGCGCAATATGGTGGTGGATATGCTGAATGCGGCGCCTGGCTTGCGCTGCCACAAGCCGGAAGGCGCGTTTTACGTTTTCCCGGATATGCGCGGCTGCATCGGCAAGACCACGGCGGGCGGCAAGAAGATTGAAACCGATGAGGATTTCACCATCGCGCTTTTGGAAGAAACCGGCGTTGCCACCGTGCATGGCGCGGCCTTCCTGAGCCCCGGGCATTTCCGTATTTCCTACGCCACATCCGATGCGGCGTTGAGCGAAGCCTGCACGCGCATTCAGAAATTCTGCGCGGGCATGAAGTGATACCTGATTTCCGCCTGCGTCCCGTTTCGGAGGCGGATTTCGAACCTTTGCTGACCCTGAGTATCCTCGTGTTGCGCGCGGATCTTGAACGCCTTGGCCGCTTCAGACCGGAACTTCGGCGCGAACGGTTTCGTGCGGTTTTCCATCCCGCCACGCTTTCGGCGATTGAAGTGGCGGGCGTGTGCGTTGGGAGCATTGGTGCTGAACCGCGCACTGATCATCTGCATATTCATGCCTTTTACGTGCAGCCCGAATTTCAGGGACGCGGGCTTGGGGCCGCAGTGCTTGCGCAGGTAACAGGGCAATACCTCGGCCTGCCCGTCAGGATCGAGGTGCTTAAGGGAAGCACTGCCTTGGGCTTTTGGTTGCGGCAGGGTTTTGGCCAATCAGGCGAACAGGATTTCGACCTTTTGCTGGAACGGCCAGTGCCGCTTGGCGAAGCCGCAGGAGCGCCGTAATCTGCAACCCTCTCTAACAGGAAATTTTCTCCATGCCCGCCCTTGCCGAACGTCTGAACCGCGTTTCCATCTCTGCTTCCGTGATCATGACGATCAAGGCGCGGGAATTGGCCGCGCAAGGCATCAAGGTAATCAGCCTGGCATCCGGGGAGCCTGATTTTCCATCGCCGCCGCATGCGATTGAAGCGGCGCATAAGGCCGCGCTGGCGGGCGATACCAAATACCCGCCGCAGGATGGCACCAAGCGGCTCAAGGAAGCGGTGCAGCGGAAATTCAAGCGTGACAATAACCTTGATTACGCCTTGGATGAGATCATGGTCACCAATGGTGGCAAGCAGAGCATCTTCAACGCCTTCATGGCGACGGTTGATCCGGGCGATGAGGTACTGATCCCTGCCCCCTATTGGGTTTCCTACGCCGAAATGGCGAAGGTTGCGGGCGGTGTGCCGGTGACCATCAATTGCCCGCAGAATAACGGCTTCAAGCTGCGGCCCGAGGATTTGGATGCCGCCATCACGCCCAAGACCAAATGGGTGATGCTGAATTTCCCGAACAACCCAACCGGGGCAGCATGTTCGCGCGCGGAAATGCAGGCGATTGCGGCGGTGCTGATGAAGCACCCGCATGTCTGGATCATGACCGATGATATGTATGAACACCTGATCTATGACGGGTTTGAATTCTGCACCATTGCCGATGTGGAACCGCGCCTGAAGGACCGTACCCTCACGGTCAATGGTGCGTCCAAAACCTATGCCATGACCGGCTGGCGCGTGGGCTTCTGCGGCGGGCCCAAGGCGCTGATCAAGGGCATGATGAATATGCAGGGCCAGGCGACGGCGGGGGTTTCCACCATCTCCCAGGCCGCGGTTGCCGCTGCCTTGGATGGACCGCAGGAACTGGTGCGCGAAAGGGCGGAAGAATATCGCCAGCGCCGCGATCTGGTGGTGGAAATGCTGAATGCCGCGCCGGGCATTTCCTGCCATAAGCCGGAAGGGGCGTTTTACGTTTTCCCCAATATTGCCGGCTGCATCGGCAAAACCAGCAAGGGCGGGCGCAAGATCGAAACCGATACGGATTTCGCCATGGCGCTGCTCGAAGAAAAATATGTCGCGACCGTGCAGGGCACGGCCTATGGCATGTCCCCCTATTTGCGGATTTCCTATGCCACTAACACGGAAAACCTGCGCGAAGCCTGTGGCCGCATTCAGGAATTCTGCCGCGAATTGAGCTGAGCGCACCATGCTCCGCGCCGGGCGGGATACGGATGCGGCGGGCTTCATTACGCTGATCCGCGATTGCTGGGCGGAATATCCCGGCTGCGTCTTCGATCTGGATGGGGAAGTGCCGGAGCTTCGTGCGCTGGCCAGCCATTTTGGCGCGCAGGATGGCGCGTTGTGGGTGGCGGAAGATGCCGGTGCGGTAGTTGGCATGGTGGCGGTGCATCCGCTGCATGGCACGCCGGATTGGGAGATTTGCCGCATGTATGTCGCGGCCAGCCAACGCGGCACGGGCGTGGCGGCGGCTTTGCTGACTACAGCAGAAACCCATGCGCGTGACGCGGGGGCGGAGGTGATCCGGCTTTGGTCCGACACGCGCTTCACCCGCGCGCATGCATTTTATGCCAAGCAGGGTTATGTGCGGCAGGGGCCGATCCGCGTTTTGAATGATCTTTCCAATTCGCTGGAATTTCCCTTCATCAAACCGGCGCGCGGTGTGGCGGTGCATCTGTTGGATGGCTCGGCCGCCGAACATGCCGAAAGACCCTTGGCGGATATCCTGATTGCCTGTGTTGCCGCCGGCGCTTCGGTGTCCTTCCTGCCGCCACTGAGTGCTGACGTCGCGCAAGGTTTCTGGCGCCGCAGCCTTGCCGATATCGCGCTTGGCCGGAAAGCCATTTGGGTTGCCTGGGTGGATAGTGTGCTGGCGGGCACCGTCACGCTCGATCTGGCGATGCCCCCCAATCAGCCGCATCGCGCCGAAGTGGCGAAGCTATTGGTGCATCCGGCAGCGCGGCGGCGCGGCGTGGGGCAGGCGCTGATGGCGGCTTTGGAAGCGGAAGCGGTGCAGCGCGGGCGGCGGTTACTCACACTCGATACGCGCGCGGATGATGCTGGTGAGGCGCTCTATCGTCGCCTCGGCTGGCAGGAAGCCGGGCGCATTCCAGGCTTTGCGCTCAATGCGGATGGCAGTGCCGCGGCGACGGTGTTCTTCTACAAGCAGATAGGTGACGCATGATCTCGCCCGATTGGTGCCGCATGATGGCAGCCTATAATAGCGAAATGAACCGCCGGCTTTACGCCGCCGCAGATGGGCTTGATGCCAGTGCGCGCGAAGCCGATGGCGGCGCCTTTTGGGGCAGTATTCAGGGCACACTCTGCCATCTCATGTGGGGTGATACCACTTGGATGAGCCGCTTTGATGCTTGGGAAAAGCCTTCTGTCGGCATGAAGCAAAGCCCTGTCATGATCACGGATTGGGCGGAATTGAAAACCCAGCGCGTGGCGGCGGATGCGAAGATCGAAGCCTGGGCCGCGCGCCTGACGCCGGAAGCTCTGGCCGCGCCGCTTACCTGGTATTCAGGCATTGTTGGGCGTGAAGTGAGCATGTCGCTTTGGATTGCAGTTGGGCATTTCTTCAATCACCAAACGCATCATCGCGGCCAGGCCCATGCGTTGCTGACGCGCGCGGGTGCCGCGACGGGCGATACGGATTTGCCTTGGGTGTTGGATTTGCCGGCGCTTGGATTTAGCTGATTTTGGCAGCAGGCGTCGGCGCGCGTGCTGATAGCGCGGCGAGGAAGGCACCCAGGCTGATCGCGATGGCGCCCAGGATTTCAAACACGCTCGGCACTTCGCCCAGGATAAAGAAAGCCAGCAAAAAACTGGCAACCGGCAGCAGCGCAAGGCTCATGGCTGCGGCCGGCGCGCCAAGTAGCATGGTCGAACGCCCAAGCGAAAACATGGTCAGGGCGCCCATCAGCACGCCCTGATAAAAACCCTGAAACAGCAGGTCAGCGGTCGGAATTTGCGTGAGCTTTGAGGATTCCCAAAAGAACAGCACGAAAAACGGGAAATAGATCAGCATGGAATAGACGCTGAGCAAGGCCGCACCTTGCAAGGCAGAAAGCCCGGAACGGCGCATGCGGAGCAGATAGATGGAACCCAACATGCCCGCGCAGACGAACAGAATATCGCCCTTCCAGTAATCAAGATGAATGCTGGCAACACTCACACCACCAATGGCGAGCGCACCAAGCGTGATCAGTGCGAGGCCATATTTGCGCAGACGCGAAATCGCCTCACCCAGGAAATAAAAGCAGAGCAGGCTGGTGAAGAGCGGCATGAGGCCAGTGGAAAGCGACAAATGCCCCGCCGGGGCAAGGGCCAGACCTTGCGCCGTCAGCATCGCCAGCGGCGCGCCCTGCAAAAGCGCAAACCAAAGCCCTTCACGCCAGGCATGGCGCGGCATGGAACCCGCCATCCGCAACAATACAGGCAGCAGGATCAAGCCCCCAATGCCAAAACGCAGCAGGACAATATCAGGAGGGGTGACGGATTCGGTAACCGCCAGTCGCGTAAAGGCCGGCCAGGCCGACCAGACAGTGACCGTGAGCGCGGCCCAGAGCGTGCCGCGGAGCTTGGTGCTTGTCATGGGCTCGGCCGTGGCGTTTTGGGCATGGGCCGACATGCAATCGGCCAATCACGCGCGAAAGACAGAACGGCGCAAGGCTTCAGCCCTTTGGCGCACCGGCCAATTCCAGACCGCGCGCGTAGTTTTCGCGGTCTTCCGGCCGGGCGAGGGGATAGGTGCGGATAAACTGTGCAATGCTGAAGTTTGGTTCCAATTGAAGGAGTTTTTGCAAGTAAGGCGCCGCCTCCTCACGCCGACCGAGATGGCCAAGCGCGGCGAGTAAATGTTTGTAGCTATTAGAAAAATCAGGGCAGGCGCGCACAGCTCGCTTGCCGAAGCGATAGGCGGCCGCATAATCACCCTTGAGAACATAGGTTGTAGTGTAAATCGTATCCCCGAAATACGCATTGGGATCGAAACTGGAAAGCGCTGTGTAACGCTGAAGATGTTGTAGTGCAGCGTCAGGATCGCCCGCATAATTGTAAGTGGCCGCGCTCATTGCCCAAGCAAAAGTGATGTTTGGATTAAGCCGCAGCGCAGTGTTAAAATAATGTCGCGCCAACTCGTAATCTCTTTCTAAAAAAGAACAGACATGTCCACAAATTGCGTAAGCTTCAGCGTTCTCGGGATCATTCCTGATGGCGCGTAGAGCCAATTCCTGAGCTTCTTGCAGACTTGCGCCCCGATCAGATGCCCAGCCTTGCCCAGTATGAAAGACGTGCCAGAATGCTTTCCACGCTGCTGCTTTGGCATTTTGCGGATCAATGCGGAGCGCCTCAGTCAGCAAGGTGCCAGCTTTCTCGAAAGGTTCACGCTGCATGACCACAAATACCGGCAGCGCCTGTAAAACAAGGCTCGTCGCGCCTGATCGCCGCTGAACGGCCTGCTGGCCCTCGATGAAAAGGATCACCGGATCAATGCGTGCTACGACCGGAGCCACAACCTTTTCATGTAGCTGATCCAGCATATCACTTGTAATTTCAAACCGATCATTCCAGACAGGGCGAGTTTCGCTCCCAAGGTCTAGTAGCCTGACGCTAAAACTTATCTTATCCGCGCCGCTGATCAGATTGCCTTCCACCGCGTAATGCCAGCCCTTGGCGCGGAGAAAAGCTTCATCCCATTGCGCCATCTGTGGCTGAGGGGTCAGCGCCGCGACCACATCAAACCAGCGGAACCGTGCGAGGGCAGAGGCAATTTCCTGGCTGAGTGAAAAGGCCAGTTGTGTATTCTCCTCAGCGGTCGCCTGGAAGGGAATGACACCAATGCGTAGCCGCGACGTGGGCGGCGTCGAAACCGCCCCGCCTGCGCGCAGTTCAGGAGGGGCTTCACGCCCAGGCTCAGGCTCAATCTTCGGGCGCATCTGCGCCGAACGCAGCTTGTCATAAAGCGCCCTGGTTTCAGCGGAAGGTTCAACCTCCAACCGGCTTTGCATCGCCATGCGGCAGCGTTCGAATTCGCGGAGCGCCTGCGCCTTTTCCCCCATATCGGCCAGGGCGGTCATCAGGATTCGGCTGGCGCCTTCATGGGTCGGCTCACAGGCAATGATCCGGCGTGCCAGGCCCGCGCGCCTTTCGGCGGGAACATCCGCCTGGGTAATCTGATGCAGTTCCTCGTCAAAAACCCCGGTGATTTCGGTCGCGAATCGTGCGCGCTCCATCAGCAGCCATTCGTCAAAGGCTTCTGAGATGCCGTTCAAATCTTCCAGCAATTCACCTTCACAAAGCGCCGCCAGATCGGTCCTGAGCAGATTGGCAGGATGCGGGCCGGCCAGGATGGCGGCGCTATCCACCCAGCAAACCCGTTGGTTCAGCCGGATCATTTCGGCATCGGTTTCCAGCACTTCATCCGCCAAGGAGCCGAAGGCCAGCAGCAATTCCCGCAGCGATTGGCGCAGGCTGGCGCGAGCCTGATGGTCCGGCACACGGTCCCACAGCAGGGCGGCTATCTTGGCCCTTGGCACCCGCTGGCCCGCATGCAGGCAAAGATAACCGAGGATAGCGCGGGACTTGCGGCCGCGTGGCACCAGATCCTCACCCAGATAGCTGATGGCCCGAAGCGCGCCGAGGAGGTGGATGCGAACAATCGCCTGCCGGGCGCCGACATCCAGCGCCACAAGGTTGTTCTGATTGGCATTTTGCTGCGCCAATGACACCCCCGTGATTGTCCGAAAGGGACATTACGCAACCAGCCTATAACCTATGGTTGTGGGCCGCAAGCACTATTTCACGCCAAACTGCGTTTTTTTAACGCTGCGCTGATGCCCACTTCACAGCGCATTCACGCAAGGGCAGCAAGCTGCGATTTAACGAAGCAAATCGACGGCTTCTCCTCAACTTCTGGTAGATTTTGAGGCGGCCCCTAACCCAGGAGATAAGAACATGAGCGACATGCACATTCAACAGCTTCCTTCGATGAAGCCGGTCTCCCTTGGTGGGGCCGCAACCGCCGATGCCGGCAAGGTTCGCTTTGGTGCCTTAGCGCCGAGCCTGCCGCCGGTGCGCCTCTCCACCGAAGCCACCGCAGATGCCGGCAAGGTCCGCATTGGCGGTCTTTCCCCAAGCCTGCCGCCCGTGCGCATCTCCGCC
>JADCEV010000035.1 GCA_020249865.1 Roseomonas sp. | reverse complement strand
GTGGTGCGGATAATGACTGGCTGCAAGGTGGTTCTGGTAATGCGCAATCGCTTTACGGTGATGCGGGTGATGACACGCTGATTGCCGGTTCTGGCTTGAGCTACCATCTTTTTGGTGGTTCTGGCGCGGATAGTATTTTGGGCGGCTCCTCTGGCGCAGGCCGGGACGGCAATGACACGCTGGTGGCGCTGAACCAGCAATTCACGCAGCTTTATGGCGGCAATGATGCGGATAGCCTTGTGGCTGGCACGGGCACTGACCAATCGCTTTACGGCGAAGCCGGCCATGACACGCTGGTGCTGGGCAATGCCATGTGGCAGGCTGCTGTGGGCGGTGAAGGCAATGACTGTCTGCTTGCCAGTGCCAGCGGTGCGCAAACGCTTTTGGGCGATGCGGGTGATGACACGCTGATTGCCGGGACTGGCCTGAGCTACCTGCTTGATGGTGGTTCTGGCGCGGATAGTATTTTGGGCGGCTCCTCTGGCGCAGGCCGGGACGGCAATGACACGCTGGTGGCGCTGAACCAGCAATTCACGCAGCTTTATGGCGGCAATGACGCGGATAGTATTGTGGCTGGCACAGGCACTGACCAGACGCTTTACGGCGAAGCCGGCCATGACACGCTGGTGCTGGGCAACGCCACGTCGCAGGCCGCCGTGGGCGGTGAAGGCAATGACTGTCTGCTTGGCAGTATTCATGCGGATACGCTGGAAGGTAGCGATGGCGATGACACGCTGAATGGAGTCGAAGGCGCTGACCTCGCCTTGGGCGGTGCCGGGAATGATTATGTCTATGCGGTCATTGGAATTGATGTCGGGGTCGGTGGTAGCGGCAATGATACGCTCGATACAACCGCTTTCAACGGCAATTATCTTGTCAATCTGCAGACCGGCGCAACCAATTCTTTGGGCGAAAGCTTCACTGAATTTGAAGCGGTGATTGCGGGTGTCGGGAATGACACGCTGATCGGTACGGATGCTGCGAATTTCATCAATGGTGGCGCCGGGAATGACAGTATCGGTGGTGTCAATGGCGCAGATACGCTTTATGGCGGCGCCGGGAATGACACCCTGATCGTCGGTGGCGGCACAGATTTCCTGAGTGGCGGCACCGGCGATGATGTGATCCTTGCGGGTGGCAGTGACCTGGCCTCTATCCTCGCGCTATTCAACTTACCCTGATCGGTGCACGCCCTTCCATTGGATGCGGAACTCGTCCTAACCTCCTCTCTCATACCCGCAGGGAGGAGAAACAGGCCATGACCTTGACCGTCCAACAAATGCTCGCCGCCGCGGAAGCCGTGGTGCCACGCATCAGCGCTGATGAAGCGAAGGGCCTAGTTGGCCGCGCTGATGTGGTTTTCCTGGATGTGCGCGAACCTGGCGAAGTCGCGGCCTCCGGCAAGGTGCCGGGTGCCTTGACCATTCCGCGCGGTCTGGTTGAATTCCGCGCTGATCCTTCATCCGCACTACATGATGCGAATTTTGATCGCGCCAAGACCATTGTCGCCTATTGCGCCTCAGGCGGGCGTTCCGCGCTGGTGCTGAAGACGCTGCATGACATGGGCTATGCCAATGTGCGCAATCTGGGCGGCTTCAAGAATTGGGTGGATGGCGGCGGCGAGATTGAAAAAGCCTGACGCCGCAACGGGGATCGCGCCCGTATGCGATCCCCTTGTTATGCGCAGATTCTATTGCGGCTGAATGCCGGCCGCGCGCGCAGCATCGCCCCATTTCTTCATCTCCGCTTCCGTGAAGGCGCGCATTTCCTCAGGCGTATTGGACACGATCTCAGCACCCAGCGTCTTGTGGCGTTCCACCACGCTTGGCACTTGCAGCGCTGCGCGGATATCGGCGTTGAGCCTAGCCAGAATGGGTGCGGGAATGCCGGCGGGGCCAATCACCATGCCCCAGGTTGAAGCTTCAAAGCCGGGCAGGAAGGCCTCACCAATCGTTGGCACATCGGGCAATTGCGGGCTGCGCCGCGCGCCGGTGGTGGCAAGGGCCTTGAGCGTGCCGGCCTGAATACGCGGCAGCGCCGCCGGCACCGTATCGAACATGATGTTCACGCGATTGGCGATCAGATCGGGATGCGCCTGGGTGCTGCCGCGATAGGGCACGTTTTCCAGCTTGATCCCAGTGCGCTCGGCGAACAGAACCGGCGCAAGGCGCACCACGCCGCCCGTGCCGGCAAAGGTAACGCCGGGGTTACGCTTGGCATATTCCACCAATTCGGCGGGCGTATTTGGCGCGAAGGCTTTCGGCGCACAAAGCACCAAAGGTGTCGCCGTGGTCTGCGTGATAAAGGTGAAATCGCGCATGGTATCGAAGGGCAGCCGATAAAAGGCCGCATTCACGGGATGCGCGACGGATACCAGGGCAAGCGTGTGCCCATCTGGCGCGCTGCGCGCCAGCACTTCCGTACCGATCACGCCATCTGCCCCGGCGCGGTTTTCCACCGGCACTGGCTGGCCCCAGGCGGCGGCCAAAGGCTCGGCGATCAGGCGCGCAGTGATGTCCGAAACGCCACCCGGCGTATAGGGCACAATCATGCGCACGGCGCGATTGGGAAAGCCGCCCTGCGCCTTGGCGCGGGCAGCAAGCAGCAAAGCGGGCGCGGCCAAGGCAGCGCGGCGGGTAAGCTTCATGGCGTTTCTCCCTTTGGTATTTGGGGAAGTCTGCATGATTGCGCGGATTGCGCCAATGGCCGTGAGGCGGCTTAGGTGCCGCGCAGCGGCAGCCTGACCTCCACGCGAAGCCCACCAAGCGCGCTGTCGGCCAATTCAACCTCACCACCATAGGCAAGGGCGATGTCGCGCGCCACGGCAAGACCAAGGCCTGTGCCGCTCTTGTCGCTATTGAGCTGTACGCCGCGGCTTAGCGCCGTACGACGATCCTGGGGTGGAATGCCAGGCCCATCATCTTCCACCGAAAGCCGCACCACCCCTTGGGCCAGTTGCAGGCCAATGCCGATCCTGCCGGAGGCCCATTTCGTGGCGTTATCAAGCAGCACGCCCAGCAATTCGACAAAATCGCCTTCCTCAATCTCCGCCGTCACGTCCTGCGGAACATCCTGCTGCCAGGTCAGGGCCTCGCCACGGCTGGTGCGCGCAAAGGCGCGCGCGACACGTTCAATCACCGGGCGCAGCGCCAGCGGTACAGAGTGTGTTTTTGGCCCTTCGATATAGGCACGCGCCAATTCGCGGGCCATGCGCTGTTCAATGCTGGTGGAAATGGCTTCCAGCGCTTGCGCCATTTCGCCATCACCACGATCGCGCAATTCCCTGATGCGCGCATTCAGCAAGGCCAGCGCGGTGCGCAGCCCATGCGCCAGATCGGCGGTGCGTTCCCGCGCCAATCGCGCACCGCGGCGCTGTTCATCCAATAGCGCATCGAAGCGGGTCGCCAATGCCTGCAATTCGCTTGGCAGCGCCCCGCCAATCCCTTCCCGCTTGCCTTCCGCCAATTCCTGCAAGGCGCGCCTGGCGCGGGCGATTGGGCCCAGTGCAATGCCGCCCTGCAAGGTAAAGGCCAGCAACATGCCCGCCCCGATCAGCCCCAGCAGCGGCAACAGGTCAAGCAGAAAGGCACGATTAGCCGCCTCCAGCAGCTTGCGGTCCACGGCCACCGCCACGCGGTAGCTCGCTGCCGGCTCGCTCGGGTCCTCGATCCGGCGCTCAAGCACAATCAGCTTGGTGCCTTCGGGCCCGAAGACGATATGGCGATGACGCTCACCAAGCGTCAGGCGATCATGCTCGAGCGGGAAGCTGGCACCAGCGAGCGAGGGGGATCGCAAGATCGCCCCGGTGCGGTCATTCCTGACCTGCCAATACAGCCCCGAAAGCGGTTCCTGAAAGCGCGGATCAGCCAAGGGCTGCACACTCAGCGTCGCAACGCCATTATCCAGCACAAGGCTGCGCGCCAGGAAGCGCAAATCGGCATCCAATTCCGCCAAGACTTCCCGTTCATTATGCCGTTCGAACATGCCCTGCACTGCCATGCCGATCGCCCCGATCACGATCAGCACCGTGGCAATACCCACAATGGCAAAACGCGCGCGGACGGAATTGGTCACGCATCACCGCCAATCACATAGCCATGCCCGCGCCGGGTGCGAATGGTATCCGGCCCGATCTTGCGCCTGAGGCGCGCCATCAGCGCTTCAATCGCATTATCGCCGCGATCCGCTTCCCCGGCATAGAGATGTTCCGAAAGCTCGGTCTGATGAATGGCGCGCCCGGCATGGTGCATCAAATAGGCCAGCAGCCGGAATTCCAGCAGGGTCAATTCAACCGGCACCCCCGCGCGTGAAAGCCGCCTTGCGCGCAGATCAAGCAGTAAATCCCCAATCGCCACAACATTCTGGCTGCGCCCGGCAGCACGCCTCAGGATGGCGCGCAGCCGCGCCAACAGCTCCTCCATGGCGAAGGGTTTTATCAGAAAATCATCGGCGCCGGCATCTATCGCTTCCACGCGTGTGGTCCAGGTACTGCGCGCGGAAAGTACCAGGATCGGAAAGGCCACCCCTTCCGCGCGCCAGCGGCGGATCAGCGAAAGCCCATCCATGCGCGGCAGGCCAAGATCAAGCACCGCAGCATCAAAGGCTTCAATGCCGCCGCGCTGCCAGGCGGTATCGCCATCGGCGGCATGTTCCGCGGCAAAGCCGGCCAATGCCAGCGCGCCCAGCACATCCCGCGCGATCCCTGGCTCATCTTCAACCACCAAAATCCGCATCGCGGCCCGATTCTCCTGGAATGCAGAAAATAGTCCCGGGTAGCTGACATCAAGCTGACAGGCCCTGTCAGCCTGCCGAAGCCCTGCCCAGGCTAACCCGCCCCCGTCAAGGAGGCTTCCATGCAGATCGGGCAGCGTTTTTCGGCTGATCCTTGCGGTTTGTGCAGCGGCTTGGAGCGTGAGGTGCTGGCAACGCGTGGCCGCGGGCATCAGCCGCTGACAACGGCCGTTTGCTGCGGCTGCGGGCTGGTCAGCCATCATCCGCTGCCGAGTGCTGCGGAAATCGCCGATTTCTACGCCAAGGAATACCGCGTGGCGTATAAGGGTGGCTTTGAGCCGAAGCGCAAACATTCGCTGCGCGCCTTGCGCGGTGCCATATCGCGTGCTGGAAGGCTCATGCCCTTCCTGCATGGTGGCGCGCGCATTCTGGATATTGGCGCATCTTCGGGCGAATTCGTCTATATCATGGCACGCAACGGCTTTGATGCGCGCGGCATAGAACCAAATGAAGCCTATGCGGATTTCGCGCGGCGGAGCTACTGCGTTGCAATGCAAACCGGCGGCTTCGAACAGGCGGCACCGGCCGATGCCAGCCTGCATCTGGTGACGATGAACCATGTGCTGGAACATGTGGCCGATCCCTGGCAGGCGCTGCGGCGCATTCACACCTGGCTTGCCGAAGATGGCGTATTGTTTCTTGAGGTGCCCAATCTTTCCGCCACCCATAAGCAGGTGGGGAATATCTTTCACCGGGCGCATATCTGGAATTTCACCCCGGAGACACTGTTGCTGCTGGCTTGGCAATGCGGCTTTGTGCCGATGGAGCATGAGGATACGCGCCATACTTCCGTGGTCCTGCGCAAGCGCCGCGATGGCGATGCCGCCCCTATCGGGGCCGGGCCCGCTTTGGCGGAACGTCTGGTGCAGCACATGGCGACCGAAGCGCAGCCAATTGCCTATATTGTCTCGGGCAGGCCGTTTACGCGACGCTGGGCAAGGCTGCGGCGGAATATTGGCGAATGGCTGATCTGCCGGCGCCACGCATCGGTACGCGATATGGCGGATGCGCTGCTGACAGCGGCCCCCACACCAAGGCTTCGTGTGATGCATCAGGACAGGGCCACACCCGTCGGCAGTCTGGCGGGCTGAGGGTTAGGCGCGGGGAAGCGCCGGTCTATTCCGGCTTATCCGTGCCAGACCCCGAACCAGGTGCCACAAAGCGCCGACTATCCATGGTGACGCTCACCGGGCGGCCCTGGCGGCAATTGCTCATGCAGGCATTGTTTTCGGTATCGGGCCGCCCTTCCAGCACAAAGCCGTCGCGATTGGGCATGGCAAGTGTGCTGAGGCTTGCGGCATCCATCTTGTCGTCTTCGCCAATCAGCTCATTCAGGAACAGCACATAGGCGGTGATGGCGTAGTATTCGTCATTCGATAGGCTCTGCGGTGCGGCATAGGGCATGGCGCGGCGGATGTAATCAAAAACACTCGGCGCATGCTGCCAGAAGGACCCAATGCTGCGCCTTGGCTGATCCGACCGCAGGCTGCCACGCCCACCCATCAGCGCAGGCCAGCGTTCCAGCCCTTCGCCAAAATCGCCATGGCAGGCAGCGCAATGCGTGACGTAAAGCTCCTCGCCTTCTTTTGCGGTGCCGCTGCCAGGCGGCAGATTGTGGCCATCGCCACGCACGGCGATATCCCAGCCGGCGATTTCCGCATTTGTTGCAGGGCGGCCAATGCCGGGGATGGGTGTGGGCAGCGCTACCGCCCCCGCCGGCCAGGCGATATCGGCGCGGGTTCGCTCACCCGGCGGCGCAGCAAAGGGCTGATAGAGGTCACTGATCGCAGCGGTTGGACCAGGCGCCTGCTGCGCCTGCACAATCCCGGCAATCAGCATGACGGCAGCAGCGTATCCGGTAACCTTAAGCATCAATCTGGACATTCACCACCGTCCCGTCGCGATCAACCAGCCAGGTATGGATGCTGTTCTTGTGATAAATGCTCTCCACCCCACGTGCACGTCTCAGTGCCGTGATGGTCGGCTGCACGCGCCCGGTTTCATCCATGGCGCGGCTTTGCAGATAGGCGGTCTGGCCTTCGGCCCATTCCCAGGGGATGCGAAACCGCGTCAGCGCCTTGGGCAGCACGGGGTCCTGCAAGGTGGCGGTGCGCCAATTATCGCCGCCATCCACACTGACATCCACGCGCGTAATGCGCCCAGCGCCTGACCAGGCAAGGCCAGAGATTTCCACAAAGCCCGGGCGCCCGCGCAGCGGCTTTTCCGGGCAGGGTGCGGTGATGACTGAGTTTACCTCATTCACAAAGGTGAATTGGCGGGACAGGCCATCAGGCATCAAATCCGTATAGGTGCGGGTTTCCCAACGCGTGAACCAAGGCCGATCACCGATTTCGATACGGCGCAACCATTTGATCCACATATTGCCTTCATAGCCAGGCAACACGAGGCGCACCGGATAGCCCTGTTGCGGGCGCACCGCCTCACCATTCTGCCCGAAGGCAATGATCGCATCATCCAGCGCCTTGGATAGCGGGATGGACCGCGCCAGATGCGCCGCATCCGATGCCTCGGCCAATAACCAGGAAGCCCCCGCGCGCAGCCCCGTCTGCGCGAGCAAAACCTTCAAGGGCACGCCAGTCCATTCCGAACAGGACAGCATGCCATGGGTGAATTGCACGCCAGACATTTGCGCGCCGCGCCATTCCATGCCGCCATTGGCCGGGCATTCGATGAAATGAATGCGCGAAACCGATGGCAGGCGCTTCAGATCTTCCAGCGTGAAGATCAGCGGCCGTTCGACCATGCCATGGATCATCAGCCGATAATCCGCAGGGTCCACATCCGGCACGCCGCCATGATGGCGTTCGAAATGCAGCCCGGATGGCGTGATGATGCCATGCATATCCGCAAGCGGCGTGAAGGAAACTGACGAGACCCGATCCGGCGTCAGCCAGGGCACATAGCGGCGCACCGCAGTTTCATGCCGGCTGCGCGTACCATAGGTTTCCTCGATCACGCCGGGGCCAAGGCTGCGTGACCATTCGGGCAAATTGGGTGGTTGGTTTTCCGCGTTGCCGGACGCTTGCGCGATACCGCCCGCACTCGCAAGGCTCGCCGCACCAGCACCGGCGGCGCGCAGCAAGCCACGCCTGGAGGATGATGTTGGGTCTTTTCCAAGACTCATAATGACCTCCCTGGCAGAGGGCTTCTCACCGCCAACTGGCCCTTGCCCGATCTCAGCCGAACATTTCACCCGTGATGCTCTCATACCAGCCATCCGCATAAAGCGCTTCAAGCTGGCGATGTTCGCGCCGCCGTTCTGCACTCAGCGTCGCATTGCGCGGGCTGACGCCGCCAGAACCTTCAACCTCGGCAAAGCCATTGGCACCGGGGCGGAAGACGCCGACAATGGAAATGCCGTAATCAGGCCCGACATGGCTGTAGCAGGTATTGAAGAAGGTCGCAGCTGGTGGCGCGCGCCCCGCCAATGATGCCGCGATGCAGGCCACCGCATGCTTGGCATGCGATGAAGCGATAAAGCCCGATTTCGGCATGGGGGCAGCGATGGTTGCATCGCCCAGCACATGAATGCCTTCCACCTGCGTGCTTTCAAGCGTTGCTGGCTTGATCGGGCACCAGCCGGATTGATTGGCAAGCCCGGCATCGCGCGCGATCTTCGCCGCCATTTGCGGCGGGATAACGTTGACCACCGCGCCCTTCAGCTTTTCGCCGAATTCCGTTTCCACTTCCATGGCGGCGGCATTTACCCGCGTTACGCGACCATCATTGGAAGCGCCACGCCATTCGATGATGCCGGGGTAAAGCTCTGCCCAGGCATCCTGGAGTAGCGGCTGCTTGGAAAAGCCATTCTTCGCATCAAGCGCAATCAGCTTGCTGCGCGGCTTCGCGCGCTTCAGATATTCCGCGACCATGCTGATCCGCTCATAAGGGCCGGGCGGGCAGCGGAAGGGATTATCGGGTATGACCATGATGAAATTGCCGCCATCCGGCATGGCTTCAAGCTGGCGGCGCAGCAGGGAAATCGGCTGCAGCGATGGCACCCAACCATGTGGCATCCGCTCACTCGCCGCTTCATCATAGCCTTCAATCGCACCCCACCTCAGGTCAATCCCAGGTGACATGATCAGCCGGTCATAAGGCACCTGCGCCCCATCCGCGAGGCGCACCTGCTTCGCGCCCGCATCCACCGCGACCACGCTTTGATGCACCACGCGCACACCGCGCGCGGCGAGTTTTTCATAGCCGAAGGTGATGCTGTTCATGTCCCGCCGGCCGGCCAGCACCAGGTTGCCATAGGGGCAGGTCGTGAAGCTGCGGCTCCGTTCAATCAGCGTAATGTCAAGGGCGGGGAAATTGTCGCGCGCGAAACGCGCGGCGGATGCGCCGCCGAAGCCACCACCGATAATCACAACGCGGCCAGCGCCCGCTTGGGCATGGGCGATACGGGGCGCAGCAAGGGCTGCGGGCAGTGCGGCGGCGGCCAGGAAGGCGCGGCGGGAGAGGGCCATGATCTTTTTCCTCCGGCTTATTGCGGGCGCGCGTAATGCGCGGCCAGAATCGCTATCTGTTCGGCGGTATAGCCGCGGCTGATGCGGCCCATAATCGTGGCGGGCCGTTCATTGGCGCTGAAGGCGCGCATCATGGCGGTGAATTCATCGCGGCTATGGGTGCCCTTGATGGCCGGAATGCCATTCGCCCCCTGGCCGTTCACACCATGGCAGCCCTGGCAGCCGCCGATCAGCAGGGCCGTATCTGTCGCTTGCGCGAAAGTCGGCCCGCCCGAGAAAAGTAACAGGCAGAGCGCCAACCTGATCTTCATGATCGTTTCCCCCAAAAAGCCGCTTGCATGCGCGCTCTTCATTGATGATAAGGCGAGCCTAGCCATCGGGTTTTTAGCGGTCAACAAGAAACGCCCCGAAGCCCCGAATGGCTCGAATCCTTTGCCGGGAGAATGGACAAATGAAATTTCGTATCGCCATGCTTGCAGCACCCTTGCTGATGGCGCCCAGCTTTGCCTCGGCGCAGGACGCTGAGGCCGGGCAGCGCGTGTTCAACCAGTGCCGCGCTTGCCATACGGTTGAACAGGGTGGGCGCAATGGCGTCGGCCCCAATCTTTATGGCGTTTTTGATCGCCGTGCGGGCGCTGTGGAAGGCTTCCGTTACTCTGCGCCCATGCGCGCCAAGGCGGAAGAAGGCCTTACTTGGAATGAGGCGAATCTGCGCGCCTATATCACCAATCCGAAGGCGGTGGTTCCGGCCGGTTCCATGGCCTATGCGGGGCTGCGCAATGAACAGCAGATGAATGATCTGATCGCCTATCTGCGTCGCGCCACGGGCGCCAATTGATGCAATGATGCGGCGTGCCGTTCCAGGTAATGCTGGAACGGCAGCTTCACATCAACCGCCCCGATATCAGCAGGGCACGGCCGAATAGCCCGTGCCGCGTTGTCACACCCCGCGCAATTCAATGTCCTGGCGCGGCGTTACATTCAGCGGCCCCTTGGCCAAATGGCGGAATACCAAATCCCAGATGGGCGGGCCTTCAACGCCTTCATTGATGCTGGCCCAGCCGGCCAGCACATAATCGCGAGACGCTTCAATCGCCTGCCCGCTTCGCTTCAGCCGCAGATTGGAAATGCGCTGACCCGCAGCCGCCGCAATATCCAGGGTGAAGCTGATCCCGCCGCTCCTCACCATATCCCCGCCCTGCTGATAGAAGGGGTCGGGGTGAAACAGGTTATCGGCAATATCTTCCAGCAAGGCCTTGATCGCCGCCCCCTTCATCACGTTGCGATAGGCGGATGGATAAGTAATGGCGGTTTGCGCCCAGACATCCTCGGCAGTGATATCGGTATCGGGCAGCAGCGTTGTGCCCCAGCGAAAGCCGGGGGAAAGCGCAATTTCGGCATCGCGCTGTTCAAGCAAGGCATCGCAGATCACATCATCCCAAGTGCCGGCGGTATTGCCACGCCGCCATAGCAGGCTTTCCGTCCGCCCCACAACACGCGCCAAATCCGCCGCATAGGGTTCACGCAGGCCGCGCACCAAGGCCGCCATGTCAGCATCGGGCGTGATGCTGTTGCTGAAGACCGGGATCAGCGCATGGCGATATCCGACCACGCGCCCGCCCTGCACATCAAGATCAAGCCGGCTGATGAATTTGCCTGAGGCACCAGTCGCGATCAGCAGCGTGCGCCCAATTTGCACGGGGCGCGGCAGCGCATCATGCGTATGGCCGGTCAGGATCACATCAATCCCCGGCACGCGCGCGGCGAGCTTCCGATCCACCTCAAACCCGTTATGTGACAGCAGCACGACCAAGCCGGCGCCCTCATCCCGCGCCGCCTTTACGCGGGCGGCGATTTTTTCTTCCTTGATGCCGAATTCCCAATCGGGAAACATCCAGCGTGGATTGGCAATCGGCGTATAGGGAAAGGCCTGGCCGATCACCGCAATCTTCACCCCGCCGCGGTCAAACATGGCATGTGTGGGGAAGACATCCTCATTCCATTCGCGGTCCTGGATATTGCCGCCCAGGAAGGGAAAGCCGAGCCCCTTGGCCAATTCCGTCACTCGATCGGCGCCATAGGTGAATTCCCAATGGCCGACCATGGCTTCAACGCCCAAGGCCTTTTGTACGGCGACCATATCGGCAGCCTTGGTCTGCAAATTGGTCCAGGCGCCTTGCCAGGTATCGCCGCCATCCAGCAGCAGGCAGCGCCCGGGGCGTTCTGCTCGGATGGCCTTGATGATGGTCGCCATGCGATCCACCCCACCCATGGGCCCGAAGCGCCTGGCGAGGTCAGCGAAATCAAGATCAGTCAGCGCATGGGCCAGTGCCGTGCCGCGCGAAAGGCCGAATTCAGTAAGGAAGGCCTCTCCCGTAATGTGCGGCACCCGGCCGCGCGCTTCGCCCACGCCGATCTTGGCCGAAGCTTCACGAAAGAACATCGGCATCAATTGGCCGTGCAAATCCGTCATATGGATCAGCGTAACCTGGCCAAGCGGCGCAAAGCGCAATAGTTCATTCTGGCTTGGCGCTGCAGCATGCGCGTGCGCCAAAGGCCCAGGCGCCGCAGCGGCCGCCAATAAGTCGCGCCGCGTGATCATGCCGCGCCGCTAAACATGAACACCGCCCGCATGGGTGCGGCGCCTGTCACCCAAGCTTCAATTCGGCATTGGCGCGTCGTGTTTCGCCGGCATCATTGGTCCAGGTCATTTCAAACCGGCCCGCACGCTCCACGCGGAAGGGAAAGGCGATATAGGGGTTGGCCGCAATCGCCGGCGCCAAATCCATGGCGAAGACCAATTCCCCTTCAAAACGCGCCTCAAAACGGCGGATGATGTCGCGCGGGATTTCCTGTCCTTCCGGCGTGCGACGTTGGCCGGTTTCCATCACATGCGTGATCAGGGTGCGGATTTCGATGACATCGCCAGCCCGGACCTGCGCGGGAAGACGAAGCCGGGGCTGACCCATGGGTGAGGACATGATGCGCTCTCCTGCTGCCTTAGCCGCCGCAGCCGCCGATGGTGACCTTAACCTCGGCGCGCGCCATAAACAGGCGCCCGTCAGCCATTTCAGCGAAGGCTACCACATCCTGAGTTTGCCCCAGGCGGATGCGCGTATCCACCGTGGCGCGGCCCATCGCCGGCGTCAGGTGAAACACCGCGACCTCCGGCGTTGGGTTGCCGGTGGCGAAAACATGGATCGCCTTCACATGATCTGCCGCCGTCATGGGGCTTTCCACCATGATGTTCAGCGGCACGGCATTGCCATTTTCCGCAATCGCCGGCAGGCGGAGCGTCATGCGCCCTTCCTCAGCGCTGCGCCCGGCGCGGAGCTTGTCTATGGCCGCTTGCACCTTATCCGGCAGGTTGGCGAGGCCTTGTCGCGGCACCAGCACCACCCCGGCCAGGGCCAGCGCCAACAAACTGCGGCGAGAAGCTTGGTCTTGGAGCAGCATTGCGATCCTCCATTTTGCAGCCTGCATAGCATATCTTGCTGTGTAACCGTCAGTATTTGGAAAGAAGCCGATACCGGACTTCCCGATCAGTGTTTGCGCGCGCCGAGCCTTGCGCGCATCCGCCCCCAAGCGTCCAGGAAACGCTCCACCGTCTCAGCCCCCGCATTCCAGGGCAGTGACACGCGGATCGCACAGGCGGCTTCCGCCCCATATCCCATCGCTGTCAGCACATGGGATTGCCGCACCTTGCCCGATGAACAGGCCGCACCCGCTGAGACCGCAACCCCTGCCAGATCGAGTGCAATCACCTGGGTTTCCGCCGCCACGCCGGGCAGGATCAGGCTGGTGGTATTGGGCAGGCGCGGCGCGGCGCTGCCCGCGATCATCGCCTCGGGCGCCAATGCCTTCACGCCGGCTTCAATCGCATCGCGCAGCGCGGCCAGGCCTTCGGGCCGCGGGCAGGCAATGGCTGCGGCGAAGCCGGCGATGGCGGGCAGCGCCTCGGTCCCGCCGCGCCGCCCGGATTCCTGCCCGCCGCCGGTCAAAATTGGTGCGGGGTCCAAACCGGGGCGCAACAACAAGGCGCCAACGCCCTTGGGTCCGCCGAGCTTATGGGCGGAAAGCGCCATGGAATCGGCGGAGCCAAGCGTAAAGGGCAGGCGGCCGGGCATTTGCACCGCATCCAGATGCAACAACGCGCCATGTGCCTGGCAAAGCGCGCCGATAGCGTCCACCGGATGCAGTACGCCGGTTTCATTATTGGCCGCCATCACCGCAACCAAGGCCGGCCCGCCCGCCTGCAACGCCGCTTCCAGCGCCGCCAAATCAAGCGTGCCATCGGCAAGCACGGGGATCACCTCAGCGTCTGGACCTGTCGCAGCCAGCACGGCTGGGTGTTCGGTCGCGCCCACCAGCACGCGCCGCCCGCCAGCAAGGCCGCGAATGGCCAAAGCATTGGCCTCTGTCCCGCCGGAGGTGAACACCACATCCCGCCCGCGCGCCCCAAAGCGGGCCGCAATCGCCTCCCGCGCTTCTTCCAGAATGCGCCGCGCCGCCCGCCCCTCGGCATGGACCGAGGATGGATTGCCCGGCACAGCCATCGCCTCCGCCATGGCGGCGATGGCTTCCGGGCGCATCGGCTCGGTCGCATTGGCGTCCAGGTAGAGGCGGGCCATGGCGCTTCAGCCGGGGGGTAAGGGAGAGGCGGCGCGGCCCAAAACCCGCCCGGCGAGCACATCCGCGAGCGTTACCCCGGCCAGGAAAAGCCTGATCTGCCCGCCCAGCTCCGCCCAAAGATCATGGGTGTCGCAGCGCTGGCCCGCCAGACACCCCGGATTGCCTTCCTCACACCTGGTGGCCGAGATGGGTTCCTCCACCGCATCTATGATGGCGGCGATGGTAATACGCTCGGGCGCGGGCAGCAGCCGATAGCCCCCCCCGGGTCCACGGGCCGATTCCACCAGCCCGGCACGACGGAGTCGGCCAAAAAGCTGCTCCAGATAGGCCGCTGAGAGGTGCTGGGCGGCGGCGATATCGGCGATGGAAGCTGGCCGCGCCTCAAGCGGGTGCGTCTGCGCGGCCTCTCGCCGCGCCATTTCCGCGAGCGCCATGACGGCGTATCGACCACGGGTTGAGAGCCTCATCTGTCAGCCCAACCTGACGCCCGAAAGGGGAGGCAAAAAAATCGCGACGCCCGGCATGAAAACATTAGGAATTTCCAGTCTTGGTCACTATATTGCCGCTTCCTCTGAGGGACGGGAAACCCCTCTGAGGCATCGGGGTGGCGCCTTCGGCGGCGCCTCGGCGATTAGGATACCGCGGCGCTCCCGTGGCAATGAAAGCTAGGTTTGCCGATCTTGGCGGTCAAGATTTCCGCGGTCGGTGAGTGGGCGATCAACGCGTATCCTGTTCGTGGGCTTTGGTTTCCCGGAAATGCGGCGCCGGTGCCGCTGGGTTCGCATCGCTCATCCCCCATGGGCGATGATGCGTGAACCCCGCATCGGCCAAGAATGGAATGGACACGAGAAGAACATGCCAGAAGTAATGTTCGCCGGGCCTGACGGACGGCTTGAAGGACGCTATCACCATTCCAAGCGCCCGAATGCCCCCACAGCGCTGCTTTTGCATCCGCATCCTTTGCATGGCGGCACCATGAACAACCGCGTGATCCATGCGCTGTATCAGCGCATGCAGGCGCTCGGCTTTTCCGTGCTGCGCTTCAATATGCGTGGCGTCGGCCGCAGCCAGGGCCGCTATGATGGCGGCATTGGTGAAATCTCTGACGCCTGCGCGGGCCTGGATTTCCTGCAGACCGTCAATCCCAATGCGTCTTCCCAATGGGTCCTGGGCTATTCCTTCGGCGCTTATGTCGGCATGCAGGTGCTGATGCGCCGGCCGGAAATGGGCGGCTTTGTTTCCATCAGCGCGCCGGCTTCGCATTATGATTTCGGCTTCCTTGCCCCCTGCCCCTGCGGCGGGCTGATCCTGCATGGCGCGGATGATGAATTGGTGCCGGAAGTATCCGTGAAGAAGCTTGTCGAAAAGCTCAATACGCAAAAGGGCGTTTCCATTGACTATCGCGTCATGGCCGGTGCCGGCCATGTCTTCACGCCGGAGCAGACCGAAAAGGTCGTGGACGCCGCCGAAGATCACGTAATGGGCATTCTGAACCGCAACCGCATGGCGCTGGCGGCCGACTGAGCCTGGCACCATGCCCCATGAAAAGGCCGCGCGGATCATTCCGGGCGGCCTTTTTCATGCGCACCGCTTGTGCTTTCATGATCCAAACACCCGGGAGGTCACCATGAAATTATCGCGTCGCGCGCTGATCGCCAGCGCCCTTGCCACTCCCACCATTGCGCGTGCGCAGGGCGGTTGGCGGCCTGATCGGCAAATCACCATGATTGTCGCCTTTGCGGCCGGTGGCGGCACGGACCTTGCGGCACGCACCATTGCGCGCTTCATGGAAGCTGATCTTGGGCAATCCGTTGTGGTCTTGAACCGCCCCGGCGCGGGTGGCGAAATCGGCTTTACCGAATTGGCGCGCGCCAGGCCCGATGGCTATACGATCGGCTTCATCAATACGCCGACCATCGTCACCATCCCGATCGAAAGGCGTGCGCGTTTTTCGCTCGATGATTTTTCGCTGATCGGGAATATCGTGGATGATCCGGGCGGCATGTGGGTGCTGCCTGACAGCCCCTATAGGACGCTGGCTGATCTGCTGGCGGCGGCGCGGGCCAATCCGGGCACGATTGGCTATGGCACCACGGGCATTGGTTCCGATGACCATTTGGCGATGCTGGCGCTGGAACGCGCTTCCGGCACCAAATTCCTCCATATTCCCTTCGCCGGATCGTCTCTGGTGAAGCAGAATGTGTTTTCGCGCACCATTCCGCTCGCGGTGATGAATGTTGCCGAAGGCCTGAATGATTTGCGCCAGGGCACGCTGCATCCGCTGGCGCAAATGGGCGAAACCCGCTGGGACCGCGCGCCCAATATCCCGACCTTGCGGGAATTGGGCTTTGATGTGGTGGAAGGGTCCATGCGCGGCATGGCCGCCCCGGCAGGAATGCCCGCGGAAATCATCACGCGGCTTGCGGATTCCGTGAAGAAAACTGTCGAGAATCCCGAATTCCAGCGCCTTGCCGATCAGCAATTCCTGCCGCTGCGCTTCCTGGCACCCGATGCCTATCGGGCGGAGCTTTTGGCGCTGCGCACACGCTATCAGGCGCTGTGGAATCAGCACCCCTGGCGGGAGTGAGGGTGGGGGCGTGATCCGTGAAGGCGGATCACCTCACCCCGACCATTTGTCGCAAAACGCCGCGACATCTTCCTGTTGGAAGTCCTGAAGCCGGGCCATGATCACCTCAAAGGGCCAGTCCCACCAGGCGATGGCTTGCAGCCTGGCGGCGATATCGCGCGGAAAGCGCGCCTTGATCATGCGCGCGGGTACGCCACCCACAAGCGCGTAAGGCGCCACATCGCGCGCCACCACCGCACCTGCGGCCAGCACGGCGCCATCACCCACCGTCACACCGGCCAATACCGTGACGCCATGGCCAATCCAGACATCATTGCCAATCTTCACACGCGCCGCGCGCCTTTCGGCAAAAAACGCGCTGTCGCGCTGCTTCGTCGCATCATAATATTCCGGTACATAAGTGAAGCGATGCTGCGCCGGGCGCCCCATGGGATGATTGGGCGGCCCAATCCTGACGCAAGCCGCAATGGCGCAGAATTTGCCAATCTCGGCATCCGCCACCTGGCAATCATGGCCAAGATAGGATGCATCGCCAAGCGTCGCATATTCCAGCGAGGACCTTTCCAGAATCTCGCAGCGCGCGCCAATCTCAGCCTCTCGCAGCTTTACGCTGGGGTGGATGAAGGTCTCCGCGATTTTTGGCCTTTGCGGGGTCATGGCGCCGCTCCCCTTTGATGACGCTCGGCAAAACGCCCCAATGCTAAGGTCCGGTCAATCGGATGGGCGCGCCACCTATCCAGGGCAACAGCTCTTTCTTGATCTTTCTCAATATAAGCGCCCTGCCCCTTGGCATGATACCGAAGCCGGGCTTCAAGTGCGGCGCAACAATGTCGCCGCGCAGCATCATCAGGCGCGGCTTTGGGGGTAACATGGCTGAGATTGATCATCTTGTGATTGGCGCCGCAACGCTGGAAGCCGGCGCCGCTTGGCTGGAACGCTATTTGGGCTCACGCCCGGTTCCCGGCGGCGCGCATCCTGGCGTTGGCACGCATAACATGCTGCTGGGTCTTGGGCCGGAGCAGTATATCGAAATCATCGCCCCCGATCCCGCCCAGGGCACCCCCGCCCATCCCCGCCCCTTTGATCTGGATGACGCAGCGCTGAAGCTGGCGCTGGAGGCCGAACCCCAACTGATTGCCTATGTCGCCGCGACGCCGGCGATTGAAGCGGTGGTCGGGCGGCTTGGTGCCTCCCATGGCGGTGAGGTCCGCGCCATGAGTCGCGGTCCCTTTTCCTGGCGGATGGCCTTCCCACCGCAGCGCCAGGATATGGGCAATCTGATCCCGCCCCTGATCCAATGGGATGGCGCGCGCGCCGCCGCACAAATCCCCGATTCCGGTTGGCGCCTGACAGCGTTTGAGGCACAGCACCCGGATATGGATGCGCTGCGCCAAGCCATCGCGGCCCGGGGGCTGGAAGAGGCCGTGAAGCTCCGCCAAAGCCCAAATGCCAGGCTAATCGCGCATTTGCGCCATCAGGATGGGCGGGAAGCCGTGCTGGCTAGCGCCTAAGGCGGACGGGCAAGACCCCTTGACCGCTCTATCCTTCCGCGTGGTTTCGGGACATATTTCCCGCATGGGAAGAAGTCCTGGCCCTGATCGCCACCGCCATTTTGGCGCGCTATCGGTTTTTCCATTTTTACAAATGGAAAGACGCTGCCTTGCCGTGCCTGGTGGCCTGCCGTTGCGTAAGGACCCGGCATGACGGCAAGGGTCCTGGTGGTTGATGACAGCCTGCCCAACCGCAAGCTGCTCGAAGCCCGTCTGCAAGACGAGTATTTTGAGGTTCTGGGTGCCACCTCCGGCGCTGAGGCCATTACCCTCGCGCAGCGCTGGTCACCCGACATCATCCTTCTGGACGTGCTGATGCCGGTGATGGATGGGTTTGAGGCCTGCCGGCGCCTGAAGGCCCAGCCGGCCACGGCGCATATCCCGGTGGTCATGGTCACCTCCCTCAATGACCAAACCGAGCGGGTGCGCGGGCTTGATGCCGGGGCGGATGATTTTCTGGTCAAGCCGGTGGATCAGGCGACGCTTTTCGCCCGGCTCCGCGCCCTGTTGCGCGTGAAGCAGGTGCTGGATGCCTGGCGGCTTCGGGCGGAGACGGTGCGCGATCTTGGCTTCGAACCGCCAAGC
Organism: Roseomonas sp.; assembly: GCA_020249865.1. Lineage (GTDB taxonomy): Bacteria > Pseudomonadota > Alphaproteobacteria > Acetobacterales > Acetobacteraceae > Neoroseomonas. The sequence continues at coordinate 1,955 of JADCEV010000035.1, read as the reverse complement.
GCGCCGCCCGAGGATTTTGAGGGTGCGAAGGTCCTGCTGCTTTCGGATAACGCGGCTGAGGCCGCAGCCCTTTCTGCCGCGCTCGCCGCCGATGGCATGACGCTGGAGCAATCCCAGGACGAGAAAGCGGTCTGGGGCAGGCTGCAGGACCCAAAGGCACATTATGATCTGGTGTTGACCTCACTCCCCATGCCGGAGGGCGATCCGCTGCGCCTTGCGTCACGACTGCGCGCAGAGGCTGAGACGCGTGATTTGCCGCTGATGCTGATTGCCGATGATGCACAGCGTGACCTGGTGCTGCGGGCCTTTGAATTGGGTGCATCGGATCACGTGCTGCGCCCGATCAATGAGGAAGAATTGCGCGCGCGCGTGCGCAATCAGGTGCGGCGCCGGCGCTATCAGCTGCGCTTGCGGGCGGAGTTTGATCGGTCACTTGAATTGGCGGTAACCGATGGGCTGACGGGCTTGCGCAATCGCCGTTATGTCTTTCGCCATCTGGAATCCCTGCTGCGCGCGGGCACGGCCTGCGGCGTGCTGATGATTGATGTGGATCGTTTCAAGCCGCTGAACGACTATTACGGCCATGCGGCGGGTGATGCCGCCTTGCGCGAAGTGGCGGCGCGGCTGCGTGAGCATGTGCGCGCTTCCGATATTGTCGCGCGCTATGGCGGGGAGGAGTTTCTGGTGGTGATGTCGGGTGCCGGGGCTGAGGAGACCGCTGTCATTGCTGAGCGGCTGCGCGCCGCCATTGCCGATCGGCCGATTGATCTTGGCCAGGCCAAATTGCCGGTCACGGTGAGCATCGGCAGTGCCTTGGCCGCCAATATGACGGATGCCGAGGCGCTGATCGCGGCCGCAGATGTGGCCATGTATCGTGCGAAAGCCTTGGGCCGAAACCGCGTAGAAGCGGCCAATGAGGCTGATTGGCGAGCTTAGAGCGTGTTGCGTTCACATGGGTTCACGCAATACGCTCTACGTCGCTGTTTTTTCGAGCATCTTTTGAAGCCCAGCGGATTGCGGAAGAATTGGCGCGCAACCGCCGCATTGAATTGCGCCTGACGGATCGCTGAGGCGCGGCGTTTTCACCCTGCCTTCAGTAAAGATTGGCCTTCATCCGCGCTGGCGCTGCCTGGTCAAAGGCCGCCGCGTCCAACGCGCCTTTTTTATGGGCGGAGATCAATTGCCCCATGCTCGGCACCTCAGCCGGGCGGGCGTGGCCGCCCCAAAGGGCTGAGCGCATCAGCGCCTTCGGGCATTGCATGAAGATTTCGCGGATTTTGATGATCAGCACGGTGGCTGGTTGCTTGCCCTGTGCCAGGCAGCGCGCACGCAATTCCGGATCGGTTGAAATGGTGGCGGTGCCGTGCAGCCGTAGCGTTTCATTGACGCCGGGGATCAGGAACAGCAGCGATACGCGATTGTCTTCCAGAATATCGCGCAGCCCATCAAGCCGGTTATTCCCCTTGCGGTCGGGTAGCAGCACATGCTGGTCATCCAGCACCTGGACAAAACCGGGCGCATCGCCGCGCGGTGTAATGTGATTGCCGCGCGCGCCCTGAGTACCCAATAATGCAAAGGGGCAGGCGGCGATGAAGGCGCGCGTTGGCACATCCAGCCTGTCGGTGGATTTATTGGCGGCGGTTTCAGAGACCTGATCATACAGGGCTTCAAGTTCCGCGATGGTGGTGATGGCGTGTTGGTCCATGCTGCGTAGGGTCGCAGAACACAGGGCCGCGCGCAAGAAAAGGAGGAGTAGCGCCTAGGGTAATCGCTTGAAAGGCTCACTGCTGAGTTCTGAATAGTAATGCTTCCAGATAATCTGTGTTCATGGCGGCTTTTTTTCTTCTGACTTTAAGGCTGTGTTTGTCGTCTGTGTTGCGTATCATGTTCATGGCCATGTGTTTGATAATGGCCATGTTTTGTGGTCCGCTGCCCGTTCTCAGGCGCGCCAGGTC
>JADCEV010000034.1 GCA_020249865.1 Roseomonas sp. | reverse complement strand
GAATGCGGCACCCAAACCAGCGGCACGCCGATATGGTCCACAAATACATCCCCCGGCAGCCCGCCCGAGGAATTCGGGATAATCTGCACACGCTTGCCGAGTGTTTTCTGCATGCTGTCCTGCGCCCAGCGCACCCAGGGGTGATTGGGCGGCGTGCGGGAAGCCGCCATGCGCACCCCGGCATTTTCGATCACAATATCGCCAAAACCTTGTTCATTGAGATGGTGGCGCAAAGATGCCTCAAAGGTATTCGGATCAGTATCCACCGTATAGCGGATATGGCAGGTGGCGCGCGCATCGGGGGCTACCGCATTTACCGGCGCATCCGGCTTGCCGGAGAGCATCGCCAACACAATGAAGCTGTTCCAGCCATAGATTTTCTCAGCGGGCGTGAGGCCCGGTTCGCCCCAATCGGCATCAATCGTGGCCGCACCGTCACCGCCACCCACTGGGCAGCCATCCAAAACGCCGCGCACTTCCGCCGGCACGCCATTTTGCGGCAGCCAATCGCGCACCAGGATCTTGCCGCGCGCATCAATAATGGCGCCGATGGCATGGCTGAGCCGAATGGCAGGGTCTGTGGTCAAGCCCCCCCAATGGCCGGAATGCACGCCACCCGGGCGGAGCTTGAGCACCAGGTCAAACTGGAAAATCCCTCGCGTGCCGGTGGCGATGGTGGGCACTTCCGGTTCCACACGTGGCCCGTCTGAGGCGATCAGCACATCAGCCGCCAGCATATCGCGATGGGCCGCGACAAATTCGCGCAAGCCGCGAGAGCCGCGTTCTTCCGCCATTTCCAAAACGATCTTCACATTAAAGCCAAGCTTGCCGCCGCGTTCCGCCAGCACCGCTTCAAGCGCTGCGATATTCAAAGCGTGCTGGCCCTTATTGTCGGCCGAACCCCGGCCATACCAGCGGCCATCTTCCTCGTGCAATTCCCAAGGCTTCAGCCCAGGACGCCATTGCTCATCCAGGCCACGCACCGTGTCACCATGGCCATAGAGCAGCACGGTCGGTTTTGCGGCATCCTCAATGCGCGTGGCGGTCAGGATGGGGCCGAAACCCTCCAGCGGATTGGGGTGGATGGTGACGGCAAAGCCAAGCCGTTCCAGCCAGGGTCCAATCGCGCCTTCCAGGTAATGGCGCAAATCGGCCTCATGCCCCGGCTCCTGCGCGGTGGAAGGGATGGCGACAAGATCGGTCAGCAATTTCTTGTAGCTGCCATCATCGAAATAAGTCGCAGCGCGGGCAAGCGCGCCTTCACGGCTGGGCATCACGCACCTCAAACAATCTGGTTGAACAAGGCGGTCTCGCCCCGCCATTGCCGGTTCAGGTTTTCCATCATCATATCCAGCACATTGTCTTCGTATTTATGCGTCTCGCCCCCCGTATGCGGCGTGATCAGCACATTGGGCATGGTCCAAAGCGGGCTTGCTTCCGGCAGGGGTTCATCCACCGTCACATCCAGGGCAGCGCCGGCAATGCGCCCGGCCTGCAAGGCCGCAATCAAAGCCGGTTCATCCACCACACGCCCGCGCGCGACATTCACGATATGCGCGGTGGGCTTCATCGCGGCCAGCGCCGCAGCGCCGATCAGGCCGCGCGTTTCATCCGTCAGCGGGCAGGCCAGCACCACAAAATCCGCCCGTGGCAGCAGCGCAGGCAGATTGGTGAAGGCATGCACCTCATCCGCGCCATTGGCGCCCGCCGAGGCATCACGGCGGACACCGATCACCTTCATATCAAGCGCTTTGCAGATGCGCGCAATGCGCCCGCCGATCCGCCCGGTGCCGACCACAATCACGGTCTTGCCGCCCGCCTCATCCTCGCGCTTCGTGAAATCGCCCATCATGCCGCGCCAGAAGCGCTTGGCCTGATTGTCGCGCGCTTCCGGCACACGGCGCAGTATCCCAAGCATCAGCGCAATCGCATGTTCGCTGACCGCATTGGCGTTGCAGCCCTGCGCGCTTGCCAGCCTGATACCCGCCGCGCGCAGCACGTCACGGTCATATTGATCCGTCCCGGCGCTGGCGGATTGCACAAAGCGCAAGCGGGGGGAGAGCTTCGGCAAATCATTCCGCCACAGCCCGGAACAGACCAGCACATCCGCGCCCGCAATCCGCGCATCCAGATCATCCCGATTGCGCACTTCGAAGAAATCAATCCCAGCGTTGCGCACGGCAAAGCGATCGGCGAAGCGATAGGCGACATGGGCGAAGCAGATGGTCATTTTCTCGCGCGGCGGCAGCATGGGGTTCTCCTTGAGGCTTCTCGGCCAGACCCTGAAACGCCAGGGCCATTGGCGCAAGGGGTGGCGCTTGACGGCGGGGGGCGGGACAGCTTCCATCGCCCGGGGCAGAACGGGACAAACCCGGCAGCAAAGCCCGACGGGAGGAAGCGTCATGAAACGCATCATCACGGCCCTTGCCGCCTTGTTCTTGGGCCTCGCCCAGCCTGCCGCCGCGCAGGATTTCCCCAATCGCCCCATCAATATGATCGTGGTCTTCGCGCCTGGGGGTGCCACCGATGTGCTGGCGCGCATTGTGGCTGATCATATGATGAAAACGCTGAACCAGCGCGTCACGGTGGAAAACGTCTCGGGCGCTGGCGGCACCATTGGCGGGGCGCGCGGCGCGCAAGCGGCACCGGATGGCTATACGCTGACCGTCGGCAGCCTGGGCAGCCACTCAGCCGCGCCTTCGATCTATCGGTCCATCCAATATGATCCGCGCGAATTGCAGCCGATTGGGCTGATCGCCGGCACGCCGCTGTTTTTCGTGGTGCGCAATGGCTTCCCGGCGCAGACCATGCAGGAATTCCTGGCCCGAGTCCGCGCCAATCCGAACCAGGTGCCCAATGCCAATGCGGGGATCGGTTCCACCAATCATCTCGCCTGTTCGCTACTTGCGCATCTGACCGGCGCGCGG
>JADCEV010000033.1 GCA_020249865.1 Roseomonas sp. | reverse complement strand
CTACCCGTTCGAAAAGATTCTAAAACAATATTGTCTCTCGCTTGGATGATGTCCCGCGAAATCAATTCAAAATCGTAGGGCGAAAGAGTGTGGAAATCATAATTCGGCATATCGTTATTGCACCACGCTTGTTAGGCGTTGCACAAGGTTTTCTTCAGCCGCAAGCGTCATTCCCCCACCTTCCTCTTATGCCCCAGCACCCCCATCAACCGCCGATCCCGCCAGGCTGAACGCTCACCAATCTTCTCCAATGGCAGCGCCGCACGGCGCTCTGCCGTCACGCGCGCAACCGTCGCTGCATCATACAAAAACGGCGTCTGTTCTTCCGTAATGCCACCCATCAACCCACCAAAGCGCGCGGCGTAATCCGCCACACCGCCCGGCGCGTTCAGATCAATCGTCTCAAACGGCCCCATGAAGGACCAGCGGAGCCCGAGCCCATCCTTCACGCAGGCATCCACATCTTCCACGCTCATGACGCCATCGCGCACCAGGCGGAAGGCCTCGGCAACCAGTGCGGCTTGCAGCCGGTTCAGCACAAACCCGCGGGTTTCCTTCATCGCTGTCACCGGCACCTGGCCGACACGCGCCATGAGTGCCCGCGTGCGCGCCACAACCTCCGGCGCGGTCCAGGGCGCGCCCACCAATTCCACGAGGGGGACCAGATAAGGCGGGTTCACCGGATGCGCGACCAGGCAGCGCGCGCGCCCGGCCAGCCCTTCGGTAAAGGCGCTGGCTGGAATGCCGGAGGTTGAAGATGCCAGCACCACATCCGGCCGACACAGCGCATCAAGGCGCGCGAAAAGCTCGCGCTTTGGCTCCACGCGTTCCGGCCCGTTTTCCTGTACATGCACAGCGCCCGCCACACATGCTTCCATGCTGGCGGTGGCGCTGATGCGGGCCGCGATCACGGCCGGCGTTTCGCTGATCAGCCCGGCATCGGCCAAATCCTTTAGGCTCTGCCCGATCAGGCCGAGGGCAGTTTCGGAAACCCCTGCCACCGGGTCCCAAATCCGCACGGGATGGCCGGCGCGGGCGAAAACCATGGCCCAGGCACGGCCAATCAGCCCGGTTCCGATGATGGCGATTTGTTCCATGGTGCAACTCCTGCTTACTGCCGGTCTTGATAGGGCCGGGCACAAAGGCGATGTAAGGCCGCGTGAGTGAAAACCGCAACGCGCCCCTGCCGGCGCCCCAAACCCCAAGCCTGCCGCTGGCCCTCAAACGCTGGCTTGGCTTCATGCTGCTGGGCGGCACCATGGCGTTGGCGGGCTTGCTGGCGCTCTGGCGCGCGGTCGCTTCGGTGTTTGGGCTGTGAATAGCTTCTGGCGCCTTTGGCTGCTGCCCATGATGGGCCTTGCGATGCTGCCGGCCGCTTTTTTCAACCTTTTCGCGATGCGCCAGACAGCGCTGATCGGCTGCCTGCTCGGCATTGGTCTGCCCTTCATCGCCGCGCGCATCATGAAGCGCGCCAGGAAAGGCGACGCCAAGCGTGCCGCCGTGCTCATGGGTGTGGCGGCTGGCCTCGCCACCGGGCTTGGCGCCGGAGCAGGGCCGATCATTGGGCTATTATTCGCGCTTGGCGCCTGGGGCGGCACGCGGCTGCTCTACGCCGAAATCCCGGAAGCGGCGCCGCCCGCGCCGCCACCACCGCCGCCCTCTGGCCCGCTGGCGGATGCGCGCATCAGGCTTGCCGGCATTCAATCCCTTGCCATGCGCGGCCATGAACCACGCCTTCTGCCGGTGGCGCGGGTCATTGGCCAGGTGCTGGATGATCTGGAAGCGCGGCCCGAGGGTATTGCCCGCGCACGCCGCTTCCTGGTGGTGCATTTGGATGGGCTGGAACGCATCGCATCGCGCCTTGAAGCCGGCGCAGCGCCGCCGCCCGCTTTGGGCACATTGCTGCGTGATTTGGAAACCGCCGCACGGCGGCTCCGCGATGATCTCCGCGCCGAGGAAAGCGCGGCACTCGATATTCAAGTCAAGGTGCTGGCCGATCGGCTGCGCGAGGAAGGCTATTCATGAGCGACATCATCGTGACCCCTGAGGAACGCCGGGCGGAGGTTGAACGCCTCGCCGCGCAGCTTGATGTGACGGACCCCGCTGCCGTGCTCCGCTTCGGGCAGGAAGCGCAAACCCGCGCCTCGGCGGCGGCTGATGCCATGCTGGAAGGGGCCAAGAACCGCGAAGCGGGGGAGGCAGGGCAGACGCTTGGCAATCTGCTCAGCACGCTGCGCGGCTTTGATGTTTCGGGGCTGGCGGAAAAGCCCGGCTTTTTCGCGCGCCTGTTCAACAAGGCAGGCGCGGAAGCCGCACAGGTCGTCAGCCGCTACGAAGGTCTGAAGGACCAGGTGGAGGCAATTGGCGACAAGCTGGATGCGCATCGCACGCGGCTATTGGAAGATGTCGAAAAGCTGGAACGGCTTTATGGCGCCACGCTTGATTGGTTCCATGGCCTTGGCGATCATATCGCCGCTGGCGAGATTGTGCTGAACAATACTGACAGCACCGCGATCCCCGAAGCCGAAAGCAAGGCCAGCGCCGGCGATATGCTGGCGGCGCAGCAACTGCGCGATCTGCGCGCGGCGCGTGATGAGCTTGATCGGCGCGTCCATGATCTGCGCCTGACGCGGCAAGTGGCGATGCAGGCGCTGCCTTCCATCAGGCTCATTCAGGAAAATGACAAGGCCTTAGCGGCGAAGATCCAATCCGTGGTGGCCAATACCGTGCCGCTTTGGCGCCAGCAATTGGCGCAAGCACTTGCCATCCAGCGCATGCGCGATGCGGGGCAGACGCTGAAGCAGGCGAATGACCTGACCAATCAATTGCTGACCGCGAATGCCGAGAGGCTGCGCCAGGGCAATGCCGAAGCGCGGAATGAAATCGAACGCGGCGTGTTTGATCTGGCGGCGGTGAAGCAGGCCAATCAGTTGCTGGTTGCAACCATTGAAGATAGTTTGAACATCGCCGAACGCGCCCGCGCCCAGCGCGCCGATGCGGCGGTGGAATTGGACAAGGCGGAAGCCGAAATCCGCCGCGCGCTGATGGCCGCAAAGGCCATGCCGCCCGCACCAAAAGCCTGAACCAAGAAAGACCGGGAGAAGAGTTTCATGATCAGCAAACGCACCATTCTGGCCGCCATGCCGGCCTTGCTTGCCGCGCCGCACATTGCCAGCGCGCAGGGCACTTGGCCCACAGGTTCCATTCGTATCGTGGTGCCTTTCCCGCCGGGCGGTTCTACCGATGCGCTGGCGCGCCTGCTGCAACCTTACTTGCAGGCGGACCTTGGTGTGCCGATCATTGTGGAAAATCGCGGCGGTGCGTCAGGCTCGCTTGGCACCGCGCAGGTTGCGCGCGCGGCACCTGATGGCAATACTTGGCTCATTGTCTTTGACACGCATGCGGTCAATCCGGCGCTTATCCCCAATATGGGGTTCGATACCGAACGCGATTTGACCTCGCTTTTGCTGTTCGGCACCGCACCCATGGTGCTGACGGCGCATCGCACACGCCCCTATCGCAGCTTCGCCGATGTGGTGACGGCGGCGAAGGCGCGGCCAGATACCATCACCTACGGCACCATCGGCAATGGCAGCTTGGCGCATCTCACCATGGAACTCATTCAACGCGCGGGCGGCTTCAAGCTGGTGCATGTGCCTTATCGTGGCGGTGGGCCGCTTGCGGTCGCGGCTGCGGCCGGTGAGGTGGATTTGCCGATCGCCACCCGCCCCGCCATTGGCGTGCATATTGATGCTGGGACGCTGGTGCCCCTCGCGCAAACCGGCGCGACGCGCAGCCCCAATATCCCGGATGTGCCGAGCATGACGGAATTAGGCATCACCGGCGTTGATTCGCGTGCTTTTTGGGGCTTCCTCGGTCCCGCGCGCCTGCCTGATGCGATCAAGGCGCGCATGGAAGCAGCGGTGCGAAAGGCCCTGGATGTACCGGAACTGCGCCAGCGCATCATTGGCCTTGGTATTGATCTCAACCCGCAAGGGGAGGCCGCCTTTATACAATTTCTCTCTGCCCAAATCGCGACCTGGGGCAGGGTGGTGCGGGAGAATAATATCCGCCCGGATTGAACCCGCCCCCGAAGGCGCCGTCTGATCAGCGCCGCCGAAACAACCCGCCCGGATCGCCAAGCGGATTGCGCGGGTCCACATCATCATCGCGATAGCCGCTGCCAGAACCGCCCTTGCCGCCGCCGCCGCCAAGGGCAGCCTGCTTGCTCGGCAAATCATCGCCCGGCGGCAAGACCTTCCCGCCCTTGCCCGCCATGCCGGCTGCGGCGGCACCACTCGCCCCGCCAAGCAAGCCGCCGAGCAAACCGCCCAAGCCACCGCCGCCCTGTGCTTGCTGCCCGCCGGCCATCGCCCCCATCAGGGGACCAAGCATATCCATCAGCCCGCCCTGTGGCTGTTGCTGCTGCCCACCGATCATGCCGGACAATACGCTCCCCAGCACATCGCCAAGCCCGCCGCCCATATCGGCTTGCGATTGCGGCAAGCGCCCTTGCGGTGTCATGCCATTGATTACGGCGGGTAGAAGCTGGGCCAAAACACCGGCAAGCGCACCGCCGGAAGCCGCGCCACCGCCAAAACGCTGCGCCAGCCCGGCAAGCTCATCGCCGCCAAAGGCCTGGGCCAATCGTTCGGGTGCCACGGGAAGATTCTCGCCAGAGCCCACCCAGCTTTCCACTTCCTGGCCAAGCCCGCCCTGTTGCAGCTTGCCCACCAGGGAAGCGAGGCCATCGGCCGAACCGCCGCCCATCATGGCGCCCAGCAAATCGCCAATGCCGCTGCCAGCGCCCTGGCCCCATGGATTATTCATCTTCGTTCCTCCGATTGAGGCAGTCAGCTTAGGCCGCTTTCGTGTGAGGTCAAAACAAAACCACATGGGCCGTGGCATCGAAGCGCTTGACCGGAAGGCCCAGGCTTGTTCCCATGCAGTCAACGTCAAGACAAAGGGAAGTCAGCCATGCGCGCCTGGGCAGTTGTTGAAGCCGGAAAACCGCTTCAGGAAATCAATATCCCAACGCCGGAGCCGACCGGAAAACAGGTGCTGCTTGAAATCACCCATGCCGGGGTTTGCCATTCCGATCTGCATATCTGGGAAGGCGGCTATGATCTTGGCTCGCGCGGTTATCTGAAGCTTTCGGATCGCGGGGTGAAGCTGCCGCTGGCCATGGGGCATGAGATTGTCGGGCGCGTGCTGAAATGGGGTCCGGAGGCGAATGGCGCGGGCCTTAAGGTTGGCGATCACATGGTGGTCTTTCCCTGGGTTGGCTGCGGCACCTGTGACGCATGCCTCGCGGATGAGGATAACATGTGCCTCGCGCCGAAAAGCCTCGGCGTTTATCAGCATGGTGGCTACGCAACGCATGTGCTGGCGCCGGAACCGCGGCATCTGGTGCCGGTGGGCAACCTCGACCCCGCCCTGGCCGCGACCTATGCCTGTTCGGGCATTACGGTGTTCAGCGCCATCAACAAGGTCATGCCGATGCCGGCGGATGAACCCATTGTGCTGATTGGCGCGGGCGGGCTTGGCTTGAATGCGATTGCCGTTTTGAAGGCCAAGGGCCATCGGCGAATCGTGATGGTGGATGTCAGCGCTTCCAAGCTCGAAGCCGCCAAGCGGGAAGGAGCGACCGATATCGTCCAGGGCGGGGATGCCGGCACGGCCAAGCGCATCATGGATGCCTGTGGCGGCCCGGTGCGCGCCATTATCGACCTGGTGAACGGGACCGAAACAGCGCGGAGCGCCTTTGATGCGCTGCGCAAGGGCGGCAAGCTGGTGCAGGTGGGGCTATTCGGCGGGGAATTGGCCGTGCCGCTACCGGTCATGCCGATGCGCGCGCTCACGATCCAAGGTTCATATGTGGGCAATGTCAAGGAGTTGCGAGAATTGGTCGGCATTGCCCAAAAAGGTGGTTTACCGGGCATTCCGATTACCCGTATGCCGCTTAATCAAGCCGACACAGCGCTCAATAGGTTGAAAGATGGCAAGGTGACGGGCCGAATTGTCCTCACAGCGGAGGTTTCTTAAAAAATATAAAACTAATGGTTGCATTCCGCCAGAAAATACTCAATCATCGCATGCATGGACAACGGAAGCACCCTGGTTCAAGACATCGCCCCCTTGCGAGACTTCGTCCGCGGCATGACAGCCTTGGCCGATGCGGGTGGCGATGAGGCCCTTTTCCTGAAGGAGGCTCCAGGCTTGCTCCGCAAGCTTGTGCTTTCCGACAATTGGTTGCCGCCGGAATATACGGCGCCAACCGATACCTATCGGCAGTTGCTGCTGCATTGCGATCCGCAACAGCGGTTTTCGGTGGTCTGCTTCGTGTGGGGGCCGGGGCAACAGACTCCGGTCCATAACCACACCGTCTGGGGCCTGGTTGGCGTGCATCAGGGTGAGGAGATTTCGACCGAAATGGTCGCTGACCCGAATGGCGGGCCAATGCGCCCGGGGCGCGTTGACCGGGTCAAGCGCGGCGATGTGGTGGTCTTGAGCAGCGACAGTTACGACACGCATCGCGTGGAAAATGCGGTGCAAGGGCGCACCAGCATCAGCATCCATGTCTATGGCGCCAATATCGGTGCCGTGAAGCGCGCCATGTTCAACGCTGAGACCAGCCAGCCCGAGTATTTCATCTCAGGCTATGACAATAAAAGCGTGCCCAATTTGTGGGATTTGAGCCGCTCGGCCAATTGAAGGCTGCCTCTTGCGCCTGCGCGCATGAGGCGTGATGCTGCCTGCCGAAAAGCAGGGATCATTTGCCATGGCCGACAGTATTCCCGTCCTCGACCTTGCCCCCTTGCGCGCGGGCGCGCCCGGTGCGCTTGAACAGCTCGGCCAGGAACTGCGCCACGCCTTCACCGAAGTCGGCTTCTATTTCGTGCGCAATCACGGCATTCCGGAAGCGCTGCTCGATCAAACCTTCGCCGAGGCGGCGCGGTTTCACGCGCAACCGCTGGAAGCGAAACTCGCGCTCAAGATCAATGAACATAATATCGGCTATATGCCGATGCGGGGTGCCACCACGCGCGTGAATGCGGTGGGCGAAGTGGCGCTGCCCAATGCGAATGAGGCCGTGTTCTTCAAACGTGACCTGCCGGCTGACCATCCTGACGTGGTGGGCAAGGTGCGCTTTCGTGGCGCCAATCAATGGCCGGCTTTGCCCGGCTTTCGCGAAAACATCCTGAAGGCCTGCGCCGCCTTTGAAGGCTTGGGGCTGTCGCTTTTGCCGATTTATGCCCGCGCGCTTGGCCTGCCCGCCGATTACTTCGCGCCCTTCTTCCAGGAACCCATGTTCACGCTGCGCATGTCGCATTACCCGCCGCAGGAACCAACCGCGCCCGAGAATGAATACGGCATCGCGCCCCATATGGACACCAGCTTCATGACCATTCTGGCGCAGAATAAGGTGCCAGGGCTGTCGCTCCGGCTGCCGGATGGGCGCTGGCTGGATGCGCCGGCACCTGAAGGCGCACTCCTGATCAATGGCGGGATGATGCTCCGGCGCTGGACGGATAATCGCTTCCTCGCGACCCCGCATCGCGTGATCAATCGTTCCGGCCGCGAACGCTATGCGATTCCCTTTTTCATGGATGCAAATTACCGCGCTGTCATGAAACCGATCACGGCGGATGGTACGCAGGGGCGGATGGAACCTATTACCTATCCCGATTTCATGACCGGCTATCAGCGCGCCAATTTCCACCATGCCGCCGAAAAATCTGAAGAAAAGGTGCAGTTGCAGGGCGCCTGAAACCTGATTCTACCGGGGGGCTTTACCTTCCTTCCAGAAGGCGTAGCCTTCACCTAGCCGCAAAGGCTTCGAACCGTTTTGGGAGGTAACGTCATGAATGTAACACGTCGCACGGCGCTCGCGGCCGGCGCGGGTATTGGCACCGGCATTGGTGGCCTGCCCTGGCAAAGCGCAAAGGCCCAGGCCGCGAATACCATCAAGATTGCGCTGCTGACGGATTTTTCCGGCACTTATCGCGACGTGAGCGGCCCGACCGAACTCGCCTGTGTGCGGCAGGCAGCCGCTGAAATGAGCAATCGCGGCTTCAATATCGAAGTGCTTTTTGGCGATAATCTGAATCGCCCCGATGTCGGTTCCAACCTGACGCGGCAATGGATTGATCGCGATGGCGTTGATGTTGTTGTGGATGGCGGCGCTTCTTCCGTCGCGCTGGCCGCCAATGAAATCATTCGCGACAAGAACAAGGTTTTCCTGAATACCACTTCCGCCACGTCGGATCTGACGGGGCGTGCCTGCACGCCCAATACGGTCCATTGGACCTATGATACCTGGATGCTGGCCAATTCCACCGGCGGCGCCACGGTGCGCGCGGGGGGCGATAGCTGGTATTTCATCACGGCCGATTACGCCTTTGGCCATGCCTTGGAACGCGACACGGCGAATTTCGTGCGCAATGCCGGCGGGCGCGTGCTGGGCCAGGTGCGCACACCCTTCCCGGGCACGACCGATTTCTCGGCCTTTCTGGTGCAGGCGCAGGCCTCGCGCGCCAAGGTGATCGGGCTTGCCAATGCCGGCAGTGACACCATCAATTGCATCAAGCAGGCGGCGGAATTCGGCCTTATGCGCCGCGGCATCAAGCTGGCCAGCCTGCTGATGTTCCTGCCGGATGTGCATTCCTTGGGGCTTGCCACCACGCAAGGGCTGATCTGCACCGAAACCTTCTATTGGGATTTGAATGATCGCACCCGTGCTTTCTCAGCCCGTGTGCGGCCCAATATCGGGCAGAATGCGCTCTGCATGAACCACGCCGGCGGCTATGCGGCGGTGCTGCATTACCTGAAGACGGTGATTGATATGGGGCCGGCGCAAGCCAAGCAAAGCGGGGCGGCCACGGTTTCGCGCATGAAGGCCATTCCCTGCGACGATGATTGCTTCGGCCCCGGCACCATCCGCGCCGATGGCCGCAAGCTGCACCCGGCCTATTTGTTTGAGGTGAAAAAGCCCGAGGAAAGCCGCGGTGTGTTTGACTATTACAAGCTGCTGCAAACGACCGAGGCGAATAACGCTTTCCGCCCACTTGCTGACGGTGGCTGCAGCTTCGTGCGGAGCTGAGATCTGAATGGCGCGGTGGGGCACTTCACCCCATCGCGCCTAACCCCGCGCGCGAAACACCAATTGGCGCGACAGCACGAAATTCCCGAACATCCCCGCAATCGCCCCGGCAGCGACACCCAGCACGGGATGCGCCGCCACTACCGGCACAAGGGCGATCAGCGCGGCATAGGTGCCGTAATTCATCGCAAAGCCCACCAGATTGACCACCAGAAATAGCGCCCATTGCTGGTGCACCGGCCCATCGCCGCGCCCGCGGAATGTCCAAACCCGATTGAGCGCCCAGGTCGTGGTCGCCGCCACCAGGTAGGACACAGCGCGCCCGCCATAAAGCCCAAGCCCGAGCGCCAGCCCCGCATAAAGCACCGCAGTATCCACGACGAAACCAATGGTGCCCACCACACCAAAGCGCAGAAATTCCATCAGCACGCCAAAGCGCGCCGCACCGATCATGCCTTCAATGTGCGCAAGGATCGCCTGAACTGCCATGCGCGCCTGTTACGCAGGAAAGCTGGGCAGTGCAAACCGCCATGGCCCTTACGCCGTTCCGGCGCTATCACATGGCCCCGGAAAATCCTGGTCTGAAGGGAAGCGCGCATGGTCGCTGTGATTGGTCTCGGCAATATGGGCATGGCCATGCTCACGCGGCTATTGGCGACGGGCCACCAACCACGCGCCTGGGATCTGGACCCCGCCAAGCGCGCGGCGGCCCGGCAGGCGGGCGCGGCAATCGGCGCGGATATCGCCGACAGCGTGGCGGATCTCACCATCTTCTCCCTGCCACATGATGCCGCAGTGGCCGAAGTGCTTGGCCATGTGCTCCCCGCCTTGCCCCAGGGTGCTGTGATTATTGATACCTCCACCCTGTCGCCGCGTGCCGTGCGCGGTTTCGCGGAACAGGCCAGGGCGCGTGGCGTTTTCTATTTGGATGCGCCGGTCTCGGGCGGTCCGGCGGGTGCCGCGGCGGGCAGCATGGCCATGATGGTGGGTGGCGATGCCGCTGCCTTGGAACGCGCCACCCCCTTGCTGCAACACCTCACCGCGCGGCTTTTGCATATCGGGCCATCCGGTGCGGGGCAGGTGGCGAAGCTGGTGAATAATCTGCTCGTCGCGAGCCATTTGGTGACGGCCGGTGAGGCGCTGCGCCTTGGTGCCGCTGCCGGGGTGGCGCCGGAAGCGCTTTTGCCGGTGTTGAATGGCGCCTCTGGCCGATCCGCGGTGACCGAGGTGAATTGGCCGCGCTGGATCATCCCCGGCAGCTTTGACTCAGGGTTCAGCGCGGGGTTGATGCGCAAGGATGTCGGCCTGGCGCTGGAACTCGCGCAGGAACTGGGCGTAAGGCTGGAAGCGACCGGCCGCGCCGCTGCGCTCTGGCAGGAATTGCGTGACGCCGTGCCGGATGCGGCGGATTTCAACCGGCTTTCCGCAGTACTTTTTGAAGGAGCCAAGCCATGACCCCCTTCAGCGCCAAAGCCGTTCTTGCCAGCGAAGTCGCCGCGCTTTTGGGTGGGCGCACAGGCAGCCTGGTGGATGGCGAAATCATCGCAGGCGATGGCGCCACCATCACGCTGCAAGACCCGACAACCGGCGCGGCGCTGCTGGACTATGCCAGCGCTGGCCCTGGCCTTGTCGCGCAAGCCACCAGCAGTGCCGCCCGCGCGCAGGGCGTTTGGCAGGCGTTGAGTGGCGCAGAACGCGGTCGCCGGCTTTGGGCCATTGCACCGTTGCTCCGCCAAAACGCGGAACATCTGGCCCGTCTGGAATCTGCGCAAACCGGCAAGCCCTTGCGCGATACACGGGCCGAGGTCGCGCGTGTGGCGGAAATGGCCGAATATTGGGCCGGCTGGTGCGACAAGATCGAAGGCCGCATCATCCCCGTGCCCTCGGGCCACACCGTCATGGTGCGACGCGAGGCGCTTGGCGTGGTGCTTGCCATCACGCCCTGGAATGCGCCGATTTTCACCGCCGGCTGGAATGTCTTTCCCGCACTCGCCGCGGGCAATGCTGTCGTGCTGAAGCCATCGGAATTCACGCCGCTGACATCGCTCGCCCTTGGGCTGCTCGCGGAAAAAGCCGGGCTGCCGCGTGGCCTGTTTCAAGTGATCGCCGGGCCGGGGCAGGGTACCGGAGCGGCTTTGCTCGCCGCCCCCGAAATCGCCAAGGTTGTCTTTGTCGGCGGTGTCGCGGCGGGGCGTGCCGTTGCCGCAACGGCCGCCGCGCGCGGCCTGCCCTGCTTGCTCGAACTCGGCGGCAAAAGTGCGAATATCGTTTTCGATGATGCCGATTTCGCCAGCGCCATTCAGGGGGCGCAGCAGGCGATCTATGCCGGCAGCGGTCAATCCTGTGTCGCTGGTTCGCGGCTTCTGGTGCAGCGCAGCCTGCATGATCGTTTCGTCACCGCGCTTGCCGAAGCGCAACGGCGCATTCGGTTGGGTGATCCCTTGGATGCCGCAACCGAAATGGGCCCTGTGGCCAATGCACGGCAATTCGCCCATGTGCGGGAACTGCTCGCCGCAGGTGCCGCTTCCGGCGCTGCGGTCATGGCGGCGACGCGGCCAGGCGCATTACCGGAAGGCGGCTTTTGGGTGCCACCCACTTTGCTCGCCGGGCTTTCCAATGAGGCGCGCCCAGCGCAGGAGGAAATCTTCGGCCCCGTCGTCGCCGCCATCCCCTTCGATGACGAGGATGAGGCCATCGCACTGGCCAATGCCACGCCCTTTGGTTTGGCCGGCGCGGTCTGGACGCGTGATTTGGGACGGGCGCATCGCGTGGCGGCCAGGGTCAGGGCAGGGACCTTTTGGGTGAATGGCTATCGCACCATCCATGTCTCGGTGCCTTTTGGTGGCTTTGGTGCCTCAGGCCATGGCCGCTCCTCGGGGCAGGAGGTGCTGGCCGAGCTGACGCAAAGCAAGGCAATCTGGATCGATACTGCCCAGCAACCGGCCTTGGGCTTCGGCCATAAGCCTGGCTGAGGCCAAACGGCGCTTGCGCCGCCCGCCGCAAGCGGGTCTGATACAAGGAAATCAATAGGGGGTTTTCATGCAAAGACGTGATGTCTTCAAACTTGGCGCCGCAGCAGGTGCCGCTGCAGCAGCAAGCACGCTGCCATCCTTTGCCATTGCGCAACCGGCGCAAAACCGCGTGCTGAAAATGGTGCCGCAGGCGAACCTTACCAGCCTCGATCCCATTTGGACCACGGCCAATATCACCCGCAATTTCGGGCATATGGTGTTTGACTCGCTCTACGGGATGGATGCGCAATTCCGCCCGCAGCCGCAAATGGCCGCCGGCCATAGCAGCGATGATGGCGGGCGCAGTGTCACGATCACGCTTCGACCGGGACTTAAATTCCATGATGGGGAGCCGGTGCGCGCGCAGGATGTGGTGCCAAGCCTGCAACGCTGGATGCGGCGCAACCCCTTTGGCCAGAAGCTTGCGACCGTCACGGATGATATTCTGGTCGTGGATGACATGCGCATCCGCTTCCGGCTGAAAAAACCCTTCCCGCTGCTGTTCCATGCGCTGGCCCAGGTTTCCAATAGCCCGGCCTTCATCATGCCGGAGCGTTTGGCGAAGACCGATGCCTTCCAGCAGGTGCGTGAGGCCATCGGGTCCGGCCCTTTCCGCTTCAAGGCCAATGAATTCAATTCCGGCAGCCTGGTGGTCTATGAACGCTTCGCCGATTACGTGCCCGTGCAATCCGGCACGCCAAGCCTGACCGCCGGGCCAAAAATCGCCAATTTTGACCGCGTGGAATGGCACATCATTGTGGATGCAGCGACTGCGGCGGCTGCGCTGCAAACCGGCGAGATTGACTGGTACGAACAGCCGCCGCCGGAAGTGCAGCAGCTACTCCGCCGCAACCGGCAAGTGGTGATTGAAGCGATTGACCCGCTGCCGCTGACCGGCATTCTCCGCTTCAACCATGCGCATGCGCCCTTCAACAACAAGGCGCTGCGCCAGGCGCTGCTGCCCGCAATCAGCCAGCAGGATTTCATGCAGGCCTCGGTCGGCACGGATGCATCGCTCTTCACCACGGGCGTTGGCATGTTCACGCCGGGCACACCGCTTGCAAATGACGCTGGCCTCGCGCCACTCATGGGGCCGCGCAGCATTGACCGCGCGCGGGCCTTGATGCGTGACGCGGGCTACACGAACCAAACCATGCGGCTGATTGGCCCGACCGATATTCTGGTGCCGGCGGCGCTCACGCAGGTGGGTGCCGATCTGGTGCGCCGGCTTGGCTTCAATGCCGATATTGTGCTCAGCGATTGGGGCACTACCGTACAGCGGCGCACCTCGCGGGAGCCGGTGGAGCGTGGCGGCTGGTCCATGCTGTTTACCTCCTTCTCGTCCTTCGATTTTGCCGATCCTGCGGCGCATTTCCCGCTGCGCGGCAATGGCACCAATGCCTGGTTCGGCTGGCCGGATATCCCGCGGCTTGAGGAATTGCGCGATGCCTGGTTCGACGCGCCAGACCTTGCCGCGCAGCAGGCCATTGCGCGGGATATGCAAACGGTGGCGATGGATGAACTGCCCTATATTCCGCTTGGCTCCTACAAATCCATGACCGCGCTGCGCGCCAATCTGACCGGGCGCGTGCCGGGCCTGGCACTTTATTGGGGCATCAGGCGGGGCTGAAGGGCAGGGGCGGCCTTGCCACCCCAGGCGCGGCCATGGTGCGCTCTGCTGGCATGGCCCATGCATTCCTTGGTGGGGTCGGCTTAGTGCCAGGGGGGATCCCGGCTATTTGCGCCGCACTCAAAGCAGGCTAAGCGGGGTTATTGGCTCTGCTTTGCCATTCTATGAGGCAGAGTGATTTTCAACTGGGCAGTCTGGGCTGCCCCGAACACAGTATGGGAGACGGGAGATGGATCGTAGAAACTTCCTCAAGGCAACAGCCGGCGTTGCGGCGCTGACGGGTGTGGGCGGGCTTTCCGCCCCGGCGCTGGCGCAGGGCGCTGCCGCGCGCACGCTGCGCTTCGTGCCGCAGGCCAATCTGGCCAATTTCGACCCGATCTGGGGCACGCAATATGTGGTGCGCAATGCTGCCGCCCTGGTGTGGGACACGCTTTACGGCTTTGACGACAAGCTGGAATCCAAGCGCCAGATGGTGGAAAGCGAGGAAGTTTCCTCTGATGGCAAGGTCTGGACCTTCCGTCTGCGCGAAGGGCTGATGTGGCATGATGGCACGCGCGTAACCGCGGCCGATTGCGTCGCCAGCCTCAATCGCTGGGCGGTACGCGATGGCATGGGCCAGATGATCCGCGCGATCCAGGAAGAATTGGTGGCGGTGGATGACCGCACCTTCCGTTGGCGCCTGAAGGCGCCCTACCCCAAGATGCTTTTGGCGCTTGGCAAGAACAATACGCCAATGGCCTTCATGATGCCGGAACGTATCGCGCGCACCGATCCCTTCCAGCAGGTCACGGAATTCGTGGGGTCCGGCCCGATGCGCTTTGTGCGCAATGAATGGGTGCCCGGCGCCCGCGCGGTCTTTACCCGGTTTGATCAATATGTTCCGCGCAATGAACCTCCGTCATGGTTAGCTGGCGGCAAGCGCATGGGGGTGGAGCGTATCGAATGGATCATCATGCCAGACCCGGCGACGGCTTCGGCGGCGCTGATGAATGGCGAAATTGATTGGTGGGAAACCCCGCTGACAGATTTGATCCCGGCGCTGCGCCGCAACCGCAATGTGCGCGTGGATATCGCGGACCCGCTTGGCAATATCGGTTCCTTCCGCTTCAACCATTTGCACGCGCCCTTCAATGATGTGCGGGCGCGCCGTGCCGTTGCCATGGTGCTGAACCAGGAAGACTATATGCGTGCGGTGGTCGGTGATGACCGGGCGCTGTGGCAGACGCTGCCTTCCTTCTTCACGCCGGGCACCCCGCTTTATACGGAAGCCGGTGGCGATATCCTGAAGGGGCCGCGCAATGTTGCCGCCGCGCGTACGCTGCTGCGTGAAGCCGGCTATAATGGCCAGCCCATCACGGTGCTGGTTGGGCAGGATCAGGCGCCGCTCAAGGCCATGGGTGAGGTGACCAATGCGCTGCTGCGTTCCATTGGCATGAATGTGGATTTTGTGGCGACCGATTGGGGCACGGTTGGTCAGCGCCGCGCGTCCAAATCACCGCCCGGTCAGGGCGGTTGGCACATCTTCCACACCTGGCATGCGGGTGCGGATTGCATCAACCCGGCGGCCTATCTGGCCCTTCGCGCCCATGGCGATGGCGCCTGGTTCGGTTGGCCCAAGGATGATGCGGTGGAAGCGGCGCGCGACAAGTGGTTCGTGGCACCAGATCTTGCGGCGGAAAAGGCCGCGGTTGCGGAAATGAATGCCGCCGCCATGAGCCACATGACCTATGCGCCAACCGGCTTCTACAAGACCTATCAGGCGTGGCGCAGCAATGTCACCGGCATTGTCGGCGGCCCGCTGCCCTTCTTCTGGGGTGTGAACAAGGCCTAATCAGGAAAGATTGCCGGGAACATGTTCGCCTATATCGTCCGACGCGTCTTGGCCACCATTCCGGTGATGGCCTTCGTCGCGCTTTTTGTCTTCAGCCTTCTTTACGTCGCGCCCGGTGATCCGGCCGCGGTGATTGCGGGCGATCAGGCGACGCCTGAAGATGTGGAACGCATCCGCGCCAGCCTCGGCCTCGACCGGCCCTTTTTGATCCGGTTCGGGGAATGGGTCTGGCGTATTCTTCAGGGTGATCTCGGCGTTTCGATTTTCACGAATTTGCCGGTTTCAACCATGATCCAGCAGCGTATTGAACCGACGCTGTCGCTCATGATCATCACGCTCATCCTGGCGGTTTCGGTCGCCATCCCGATGGGGGTGATCGCAGCCTGGAAGCAGGGCACGGTGGTTGACCGTACGGTGATGGGATTTGCCGTTCTTGGCTTTTCCGTCCCCGTCTTCGTGGTGGGTTATGTCTTGGCCTATATCTTCGCGCTGGAACTCGATTGGGTGCCGGTGCAGGGCTATACGCCAATCAAACAGGGTTTCTTCCCCTGGTTTCAGAACCTTATCCTGCCCGCCGTGGCGCTCGGCACTGTCTATATCGCGCTGATCGCGCGCATCACGCGCGCGACCATGCTTGAAGTGCTGCAACAGGATTATATCCGCACCGCCCGCGCCAAAGGGGCTGGTCAGCGGAGCATCCTGTTCCTGCATGCGCTGAAGAACGCTGCCGTGCCGGTCGTGACCGTGATTGGCATCGGCATTGCGCTGCTGATCGGCGGCGCGGTGGTGACGGAAAGCGTCTTCGCCATTCCGGGCCTTGGGCGCCTGACGGTGGATGCCATTCTGCGGCGCGACTATCCTGTGATCCAGGGCGTCGTGCTCCTGTTTTCCTTTGTCTATGTGCTGGTGAATCTTTTGATTGACCTGCTCTACACCATTCTGGACCCGAGGATCAGATACTGATGTCCGCCTCCATCCTCGACCCCAAGGGCATCACCGCCGCGAATGTCGCGGTGGCGCCCTCGCTTCCCGATATCATGCCGCCGGTCAAGGCGCGTGGCGGGTTTTTCGGCTTCATGCGGCGCAACCCGGCGATTGCCATTGGCGGATCGCTGGTGACGCTGATGGTGCTGGTGGCGATTTTCGCCCCGCTGCTATTTACCAAGGACCCCACCGCACTTGCCCCAGCGCTGCGCACGCGCGAACCCTCCGCCACGCATTGGTTCGGCACGGATATGCTGGGGCGCGATATCTATTCGCGCGTGCTCTATGGTGCCCGCGTGTCGCTGCTGGTCGGGTTTTCGGTGGCCGTGCTCGCTTCCATCATTGGCCTGACGATTGGCATGATCTCCGGCTTCGTGCGTTGGGCCGATAGCATCATCATGCGCGTGATGGATGGCATGATGTCCATCCCGCCGATCCTGCTTGCCATCGCGCTGATGGCACTCACGCGCGGTTCGGTGCAAAATGTGATCATCGCCATCACCATTGCGGAAATCCCGCGCGTCTCCCGCCTGGTGCGTGGCGTGGTGCTTTCGCTGCGTGAGCAACCTTATGTGGATGCGGCGGTGGCGGCGGGCACGCGCACGCCGGTGATCATCTGGCGCCATATCCTGCCCAATACGCTGGCGCCGATCACCGTGCAGGCAACCTATATCTGCGCCTCGGCGATGATTGTGGAAAGCATCCTGTCCTTCATTGGCGCCGGTACGCCGCCCATCATCCCATCCTGGGGGAATATCATGGCCGAAGGCCGCGCGCTCTGGCAGGTGAAACCCTATATCGTCTTTTTCCCCGCCATCTTCCTGTCGATCACCGTGCTGGCCGTGAACCTGCTCGGCGATGGTTTGCGGGATGCGCTCGACCCGCGCATGGCAAAGAGGCTCTGACCCATGGCGATGCTCGAAATTGACAATCTGCAAACCCATTTCCGCACGCCCGATGGCATCAATCGGGCGGTGGATGGCGTTTCTTTTCATGTTGAAGCCGGCGAGACGCTGGCCGTGGTGGGCGAAAGCGGATGCGGCAAATCCGTCACCGCCATGTCCATCCTGCGCCTGATCCCGGAACCGCCCGGCAAGCTGGCCGGTGCCATCCGCTTCAATGGCAAGAACTTGCTTGATCTTTCGGAAGCCGAAATG